>JACQFH010000617.1 GCA_016200145.1 Planctomycetia bacterium | reverse complement strand
GCAGGTCATTTCGCCGAACATTAACGCCAACGTCTACGACGCGCTCGTGACAAGGTCGGGAGGCGAGCCGAGCACAGAATTCTGAGTGCTCAGTGATAGCGCGAACCGAAACGGTGCGAAATGCGTCATTGCGAAGTCGCCCTTCGTCTTTGGGATTTTGATTTTCGTCGTTCCTTCGTCATTTGATTTTCGTCATTCATCATTCCCAATAAACCGTGCCGTAACTGCCACCGCCGCAATGCCTTGTTGCCTGCGCCGTGACGATCTTTCCAGAGTTTTCGATGTCTGCTAACATCCGGCCCTCAATCCCCCCTCTCACTCCTTGAACGACCTCACCAGTCTCGTCTGTTGTCCATGAAGACTCATTCGGCTCACTCCCCGACACTGGGAAGTGAGGAAGCCTTCGTGGAGACCGAACGCCGGTCTCCGCACGTTTCGCCCTCAAAATTCGGCACATCCTCTGCGATGGTTCGTCGCCCTCGTCGCCGCGCGCTGCGCAAAAACCTGCGCAACAGCGTTTCGGACGGCGCGGCGTTCGCCGTCACGGTCGGGATCGGCGAAACCTACTTCCCCGCCTTCGTTCTGGCGATGGGAATGGGGGAGATCGCCTCGGGACTGGTGGCATCGGTCCCCCTGCTGATGGGGGCCATTCTGCAAATGATCTCGCCGGCCGCCGTGACGTGGCTCGGCTCGAACCGGCGCTGGGTGCTGACGTGCGTGGCGCTGCAGTCCGCCAGTTTCGTGCCGCTGGTGATTGCCTCGATCGTCGGAACAATGCCGGTGTGGGGCGTGTTTGCGTCGGTGGCACTGTACTGGGGCGCGGGGCTGGGGGCCGGCCCGGCCTGGAACACCTGGATGGAGACGGTCGTTCCGTTTCGCGTGCGGGCGCCGTTTTTTGCCATGCGGACCCGGTTCGGCCAGGCGGGCACGCTCTTAGGATTTCTGGCCGGCGGGGCCGCTCTGCAATACGGGAAACACTCGGGCCACGTGCTCGAAGCGTTCGCCGTCATCTTTGCTCTGGCGGCCGTGTGCCGGAGCTTGTCGGCCAGGTTCCTGTCGCGGCAGAGCGAGTCGGTCGCCGTGCACGCCGAACAGAAACAGGTGACGCTGCGCGAGCTGTGTTCACGGATCAGGGGCGGTTCGAGCGAGCGATTGCTGCTGTATTTTCTGGCGGTGCAGGTGGCCGTGCAGATTTCAGGGCCATACTTTTCTCCGTTCATGCTGGGGCAGCTCAAAATCTCGTACCTCGACTACGTGGGACTCTTGGCCACGTCATTTGTGGCGAAGATCCTCATGCTGCCGGCGTGCGGCCGGTTCGCCACACAGTTCGGCGTGCGCAAACTCTTGTGGGTGGGGGGCATCGGCATCATGCCGGTTTCGGGACTCTGGCTGTACGCACACACCTATGCACAGCTTGTCGTGCTGCAGTTTGCCGCCGGCGCGGTCTGGGCCGCGTACGAGCTGGCGATGTTCCTGTTGTTCTTCGAGGCTTGCCGCCGCGAAGAACGGACCAGCATTCTGACGATCTTCAATCTGGCCAACGCCGTGGCGCTGGTGATCGGAGCTTTGATTGGCGGCGGCGTGCTGAAGCTGCTGGGCCAGTCGCACGAGACGTATCTGGTGCTGTTCGGATTATCGTCGTTCGCCCGCGCGGCCACGCTGATCATCCTGAAGCTGGCCCCGGCCGTCGACGAGGCAGAGCCCGCGCTGAACGTCCCCCGCCTGCAGCCGGCTTCCATCCCCACGCCGATCGCCGCCACCGTCGCCGCGCCATCCAAGTAGCGCGCTGGCCTCCCATCACTCCGGCAGCGGCTGGCCTTTTGTTTCGGGCGCGAACGGCAGGACAACAAGGCCAATCAGAAACACCGAGCACATGGCGATCCCGGCGTAGCGCATCGGCTCGGGTTTCCCGGCGAACACCTCGCCCGTCAGCAGCCCCAGGACCGACGGCCCACTGGCCGCAACGAATCGGCCGACGTTGTAGCAGAACGACGTGCCCGTGCTGCGAAGGTGCGTGGGAAACAACTCGGGGAAATAGATGGCGTAACCGCCGAACAGCGCCAACTGGCAGAAGCCCATGATCGGGATCATCCAGAAGATCTGATTGAATTCATTCAAGTAAGCAAACACCATGGCGGTGCTGGCGAGTGCCGCAACAAACGACAGCGCAAATGCAGGCTTGCGCCCTACATAATGGGTAAAGTAGCTGAAACCATAGATTCCGAAAAATGCGCCGATATTGAGCATCATCGAAGTAATCCCGGCCCACAGCGTGAGGTCGCCGTCGATTCGTTTGGTGCGTTGAATGATCCGCTCGGCATGGGCAGCAATATCGCCGCCGCCTGCCGACGATTGTGAACCGTCCAGATATTCACGGCGCCGCTGGCGATCGGATACCGACTGCGCCGGCGGGTCTTTCGGCCCTTTCGGCGGCTGATCGAGCAGATCGAGAACCGATTCGCGCGTCACCGATTCTTTTCGATCGCGGAGCTTCAGCACGGCCGCATACAGCGCCTGCGGATCGCCATTGCCGGCATCCAGGCTGAGCAGGTTTCGCGCCTCCGGCGTTTTCTTTTTTTCCAGTCGGTCGAGTTCTTCCGGGGAACGAACGATCGCGGCCACGAACTCGCGATCGCGTTCGGCTTCGCCTTGTTGCCGCGCTTCGCCGATGAATTTCTTGCTGAAGACCGATCGATTCAGGTCAATGCTGAAGAACCCGATTCCCCACAGGCCGACCACTCCCGAAAATGCCAGGAGCAGGCCGATGATGGCGTTCTTCCTCCAGCGCGGATTGCCGAACAGCTCGCCGTATGATCCGAGCCGCTTGACCTGCGTGCCGGTCGCGGCCACCGACTGCCAGCGTTCGGGCTCTTTGAGCCGCCGGCGAATGAGAATGGCGAGCAACGCGGGCACCGTTCCGATGACAAACATGACTCGCCAGGCGCTGCCCACCTGCCCCGTGTGTTCCAGATGCCCCAGTCCGATGCTGATCAGCGCGGCCGTCACGTTTCCGATCGCCGACAGGGCCTGCAGCAGGCCGAGTGCGAAGGGTCGCGCCCGATTCGGCATCACCTCCGCGACCAGCGATACGCCAACGGCAAATTCGCCGCCCACGCCGAGTCCAGTGATGAACCGGTAGAATGCAAAGTCCCAGAATCCGACCGAAAGGGCGCTCAATCCCGTGCACAGAGAATAAATCAGGATCGTGAGCAACATTGTCTTGGCGCGACCGATCCGGTCGCCCAGAACGCCGAACGCGAGACCTCCCGTGGCCCACCCGATCAGAAAAATCGACGTGGCATAGCCGCCGAACTTGGCCACGACGGCGCCATCGACAGTCCCGGTTTCCGGATCGGCCAGCAATTCTCTCATGGCGGGGACGCGGGCCAGGTTGAACAGTTGCTGGTCCATCGTGTCGAACAACCATCCCAGCGCGGCAACCACCAGCACAAACCAGTGGTAACGATTCAATTCGCGGTACCAGGGGCCGGTTGCGGGCGCGTCTTCGGCGGGAGGGGGAACGTCGTCGAATCCGTGCATCCGGGGCTCTCCAGGGCGGGTCACGCAAGGTGTGTGAGGCGGGGGGTATGCAGAGTGCTTTCCCAGTACACAGGATGCCGGGCCGTTTATCAAGGGCCGACAGCCGACCGATTGGTCGATCGTAATCAAAGCAGCAGGCACACTCCGAGGCGGTGGATTTTTGTAGGGTGGACTTCAGTCCACACGAAAAATTGTCACGCGGGGACTAAAGTCCCCCCTACGCTCGACGGACGGCACATCGAGTGTACCTGCCGCTTTGGACACCCCTGCAATTCCCGCCGGCCGGTTCGAGGCGATATAATCGGCCCGGCCGTGCCCAAGAATTTCAAATTGATCCGCCAACCTGCGCCATGCAATCACGACTGCTGGGAAACACGCGGCTCTCGGTCAGCCCGATCGGGTTCGGCGCCTTCAAGATCGGCCGCAACCAGAACATCAAGTACGCAACAGGGTACTCGCTTCCTGACGATTGCGAGGTCGATCGCCTGCTGAACGGCGTTCTCGACCTGGGAATCACGTACATCGACACCGCCCCCGCTTATGGAACCAGCGAAGAACGCATCGGCCGGGCGATCGCACATCGGCGCGGCGAGTTTGCGCTATCAACGAAGGTCGGCGAGACATTCGAACAGGGGCAATCGACTTACGACTATTCGTCCGCCGCGGTGCGCGCAAGCATCGAGCGGAGCCTGTCGCGACTCAAGACAGACGTGCTCGATCTCGTCTTCATCCATTCGAACGGGGCCGACGTCGAGATTCAGCAGACGACCGAAGTCGTCCCCGAATTGCAGGACCTGAAGCGCCGCGGTCTCGTGCGGGCGATCGGCCTGTCGGGCAAGACGGCCGCCGGGGCGCGCCTGGCGCTCGACTGGGCCGATGCGATCATGGTCGAACATCATCTGCATGACCAGTCGTGCGGCAAAGTCATCGGCGAAGCCGCCAGGCGGGGCGTCGGCGTGATCGTCAAGAAAGGTCTGGCTTCGGGGGCGTTGCCCGCCGACCAGGCGATCCGGTTCGTGTTGCAAACCCCCGGCGTTTCCAGCCTGGTCGTGGGGGGCCTCAATCTCGACCACATCCGGATCAATGTGGAGACGGCGACGCGCGACTGATCTTGACCCGCCGGGTCCATCCTGAGACAAGTCGCGTGCGAAATCAGGATTCTCCAGGGAAGGAGCGGCGGTTCTCGTGCCTATCAGGATGCGGCAGACGGTTTACGGCAGGTCGATTCGGCGCACTTCAATTGTCATCGGGCGTCTGTGGCTCGAAATCGAGCGGCGCTGGGAGGAAAACCCCGGCTACGTCGCCGCGACGACGGCCGGCCTATTCGGCATCCTCCTCGCCCTGCTCTTGATCATCAGCGCCGGCATCGACTGGATCAACGGCCCGCCCGAGATCCCGTCGCCCACCGTCGTGAAGACTGACCTCGAAGACGACCTCGGCGATCCGGACACCAACATCATGCGCGGCCTGCGCAGCGACGACGATCCCTTTGATCGATTCGCGATGCGCGACGAGGCCGACGACGAACGTACCGACGAGCCGCCCGACGACGATCCGTTTCTCACGCCCCGGAAATTCTCTCGTGACGCTGATGACGACGACGAGCCGAAAATCGTCAAGACGCCTGCCAGACGGAAATTTATCGAAGAGGATGATTCTGAAGACTGGACGCCTGAACCTTCCAAGCCGGGAATCAGCCGGGGAGTCCCGAAAATCGAATTCGAACCGAAGCTGGCCGAGAAGCAAACGCCGGCAGAGGAAGATGAGCAGCCCGAACCGGCGCGCCACGTCGCGGCGACAGAGCCAGTGCTCTTGAAAACGAACGGTGAGCGGGAAGACGAGATTAAGAAACCGAGAGACCGCATCGAAGCCGACGACGATGCCGTCCTCAGCGAAACGCGGCCTGCGCGGCAGCCCGCACCCGAGCACAAGCCTGAGCTTCACCGTGCCCGTACCGAGCTGCCGGCGACGCGTGAGCATCCCGGTTGGCAGCAGCAGCGCACCCGCACCGATGCGCCTCGCGGCGCAGAATCGCCCCGGGCGTCGGCCACCAGGAGCCGTTCGTCCGAGACAGTTGTCGTCGCACCGCGAGAAGTTCCGCGCACGCCGGCGCGTCGCACTGTTGCGACCCCGGCCCCCCGCGACGTGCGCCCTTCTCAGAAGCCAGCGGTTGAAGTGCCGTTCAAGTTCGAGATCTCGGGGCCGGCCAAAGTCGGATTGAACGAGTCGTGCAGCTACATCCTCACGCTGACAAATACGGGAACGACGGCGGCGCGCAACCTGGTTGTCTCAATCGAGCTGCCCCCCGGCCTCGTCCACGAAGTGTCACAGTCGCTCGAACAGAAAGTCGCCTCGGTTCCCCCCGGAGGCAGCCACCGTTCGCTGCTCAAGCTTCGCGCCAAACAGCCGGGCCAGAGCACCATCCTCGCCGAAATCGTCGACGGGAACCGTGTCGCCGTGAAATTGACGGCACACGTGCAGGTCGGCACGGCAGCGCAGGCTGGCCGCGTTGTGATGTCCGATGGCCTCTGCGACGACTTGCGATAGCCCGGCCCCATCCGGGTTGCGTTCCCCGAAGCGGCATTCCGTTCCGCCAGGAGCGGTCCAATCGTGGTCCGTCCGCGGCCGCGCTGGTATAAGAGCAGTGTGACGGTACGGCGTCGGTTCAATCGACACCAGCGCTGGAAGCCGCTCTCCAACTGCATGACTCGACGGAACCTGCCGCGATGACTCCGCACCTGCCGCTCCCGACTCAAACAACCGAAGAGAAATTCCTGCGGCAGATTTTTGTCCGCGATCAGATGGCCGAGTGGTCGAAGCACCCGCTCGTCATGGAACGGGCCGACGGCGTGTTCTACTGGGACGTCACCGGCAAGCGTTACTACGACGCCATCTCGGGCATTTACACCGCTTCGGTCGGACACAACAACCGCCGCGTGATCGAGGCCATAAAAAAGCAGCTCGATACGCTGCATTTCTCTCCCCCCATGCACGGCACCAATCCCATCGCTGTGCAACTGGCCAATTTGCTGGCCGAGGTCGCGCCGGATGATCTGTCGACCGTCAAATTCGAGTGCGGCGGATCGGAAGTCACCGAAGCGGCGATCAAGTTGGCGCGGCAGTACCATCGCCTGACGGGCAATCCCGGAAAATACAAGATCATCAGCCGCTATCAGTCGTGGCACGGCTCGACGATGGGCTCGCTGGCCGCGTCGGGGCTGAAGTCGCGGAAAACGGTCAACGAGCCGCTGCCGGCCGGGTTCGTCAAAGTATTTCCCCCCACCTGCTACCGCTGCCCGTTCGGGAAGAGCTACCCCGACTGCGGCATCACGTGCGCGACGATCGTCGACAGCGTCATCGACATGGAAGACCCGTCGACCGTGGCGGCCATCATGGTCGAGCCGATCGGCCACACCGGTGGAGTGATCGATCCGCCGGAGGAATACCTGCGAATCCTGAGAGAGATCTGCGACCGCCACAACATCCTTCTGATTTTCGACGAGATCATCACCGGCGTCGGCCGCACGGGACAGATGTTCGCCGCGCAGACGTTCGGCGTGACTCCCGATGTCATCTGCACGGGAAAGGGCTTGAGCGGCGGATATATCCCGCTGTCGGCGATGATTTGCCGGAAGGGAATCGCCGAGGCGTTCTGGGGGCCGATCGAAAAGAACCCCGGCTTCGTCGAAGGCCACACCTGGGAAGGCGGACCGGTGGCATGCGCAGGAGGGATTGCCATCATTCACGAAATTCTGGAGCGCGACCTGTGCCGCAATTCGCGAGAGCAGGGGGCCCGGTTGCGCAGCGGCTTCGAGCGGATCTCGCAGAAGTACGGAATCATCGGCGACATCCGCGGCAAGGGGTTGTTCCAGGCGATTGAGTTCGTCTCCGATCTGAAAACCAAGGCCCAGTTCCCGGCCAAGCCGGGATTTGGCGTGCGAGTCGGCAAACGGGCGCTGGAACAGGGCCTGCTCTGCCGGTTCGACCCCCACTGGATCGCGTTCGGCCCGGCCCTGACTGTGACGGCCGAACAGATCGACGAAATGGTCGCGATCCTCGACAAGTGCATCGGCGAGACACTCGCGGAGTAGCTCTATGCCGAGCGAATTCTCTCCCTTCCGTGTCTTCATCGGCTTCGGTTTCGCGATCATCTGCTTATTGGTCTTTTCGTGTCTGGCTGTACCGAACTTTGGACCGAGAGTGCCTGTTGGCGAGGCGAGAGTCGCGATGGAGATCAAGGGTCTTGAATCCGCAATTTCCGCGTTCAAGGCAAAATTCGGAACAGAACCTCCCAGCCGGATCATCCTTCACGAGCGTCCGAGCGAGCATCCCTACGATCTTAAAGGGACCGATGTGCACTCTCGGATTGAGCAGCGCACGGTTGACTTCTTTCAGAGAATCTGGCCGCAGTTTCCAGTTCTAACGTGCCAGGTCGACGAGAATGCTGACGGAACGGTGGACCGCGACTGGGTCGATTTCAACTCGAACGGCAAGGTCGACGACGAGCTCGACCTGGACGGCGCCGAATGCCTTGTGTTTTTCCTCGGCGGCATCTCTGACCACGGGTCTCCGATCGGATTCGGCCGGGACCCGAAGAATCCTTTTTCGCGCGGCGAGAAGCGCGAGGGGCCGTTCTTCGAACTGACGGACAAATCTCGGCTGATCGATCGCGACCGCGATGGATTTCCGGAATTGATCGACACGCTTGATGGTCAGGTCAACCCTTATCTGTATTTCAGCGCGTACGACGGCGCAGGTTACTCATTTCACATCGACTGCGAGACGGCAGACAACGGGGCGTTTGAGCCGTATTACATGGCCGGAAATCCGCGTCTCGATCGCAAACAGGTCAAGTGGTACAAACCCCTATCGATGCAGATCATCTCGCCGGGCAAGGACGGCAAATACGGCGCCGGCGGACATCTCCCGCCGGAGAACGAACCGCGAACGGTTCCAAAGGACGAGCGGGATAACATCACAAATTTCTCAGTCGGCCGGATCGAAAGATAAGTCCAGAATTTGCTCGTGTCCGCTCCCGATTTCCATCAATTGTCGATCCTTCAACCCGCCACGTGCGACGGGTGCGGGTTGTGCTGCGAAGGGATCGGGTCGCCTGTGGCGCTGTACGCGGCGCGGTCGGGATGGAATGGCCCGCATCCGTTTCGTCCTCCGGATCTGCCGGACGAACTGGTCCGCGAAATCGACGACCACTTCGGCGGGCTCAACCGCGGACAGGAACCGCAGGAGCGGTGCCTGTGGTTCGACGCGGCGTCACGGCGTTGCCGGCACTACGAATGGCGCCCCCAGGTGTGCCGCGATTACGAACTGGCGGGGGACGCGTGTCTGGCGCGGAGGCGCGAATATCGGGAGGCAGAGCCGGAACGATGAATGCGGAATTCGGAGTTCGAAACTCGGAATCCGCAGCGTCGAGCAGTGCTAAGACGTTTTGGGTTTCGCCTTCTTGAGCTGCGTGCGCAGAATCTTCTTCGTGTTCTTCAGTTTCCTGCGTTTGCGTTCCCCGGCGTGATTGGCGCCCATGTGAATCTCTCCTCGGGTCTCGAAGGGTTTGCGGCTGATTTGTTAATCAAGAAACGTTAGCAATCCGTACGTCACAGTCAACTCGTCCGAAAAAGTAGGTCAGGCTGGAAAGCCTGACCTACTGACCCGGTTGCCCTGGATCTCGAGGCGCCCCTCGGCGTACAGGCGGATCGCTTCCGGGTAAGCGCGGCACTCGGCGGCAAACACGCGGGCCGCGAGCGTGTCGGCCGTGTCGTCGTCGTGAACGTCCACGGCGACCTGAGTAATGATTGGACCGTGGTCGTAATCGTTGTCTGCAAAATGAATCGTGCAGCCGCTGACCCGGGCGCCCCGCGCCAGAACGGCCTCGTGCACTTTGTGCCCGTAGAACCCGGGCCCGCAGAAAGCGGGAATCAGGGCCGGGTGGATATTCATTACGCGGTATTGAAAGTCGCCGGGAATTTCAATCAACGACAGGAACCCCGCCAGAGTGACGAGATCGACACGTGCCTCACGGCACAGCGCGAATACGGCCTGCGAGAATTCGGCCGCGCCTGCGAACGATTTGCGCTCCACGACCTCGCAGCGCAGGCCAGCCTGACGGGCCCGGCCCACGCCCACGCAATCGCCGCGGCTGGCAATGACCAGTGCAATCTCAGCCGACAGGCTTCCCGCGGCGATTTGCTCGACAAAGTTCGCCAGCGTTGTTCCCCCGCCTGATATCAGCACGCCCAGCCGAATCGGGCGGGAAAAAGGGATCGGGACGGGGCACACGAGGGGCATTTCGGATTTCAGAATTGAGATTTCGGATTTCAATCGGCTGGAAACGAGGTTATTGTCGCGGGCCCGCGCCAGCCTGTCGAGGCTGCTCGCACGAATGTCGTTGATACGCCTGATCTTGCGGCGAATCGGCCCTGATTCGTGCGTTGACATGATTTCTCGATTTCCTATAATTCGCACGGTCAATTCTGACGATTCCATTCGTTCCTTGTCGAACGATTTTCTCAACGACTTTGAGACAGAAAGACTGAAGTCATGGCAGGAAACGTACTGTCGTTCACCGATGCAAATTTCGAAACCGAGGTGCTCAAGAGCGAGCAGCCGGTGCTGGTGGATTTCTGGGCGCCGTGGTGCGGTCCGTGCAAGATGCTGGCCCCCACAATCGACACGCTGGCCAACGAATATGCGGGCAAGATCCGCGTCGGCAAGTTGAACACCGACGACAACCCCAACACGGCGTCTTCCTACAGCATCAGCGGCATCCCCACCGTGCTGGTCTTCAAGGGGGGCGAGCTCGTTGATCGCATCGTGGGGCTGGCCAGCAAAGACAAGCTCGCGTCGTCGTTGAATAAGCAACTCGGCTGAATCGCCCCCGCGCGTTCGCCAGGGAAAGGACTCCCGGCATGAACGATCCGTCGCCTGCTGAACCCGCCGCGCCCGTGCCTGGGCACGACGCGGCGCGTGCCAGCGCCGAGGGCGTGGCCCTGCGGGTCGACGCCCCGCACGAAGGCGCAGCGGCCCCGGCGAAGCACGAGCGGGTTCTCGAAGTGGCCGCGCAGCGGCAGTTTCCCGCGCGCAACGTACCAGTTTATCCGGACTCGGGGGTCGACGTGCGGCTGGTCGCGCCGGCGGCCCGCGTTGCCGTCGACGGCGATGACGATCGGTTTGCCCTCGAAACCGGCCAGATCGCCGCCCATCTCAGGCAGCAGTACGCCGACATCGATCGCCGCGAGCAGCGGTTGCACTCGCAACTTGCCCAGGTCGACCAGGAACGCCGCGAACAGCGGCTGTGGATCGCACAAATCGAATCCGGGCTCGACGAGCGCGAATCCGGAATCGCCCGGCAGGAGGCCGCCCTGTCTCAGCGGGCCGACGCGTGTCTTCAGCTCGAAGCCGAGCTCAAGGAACTGCACGAGACGCTCCTTCGCGAACGCCACAGTCTGAATGCCGAGCGCGAGCAGTTGATCCGCGACCGCGACGAGCAGACGCAGGCCCTCGAAGCGCTGCAGGCGCGGCAGCACGGCGAGCTCGAGCGGTTGCGCGCCGACCTTGTCGCCGAGCACGACGCCGCCGAGACCGAACTCAAACAGCGATCGGTCCTGCTCGACAACCGCCACCGATTTCAGCAGGAGCACCTGCAGCGCACGATGCACGAATTCGAAGGCGTGCAGAATGCCTTCCGGCACGAGCAGCAGGTGGCCCGCACTCGCGAAGAAGAAACGCGAGAACAGGTTCTGCTGCGCAGCCGCCAGCTCGACCGGCAACGCGACCTGCTCAACGAGCGGCAGCAGTCGATCGAACGTGAGCGCCAGGTCTTGTTCAAAGAGCGCAGGGCGCTCGAAGACCGGCTGGGCAACGATCTTGCGCAACTGCGCCGCGATCAGGCTGCGTGGGAGCAGGATCGCGATTCGCAGAAGGCCGACCTGCGCCGCCAGCAGGACATGCTCGCCATGCACGCCGAAAACCTCGAAACCCGGCGCCAGCGCCTCGACCGGCTGCGGGCCGAGCTCGAAGAAACCAACCGCCAGACGCTCGAATTGCGGCTGGCGGTGGAAGAATCGGCCGCGCAGCTCATGCAGACGGCAGGCACCGAAGCAACGCGACAGCGCATCGACGAAGCCCGCGCCGTTCTCGCCGAGTACTACCGGCACACCCGCGAATCGCTCATCCGCCAGCACCAGGAGATCGAGCAGGCGCAGGTTCGGGTGCACGAACAGCGGGAAGAGTTTCGCGCCGAACGGCAGGCGCTCGTGGAATGGATCTCGGAGCAGGAAGCCCAGCTCGCAGCCCGGGAACAGGCCCTGCGGGCCGGGCAGGAAGCCGTCGCACAGCGCGACTCCGAATTGCGAACGGCCGTCGAGCACATGACGGCCGAAAAGCTCGAAGCCGAATCGACGATCCGCGACCTGCTCCAGCAGCTCGATCGTTGAACGAGCGCGGTCGTCCGCGTACAGTGAGACCGTGATAATCCGCGAGTCTCAAGCGTCCACGCCAGGAGCGACTTCCTATGGAAACTCTGTCAGGCATCCGTCGCCGTCGCAGCCGGTTCATTCCCGTTGCCATCCTGCTTTTGTCGGCCGGATGGATTGCGCACCACGTGCAGTCAGAAGATCAGCAAAAGCCGACAAAACCCGCAGTCGCCACCGCCGCGAAATCAGCCGGAGCGCGAGGACCGGAATATACCGAGCAGGGTGAGCTCAAGCTTCCGGAGGGATTCGAGTCGTGGGTGTTCGTTGGGTCGAATCTCGGATTGGAATATCGCGAGGACGCTGCGAAAGACGAAGCGCCCGCAAAGAACCGTGACGACAAGCTGAAGAAGGCGAGCTTCCATAACGTGTACATCAATCCAGAAGCCTACGAGCACTTCGCCAAAACAGGCAAGTTTCCCGACAAGACGATGCTTGTCCTCGACGTTTACCGCGCCGAGGAGGGGGAGCCCAAAAGCGTCGTTTCGGAGGGCCTGTTCCCCGGTAAGCGGAAAGAGATCGCACTGGCGGTCAAGAACAGCGCCCGCCCCGATGGTTCGAAGACCGACTGGGCGTATTACGATTTTCCGCCCGATAAGAAGACGGCGAAAGCCTTCCCCGACAGCGCCTGCTACGATTGTCACCTCCAGCATGCCGACGTCGACAACGTGTGGGTCCAGCTTTACCCCACTTTGCGATCGAGAAAATAGGGCGACCGGGAAATCCGGGCAGGTTTTCCGGAGACTCCGTCTTTGCCAAATTCTGAACTTTGCTAGAATCCGACTTCGCGTCGCCGCAGGGACTGGGCCTGGCGACCGCGGGCAGAACTGGCGGCATCGAGCGGCCGGACGGCGCCCCGCAGATTGGAATTCAACCGGAGAGACTGATGCGATTGAAAGTCGTCCATGTGATACTTCTGGGGCTGGCTCTTGCATTATCGGGCGACCGGGCCCGTGCGCAGGATCCACAGTGGGCCCACAAGATGTTCGACAAGGTCGAACACGATTTCGGCATCGTCCCCAGCAACGCCGATCTGAAGCATCGCATCAAGATCACCAACAAGTACCAGCAGACGGTACACATTGCCGGCGTGACGTCGAGCTGCGGATGCACGGCAGGCAAGCCGTCCAAAGAGAGCCTCGCCAGCGAAGAATCAGTCTGGCTCGACCTGTCGATGGATACCCGCCGGTTCAGGGGTCTGAAAGAAACGACTGTGACGGTCACGTTCGACCAGCCGATTCTGGCGCAAGTGCAGATCCCCGTGAAGGCGTTCATCAACCCCGATGTGCTCCTGAACCCGGGCGCATTCGAGTTTCGCGGGATTTCCAAAGGGGTCGACAGCAATCTGAGGATGGTGGTCGTCTACAACGGCCGCGGCCAGTGGATCATCAAGGAAGCGGTCTGCAAAAACCCGCACGTCGCCGTCAAGCTGCTCGAGTCGCGCCGCGATCCGTTTTCGAACGCCTATGAGCTGAGCGTCACAATCAAAGGGACCGCGCCCCTGGGAGACCTCCGCGACCAAGTCACGCTGCTCACGACCGATCCAGGCAATCCGCAGATTCCCGTGTTGATCGAAGCGCGCGTTGAGCCAGAGTTCGTCGTCACTCCCGACGTCGTCTCGTTCGGCAATCTGACCCCCGGCGAACGCAAGACGATTAACATCGTGGTCCGTGGCAAGAAGCCGTTCGCGATCGAGAAGATTGAAAGCGAGAAGACGGCCGGCACATTCGAAACGCGGATCCCGACAGACACCAAGGCGGTTCACGTGCTGCCGCTCACGCTGGTGGCTCCCAAAGAAGCCGGGGCCATCAATGAAGAATTCTCGGTGACCGTCACCGGCAGTACCGAGCACGTGACCTTCAAGGCGTACGGCAAGGTGCTGGCCGGTGCCAACCCGGGCCCGGCCGCCGCGGGTCCTGCCCCCGGCCTGAAATAATCAGCCCGCGCGGTGCGTAGCGGCGACCATGTCGTCAGCGAGTTGGCCTACGTTTCTCAAGGCGGCCTCGGTGGGGGCGTTCTGCTCGCTGATCGCCCCGATGTGCCGCACGATCGCCGAGCCGACAATCACTCCGTCGGCCAGTCCGCGTAGCGACTCGACCTGATCGGGACGGCTGATTCCGAAACCGACGGCCAGCGGCAACCGGGTCTGCGTCTTGAGCCACGTCAACTGCTGCTTGAGCTCGACGGGCAACTGGTCGCGAACGCCGGTCGTTCCGGCGACCGAAATGCAGTAGATAAATCCGCTCGCCGTCTGCAGGATGCGCTTCGTCCGCTCGGGAGTGGTGGTAGGGGCGATGAGCTCGATCAGATCGAGCCCCGCGCTGCGGCAGAGGGTCGCCAGCTCGGTGGCCTCGTCGGCCGGCAGATCGGGGACGATCAGTCCCGCGAGACCTGCCTCTCGCGCGTCGCGAACGAATCGCTCGGGCCCCCATCGAAAAATGATCGCATACGCCACCATCGCCACCAGCGGAGGCAGAGGCTTCGCCTCGCTCTGCGTCAAATCGCGCAGGGCCGCAAAGATCTCGGCGACGTGCACCTTCTTCGCCAGGGCCCGCGTGTACGACGCCTGGATCACCGGGCCGTCGGCGATCGGGTCGCTGTACGGAAATCCCACTTCAATCAGGTCGACACCGCGTCCGCCAAGCTCGGCGATGACGCGCTTCGTCGTTGCCAGATCGGGGTCTCCGGCCGTGACGAATGGCATGAAAGCCATCCGTTTCTGCGATGCCAGCCGCGAAAAGGTTGCGTCGATACGTGAAGGGCTCGTCACAGGTTTCTTTCAGTACGGAAAAAGGACCCACGAGGACCAACCTTTCGGTTGGTGCCCGCTCGTGGGCTTGGGGCGCCGCAAAAATGCAAAACTCCAGAGTCAGTCAGATTGTTTCGCCGCGCAGGCGCGCGACTTCGTAGACGTCTTTGTCGCCGCGCCCCGACAGGCACACGACGATGATTTCGTCAGACTTCCGCTGGCCGGCCGTCTTCACAACCTGGGCGATGGCGTGCGAGCTTTCGAGCGCCGGCAGGATCCCTTCGAGCTTTGCCAGCAGGTCGAACGCCGAGAGCGCATCCTGGTCGCCGACCGGCGTGTACTGCACGCGGCCCGAATCTTTCCAGTAGCTGTGCTCAGGTCCGACTCCGGGGTAATCGAGACCGGCCGACACCGAGTGCACGTCGAGCGTCTGGCCGTCGGCGTCCTGCAGCACGTAACTGTAGCTTCCATGCAGCACACCCTTGACTCCAAAGCTCAGTGTCGAGGCATGTTCTCCGGGTTTGACGCCGCGGCCTCCCGGTTCGACGCCGGTGAGTTTTATCGAACGATCTTCAACGAACGGGTAGAACATTCCTGCCGAATTCGAGCCGCCTCCCACGCAGGCGACGACTTCATCGGGCAATCGCCCGAGCTGTTCGAGACACTGCCGCCTGGTCTCGCGGCCGATGATCGATTGAAAGTCGCGGACCATCATCGGAAAAGGATGCGGACCGACAACCGAGCCGATGATGTAATGTGTGTCGGCGACCGAGCTCATCCAGTCGCGCATGGCCTCGTTGATCGCATCGCGCAGCGTGCGCGACCCGCTGGTCACCGGGCGGACCTCGGCCCCCATCGTCCGCATGATAAACACGTTGAGCCGCTGCCGGCGGATGTCTTCTTCTCCCATGTAAACGACGCACGGCAATCCGAAGTGGGCGCAGGCGGTGGCCGTGGCGACGCCGTGCTGGCCGGCGCCGGTTTCGGCAATGACTCGGGTTTTGCCCATCCGCTTCGTCAGCAGCGCCTGGCCGATCGCATTGTTGATCTTGTGGGCGCCGGTGTGATTGAGGTCTTCGCGCTTCAGGTAGATTTTCGCGCCGCCACAGCGGGCCGTCAGCCGTTCCGCGAAGTACAGCGGGCTGGGCCGCCCGATGTAATGGCGAAACAGCCCCTCGAGCTCGGCGGCGAAAGCCGGGTCGACCTTGGCTCGCGCATACTCGGCGGTCAACTGCTCCAGGGCGTGCATCAATGTTTCAGGGACGAATCGCCGTCCAAACTCACCAAACCGCCCGCTTTCGTCGGGAACGCTCGAAACCGCCGGCTCTGCTGTCTTTGTCGCTGTGGTAGGCATGGTTCGATTCTAGGAGAGCGACCTCGAAATTGCCATTTGCTGATTCGGGCAATCTGCATAGAATCCCGCCCCCTCGGCGTATCGCCGGTTACGAAGCATGTCATGAGAATCCGCAGTCCCTACCTGACGAAATTCACCGGCTGGCTGGCCGCGCAGATTTTTCGCACGCTCAGCCGCACACTGCGATTTCACGGGACCTGTGAAATGGAGGGGACCGACCCGACCCACTCCGTCTCGCAGGCGTATATCTATGCGCTCTGGCATGATTCGATCCTGATCCCGCTGGCCAAGCATGCGCTGGCCCGAACGCCGGTTGCCGCACTTGTCAGCCGACACCAGGACGGAGCGTATCTCGCCGAATTCATGCGCGTGAGCGGGATCCGCTCGGTTCGTGGCTCGTCGGCCCGCGGCGGCGACCAGGCGCTGCGCGAATTGATGCGAGTCGAGGAAGACTGGCAAATCTTCATCACTCCCGACGGCCCGCGCGGGCCGCACCACCAGATCAAGTCGGGCCTCGTCTACCTGGCCTCGCGCACCCTCCGGCCGATCATTCCGGTCGCGTCGCATTTTGGAAACGCCTGGCACATCCGGGGAAAATGGACCGGCCAGTTTGTCCCCAAACCATTCAGCATGAACTGGTATCTGATCGGTGCCCCGCTCACGATCCCTCCCGATCAGACGCGAGAGCAGATCGAGCTCCATCGAGCCCGCGTTCAGTCCGAAATGGACCGCCTCGAACAGAAGCTGGCGCGGATCGTGCGCGGGGAAGAGCCGCCCGAGGTCCTGCGCCGCGCGGCGTAGCACGTGAGCGAGACGATTTCGTCTACCTCATCCTCAATTCTCTTGCCGTGCTTCCCGTTACTTGCGCGGCATCCGGCGCCGACACGGCATCCCGGCCACTCGATCTTCCATCCTCCATCTTCTATCCTCTACTTAAACACTCGCGGCGCCAGTGCCGTTTCGCCACGCAGCAATCAAAGCCCCATGCCTTCCGACGAACGCTACAGCCGCCAGATCCTCTTCCAGGGAATCGGTGCAGAGGGGCAGGCCCGCATTCGGGCCGGGCGCGTGCTGCTGTGCGGTTGCGGGGCGCTGGGCAGCGCGATCGCCGACAGTCTCGTTCGTGCGGGGGTCGGGTTCCTGCGGCTCGTTGATCGCGATTTCGTCGAACTCAGCAACCTGCAACGGCAGGTGTTGTACGACGAACAGGACATCGCCGAACAGCTCCCCAAGGCAATTGCCGCGTCGCGCAAGCTGGCGAAGATCAACAGCGGCGTGACGCTCGAGCCGCTTGTGGCCGACATCGACCACACGAACATGCTCGCGCTAGCCGCCGGCGTCGACCTGATCGTCGACGGCATGGACAACTTCGAGACGCGGTTTCTGATCAACGACGCGGCCCTCGAGAAGAAAATTCCCTGGGTGTACGGCGGCTGCGTCGGCAGCCATGGGCAGGTGATGCCCATCTTTCCGGGCGAGACGGCGTGCCTGCGGTGCCTGATCGGGGACGTTCCCGGGCCTGGAATGACCGAGACGTGCGACACAGCCGGCGTGATCGGCCCTGCGGTGAACGTGGTCGCGGCCCTGCAGGTGGTCGCCGCGCTCAAGATTCTCGCAGGCCGCCGCGACCTGGTCGATGCGACGCTGTCGATCGTCGATGTCTGGGACGGAACGCTGCGGAAGATGAATGTGGGGAACCTGCGTGAGCGGTCGAACTGCCCGGCGTGCGCGTTGGGGGAGCGCGACTGGCTGTCGGGCAAACGGGGCTCGCAGACGACCGTCCTGTGCGGGCGCAACGCCGTGCAGGTCTCGCCCCCCGTGAAACAGGCCCTCTCGCTCACAGAGTTGGCGGGCCGCTTGCAATCGGCCGGTGAGGTCTCGCAAAATGCTTTCCTCCTGCGCCTCTCGCTTTCGGGCGGAGAGTTTCAGTTGACCGTGTTCCCCGACGGCCGCGCCATCATCAAGGGGACCGACGACGTGACGGTCGCCCGCAGCCTCTACGCACGCTATGTTGGTGCGTGACCGCCGGAGACGTTTCGTTTAACCCGGAGCCGGGCACCGCCGTGCAGAGCGGTGGTCCGACGCAGACAACCGACGACAATCTCGACTGCGACGCTGTCGGGACCAGCACCTTGAGAGAGGACATCTATGTCGTTTCAGATTCGCCTGGCCGGTCCGGACGACTGGCAGTCCATCGTGGACTTCAACTTCCGCCTGGCCGTCGAGAGCGAGGGCAAGGAGCTCAATCGCAGCGATGTCGAGCCAGGTGTGAAGGCCGTGCTCGCCGACGCGCGCAAGGGGCGGTACTTCGTCGCCGAAGAAAAGGGGCGCCTCGTCGGCCAGCTCATGCACACCTACGAATGGAGCGACTGGCGCAACGGCGAGATCTGGTGGCTGCAGAGCGTGTACGTCGTCCCCGAGTTCCGCCGGCAGGGGGTGTTCCGGGCGCTGTTCCAGCGACTCAAGAGCGAGGCCGAAGCCGATCCGGGCGTCGTCGGCCTGCGTTTGTACGTGGAAGAAAACAACACGCGGGCCCACGACACTTATCGCGACCTGGGGCTCGCCCCGGGAGGCTATTTCGTGATGCAGCGCATGCACCGCCGCAGCGTCGAGGGTTGAATTGCATCGCGCGTCGCTCAAATCCGAAATCCGTAATCCCAACTCCGAAATCTGTCGTTGATGCCTTCGAAATCTTCCAAATCACGTGTCCTGTCGAGCGGCAAGTTGCGGATCGGCGACGAATGGAACGCCATCAACATCATCGCCCGCACGCAGACCCATCCCCTCAAGGCCGTGTGCGAGCTGGCGGAAAATGCCCTCGATGCGGGGGCCGCGGAAGTCGTCATCATCCGCCGCCGGACCCATCATGATGTTTTTCTGGACGTCGTCGACGACGGGCAGGGAATCAATCGCGATGCCGACGGCCTGCCCGATTTCTTCCGCATCGCCACGCACGTCTGCGATTCGATGAAACGGCAGTTGGCCGAGCGCGAGCGGCAGGGGATTCACGGCGAATTCGGCATCGGACTGCTGAGTTTCTGGGGGCTCGGCGAAAACCTGCGAATCATTTCGGCGGGGGCCGATGGACGGCTCTATGAAATGCAGCTCAGTCGCGGCGCCCGCACCTATTCGATTCGCCCCGTGCGCGGCCAGCTCTCGACCGGTGGAACGCGCGTCTCGGTGGGGCCGCTCCTGCCGGCGACGCGCAGCATCGTGACGGGGGAAAAACTGCAACGATACCTGTCTGAGGAGCTGCGAGACCGGATCCGCAATCGCCAGGCCACGGTGCGGATTCTCGACCGCGTGGCTCACAAGCAGTTTCTCGTTGAGCCCCGCGAGTTTTCTGGCGAACGGTTGCCCCTCGAACCTCGCTGGCCGACGCCCTGCGGAGACGTGCTTGTCGAGCTCTATTTCAGTTCCGAGGGAGAGCGCGCCGAACGCGGTGTGGCGGTCTGTAAAGACGGCACGCGAGTGCTGCGCGACATCGCCGAGCTCGAACAGTTCCAGCATTCGCCGTGGATCGAGCGCCACATGGAAGGCGTGCTCGACTTCGGGGCGCTCAACCTGGCGCCAGGAACGCGCAGTGGAATCGTGCCCGACGAACGGCTCGTCGCTTTCGCCGAGGCCGTGCAGGCGATCGAACCTGAAATCCTCAAGGAAATCGCCAATCGCGAGCAGGCGGAAAGCGCCCGCGCCAGCCGCGATATTCTGCGGCAAGTGCACAAAGCCTTTGTCAGCGCGCTGCGCGACCTGCCGGCCAACGAATATCTGTTCTTCGATCTGCCCGATTCACGGCCCGGTCTGGGAAAGCCGGAGGGCCCCGCCGATCATCGCCAGCCGGACGGCGCCCGAATCGACCCCAACGGTCGGCAGCGTCAAATCGCCGGCTCTGAAGAGTCATCCGAGGCCGACCAGATCCTGCTCCCGCTGGAAGCCGGGCCACTGGCGGCCGTGCGAATCACTCCGCGGACTGCACGGCGCGAGCCGGGCGCCGAATGCCGTCTGTCGGCGACGGCGCGCGATGCCGGCGGCGTCGCGCTCGACGCGGGGGTCGAGTTCCACTGGCGCGTCGCCGAAGGCGCCGGCACGCTACACGCGATCGAGGGCGCCGGGTGCGTCGTCTCTTCGGCCGAAACAGGACCGGTCGTGGTTGCTGTCGAGGCACGT
>JACQFH010000616.1 GCA_016200145.1 Planctomycetia bacterium | reverse complement strand
CATTTTGTACCCGCCGAACGGGTGCCGCTCGACCAGTGCGCCGGTGATGCCCCGGTTGAGATATAGATTGCCGACTTCGAACTCAGCCCGCGCCTTCTTGAGGTTCGCGGGGCTGCGGGAGAAGACTCCCCCCGTCAGGGCGTACTTCGTGCCATTGGCGATTTCGAGCGCGTGACTGAAATTGCGGGCCTTGATCACGGCGAGGACCGGGCCGAAGATCTCCTGCTGGGCGATGCGCGCTTCCGCAGGGACGTCGACGAAAATGTGCGGTCCGACGAAGTAACCGGACTGCGCGAGATCGCCGGGATCGCAGCCTAATGCCAGACGCCCCTCGGTCTTACCGACTTCGATGTAATCGAGAATCCGCTTTTGCGCCTCCTCATCGATGACCGGACCGACGAAGGTTCCCGGTTCGTCGGCGTGGCCGATCGACAGGCTGCGCGTGGCATTCACCAGCCGCTTGACGAATTCGTCATACGCCGGCTCGAGCACGATTGCACGTGAACAGGCCGAGCACTTCTGCCCGGAATATCCGAATGCGCTCGTCAGCACTCCCAGAACCGCTTCGTCGAGGTTGGCGTCGTCGTCGACGATGATAGCGTTCTTTCCCCCCATCTCGGCGATCACCCGTTTGACGTTTTGCTGTCGCAAATCGGTCTGCGCCGCCCGCTCGTTGATTCCCAGCCCCACCGCCTGCGACCCGGTGAACGCGATCAGGTCGACTTCGGGGCTGCCGACCAACTCGGGGCCGATTTCTTCTCCCACCCCCGGCAGGTAATTGACCACTCCGTCGGGAATGCCGACTTCTTCGAGAATCTCCATCAGCTTCGCGGCGATGATGGGAGATTGCTCGGCCGGCTTCATGACGACGGTATTCCCTGTCGCCAGGGCAGCGACCGTCATGCCGGTTAAGATCGCCAGCGGAAAATTCCACGGCGCAATGACCGCCACAACTCCGCGCGGGCGATAAAAATAGACGTTCTCTTCCCCGGGAATGTCGCATTGCCGCGGGACCGCAAGCCGGCGGATGTGCGCCGCGTAATAGACGCAGAAGTCGATCGCCTCGGCGACGTCGGCGTCGGCCTCGGCCCAGGGCTTGCCGCACTCGAAAACTTCCCAGGCCGCCAGCTCGAAACGCCGTTCGCGCATCTTGGCCGCAGCCAGCTCGATGTACTCGGCGCGAAACTGAACCTCGGTGCGCGACCACTTGCGGAACGCCTGGCGGGCCGCGGCGAGAGCGATGGAAACGTGCTCGATCGTAGCGCTGGCCGATTTGCCCACGATCTGCTTTCGCCGCGACGGGTTTCGCGAGACGATGCTGTTCTTCGTGTCGATCCGCTTGCCGGCGATGATCAGCGGGTATTCGCCACCCAGCTCGTCGGCCACCGAATCGATGGCCTCCTGCATGGCCCGGCGATTTTCGTCGCGGCTGAAATCGGTCTGCGGCTCGTTGACGAACTGGTCGCCCGGGGGGGCGGCCTGTGGTGGCGGCTGTGTGGCTGCGTGCAGTGCGGGTTTCATCAGTAGCTCCTCGATCGACACGTTTTCGGCGAAACTGGCTCGCAGAAACGAATCGTTGGACGTGTTTTCCAAAAGCCGGCGGACGAGGTATGCCATCCCGGGAATCAATTCGCCGAACGGCGTGTAAATGCGCACGCGATGCCCCAACTCACTGAAGAGCTGGGCCTGCTCGGCTCCCATCCCGTACAGCATCTGAATCTCATAGGCGCCCGTGGGGACGTTCAGTCGCCGGCCCCAGGCGACGGCGTGCGCCAGGCTTCGCAGATTATGGCTGCCGAACGCCGGCCGCAGCCACGTGAAATTCTCCATCAGGAACCGGACCTGCCGTTCGTAGTTGTCGTCCGACTGCCATTTCCGCTGGTAGACCGGGACCGGCCAGTTTCGCGAGCGGGTCACGACCGTCTCGAAATCCCAGTAGGCACCCTTGACCAGCCGCACACAGACGCTTGTGCCGCGTTTCTTGACCCATTCGAGCAGGCGTTCGAGATCGCGCCCGGCATCCGGAAGATAGGCCTGAATCACGATCCCCACGTCGGCGAAATCGCGGAATTCCTTCTCCATCAGCACGTCTTTGAAGATCTCGAGCGTCAGGTCTTTGAACGCATAGTGTTCCATGTCGACGTGAATGTACGCGCCGCATTCGCGTGCGGCCGCAAGCAACGTTCGTAGCAGCGATTTCACTCCCGCGCCCGTTCCCTGCGGATCGATGGGATTAAACTGGCTGAACAGGGCCGACAGTTTGAGCGACAAGTTGACCCGCGGGATCGGCGCGAGGTGGTCGCAGTCGATCTGAAAGTTCTCGGGCCATTCGTTGACAGTTGCGGTCAGCCCCGTCATCAGTTTGAGGTACGCGGCACAATACGCGTCAGCCTCGTCTTCGCTGATGATGGCTTCCCCGAGCAGGTCGAGCGTAAACGCGAACCCCTGCCGGCGCAGGCGGCCGACGGTCTGCAATACTTCATCGACCTCGGTGCCGGCAATGAAGCGCTTCGCCATTCGCAGCGCGTTGCGCCGGGCCGTCATCGCCAGGGCGCGCCCCAGCACCGAGTCGGGCTGAGATACTTCCAGGGCGAGCCGCGCCGCACTCGGCAGGTGCGCAGACACCTCTTCGAAATACTCCTGCAGGTGCCGGGTGATGGCTTCGCGCGACCGCAGCGTGGGCAGCACGTCGATGAAGCGGAACATCTGGACCTTGACCGATTCGTCGGCCATGGCCCACGACAGGATGCGGTCGTCCCACCAGCGGCGCTCGAAGATCGACGCCGAGCGGCGCGACAGGTGGCCCCACAGGTATCGCCCGACTTCTTGCGTCAGCGATTCGACGGCACCGGTGTGGGCATCTTGTGTGGCGGCGGCAGTCAAAATTCATCCATGAATAAGAAATCCGATATCCGAAATCCCAAAACCAGTTCACGTCGTGTAATCGGCATTCAGCCGCACGTACTCGGCCGTCAAGTCGCTCGTCCAGTACCGGACCACCTCGCGGCCGAGGGTCAGCTCAAGCTCGATGTGCACCTTGCGGTTGTTCTTGAGCGCGGCCGAAACGTCGGCGGCGTTGAACGCGACCGGCGCGCCCGATTTGTAAAGCAGCACGTCGTTGAGCCGCAGCGTGATATCTTTTTCTTCGAGCGGCACGCCCGCATAGCCCACGGCGGAAACGATGCGCCCCCAATTGGGATCGCCGCCGGCGATGGCCGTCTTGACGAGCGGCGAATCGGCAACTGCCTTGGCGATGGCGAACGCTTCGGCCCGCGTCCGCAGGCCCCGCACGTCGATCGTGATCTCGTGATCGGCTCCTTCAGCGTCGGCGATGATCGACTGCGCGAGCTCGGCCGTGACTTCATCGAGCATCTGCTGGAACCGGGTCCGCTCGTGCGACGAGAGCGGGTCGCGTGTCGCCGCGCCGTTGGCCAGCAGCAGCACGGTGTCGCTGGTACTGGTGTGCCCTTCGACGCTGATGCAATTGAAACTGCGATCGACGGCGTGCTTGAGCAGCACCTGGGCGTCGGCCAGTGCCAGTCGCGCGTCGGTCAT
>JACQFH010000606.1 GCA_016200145.1 Planctomycetia bacterium | reverse complement strand
GCGATCTCGACAATCGTTTCACACGACAACTGGGCGAATTCCTGCTGTTCGACGTACGGCAGCACGAACCGAACGGTTTCGACGTCGTAGGCCGTGCGGCAGCGGTTGAGCACCAGCGACTGCTCTTCTGGGGTCTTGGCGATCTTCATCGCCTGCTTCATCCGGTCCAGCCGCTGCTTGTCCGACCGCCCGTCGCGCGTCGCCGAGATGCGGACGTACCCTTGAAACGCCTGGCTCCGTTCGGCCGCGTCGGCGGCAGCGTTGGTGATTTCGAGCAGCTTGTCGGCCACGCTGGCGTCGGGCCATTTGCTAAGGGCGTCGATCCCCAGCTTCCGCCGCGCGGCGTCGGGGCCGGTGGCGATCTCGGCGACAAAGTTAATCAGCTTCTTCCCGCCGACGCGCCCAATCAGCGCCAGCAACTGGTCGATCTGAGCCTTGTTCACCTTTTCAAGGGCTTTGATCAGCGCGTCGCCGCGCGCGTCTTCGTTCTCGATCCGCGAGCAGACCAGCGCCACATTCCGCTCGGCGGCGTCCCGTTCGCCACCCTTTTCGGCCTTGAGGACGGCCGGCAGCATCTCGGCGAGTTGCGCGGGCTGGCCGATCCGACCGAGGGCCCCCATCGCGGCGCCGCGGACCTGGCCGTTGTCGTCCACAGCCCCAGCCACGAGCGCCTGCCATTCATCCCGGGCACGGCGGGTGGCCAGCACGTCGAACAGCGCAGCGCGCACGGCCGGCGGCGCGGTGCGCGATTCGGCCGCGAGCGTCGCATTGATCGCTTGCCCCCGGATCCGCGTGAGGCTCTGACGCGCCGCGTTTCGCTCTCCGTCCGATTTCGCAGACAAGAGCTTAATCAGCGTCGGCAGATCGGCCGCCTCACCAAGCTTGCCCAGCGCTGCAATCGCTGCAACGCGCACGCTTTCATCGGAACTGGCACCCAGCAACTCGACGACCGCCGGACGGGCGGCAGTGTCTCCGCGGTCCGCCAGAGCGCTTAACAGGGCCGCCTGGGCGGAGGTATCGAGTTTCGGCAACTGGGCCGCAAATGCCTTCGTGGCCGCCGTCCCTTTCGCGCCGGTCCGCACCTGATCGAGCCCTGCCGCCCGGAACTCGCGGTCCTGTTCGCCCAATAGCTTCACGACCATCTGTACGAGCTGGTCGGTCTTGTCATCCGCCCGAAGCGAACCCGGCGTGAGAACCCAAACCGAACCGAGCGCAAGCCAAAAAGCCACCCGACGACTCATGATGTGTTCTCCCTGCATCTCATTCGTCTAACCGCAACCCGAAGGACGTTTTCGTGGGCCGACGGTCGTCGGCCCACGAAAACGTCCGCAGGGGAGCGCGTGTCTATTTTTACTTCCACCGGAACGTGACCGCTTTTCAACGCACGATTGCAAACTTCGACCTCGGGCCTGCGATACGCGCTTCCTTTCGGGGCGCGGTTCAACAATTGAGCACCCTTTGGGCAGTCATCGATCTAAGCCGTTTTCGCCGCGCAAGCGAGTTTGCCGCGGGTGGCGGCCAGGCGCACGAGCCGCGGTTGCTGGTCGCCGGCCAGCGAGTCGTAAACGGCGAGCGCCTCCCCGGCATTCCCCACCGCCAGCAATGACTCGGCACACGCCAGGCGGGCGTCGATCACCGCCTGCTGCACCACGCCCGACGACGGATGCGCAGCGCGCAGCGCCTGTTCCGCGGCGGCGTTGCCGATATGGCCGAGTGCCGCCGCGGCGGCACGGGCCACCGCCGCATCGCCGTCTTCGAGCAGTCCCTTAAGGGCCGACACGGCGTGGGCGTCGCCGCGGTTGCCGATCGAGCTGATTGCGCCGATCTTCAGCTTGGCCGGCAGCTTCGGGAGCGCGTCGCGCAGAGCATCTGCGGCCTCGGGAGCGGGAATTCGCTCGAGGGCGAACCTCGCCATGTGCGAGTGGTTTTCGTCCGCCAGCAGCTTCGACAGGACCGGCGCCGCGGCAGCCGAGCCGACGAGCGTCAGCACGCGGCAGACGTAGTCCTTGGCGTCGCGAGAAATATCGCTTTTCAGCGCGGCGAGCAGCCGGCTTTCGAGATCTTTGCGGGCCTCGGGATTTCCGTGCGCGGCGGCTGCGGCATCGGAAATCGGCGTCACCGGAGCGCGATCAGTCCCCCAGTCGTATTTCTTCAGCGCTTCAAAGGCATTGTCGAGCATATTGAAGTTCCTGTGTCAGGAGTTCTGTTCTGGAATCTTTTGCTATGAGAGCTGAGGCCTGCGGATTGCACCCGGGGGCGACCAATTCTATTCGAATCGGTGCCCGTTCCCCCGGCTCAACTCAGTCACAGCTGCCACGGCTCGCGGCGGGCACGGTCGACGAGGCGATTGGCTTCTTCGTCGCCAGGGAATTCCTGCCGGGCGACGTCCCACTTCAGTGAGCGCTTGAGAGCATACGCGATGTTGCCCAGGTGGCTGACGACGGCCGAATTGACGGCCAGCTCGATGTCTCGAAAGGGCTTTTCGCGAGTCTTCACGCAGTGGATGAAATCGCCGTAAATCCCTCCTTCGCCCTGATAACCGGGCACAGGCTTGGGGACTGCCGCCTCATCGGAACCCTCGATGTGCAGGTTTCCGGTATTCGGGCGGTTGTGATACAGCATGAAGCCGTTGGGG
Organism: Planctomycetia bacterium; assembly: GCA_016200145.1. Lineage (GTDB taxonomy): Bacteria > Planctomycetota > Planctomycetia > Planctomycetales > Planctomycetaceae > JACQFH01. The sequence goes on along the minus strand of JACQFH010000606.1, from coordinate 5,641 downwards.
TATCGATAGCTCAGGTACGGCCGGCCGTTCTCCTCGTGGTAGGTGACCTCCGCGGGTTGCAGCTCGCGCACGTCGGCCACAAACGTGGCGCCGCCAAAGTGATGGGCGCCCCAGTCGGTCATCCCGCCGCCTGAATAATCGCCAAACGACCGCCAGCTCGCACCGTTGATCGAAAAGCTGCCACTGCAGCGCTTCGAGTTGTACGGCGCCCAGGGGGCCGGGCCGAGCCACAGGTCCCAGTCAATCTTTTCCGTCATGTCTTCGGCGGGCAGGTTACAGAGCTGGGGCAGCGGGTCGACGTTGACATTGATCGATTTGAGCTTGCCGAATTCGCCCGCCCACGCCGGATCGACGAACTTGCGGTAGTCTTCCAGCACGCGCTGGCTGCCGCCGGAAACGACGCGGCCGTAGCGTCGCGCGGCCGCAATCATCAGCGGGCCTTCCCGCAACGTGAGCGTCTCGGGCTTCTGGCAATACACATCTTTGCCGGCGCGGCAGGCCTCGATGACCAGGATGGCGTGCCAGTGGTCGGGCGTCGCAATGTGAACGGCGTCAATGTCAGGCCGCGCGAGCAGCTCGCGAAAGTCGTTGTAGACTTTGCAGTCCTGGTTCTTGTAGTGCCCGTCGATCCCGGCTTTCGACTTCTCGCGGACCTCCTCGCGCACATCGCACAGCGCCACGTACTGCACGTCTTTGCGGTTGAGAAAGGCGCCCTGATCGCCCCGCCCCATGTTGCCAATGCCGATGCCTCCCATCACGATCCGATCGCTCGGCGGTGGCCGGTCGGCACTGCCGCGCGCGGCCGAGGTGATGATGTACGGCGCGGCCATCGCGGCGCCGGCCGTCTTCAGAAAATCACGACGTGAGGGTTTTCGGGCTTTAGGCATGAGTTCAGACCCTGAGGAGTTGACGAACGGGACACCAGCCACTGCACGCCGCAGCACAAATCCGCAGTAGTAGTATGCCTTGCCGCAGCGCGGGCGTCTATCTTACTTACTTAACTGCCCGCGGTCCGTATGGCACGCCCTTCGTTCGTACCTCGATTATGGCGTGCCACTCGGCCGCGCCGACGGGTCGGACTCGGCCTGTACCAGCCACGCTGAGAACGGGGCGCGCTGGCCGCACGCGTGGCAGATCAGGTTATCGATATTCGTGTTGCAGCAGGGGCACTTCGCACCCGTTTTGAAGACGTCGATCCACTCCCGACAGAATCCGCAGCGCCAGACTTCGCCGCCAGGCGCCGGACGGTGGCAGGCCGGGCATACGGCATCGGTCCGCTGCAGCGCAGATTCCAACCGCACGAGAACGCGCGAATCTTGAATCCCGCGGAACGACCTGAACAAGACAAAGCCGGCCAGGACGCACAACCACCACTCCTGCATTGCCAACGCGAAAATGATAAGACCCGATCCAAGCACAAAGCCGAGCACTGTCGCGATCATCAGGCTTCGCCCCCTGCCGATGAAAAACCAGAGCAGGGTTTGGAGAATCTGCCCGCCGTCCAGCGGATAGATCGGCAGCAGATTGAAGACCAGCATAATGAAATTGACCACGGCCAGCGCGAAAACGAATCTGGCAACGTTCGGGGCAACGTTGCTCCAATCAGCAAACTGGCTCACCGCCACCAGCCCGACCGTCACAGGAACCAGCACGACATTGACCAGCGGCCCGGCGACCAGGCTCCACAGAAATGCGCCGGGCCGCGGCGGAGGCTGCACGAGCGCGACGCCGCCGAGCGGCCAGAGCACGATGCGGTCGGCCTTCCCGCCCACCTGCCGGCAGGCCAGGACGTGCCCGAATTCGTGCAGCAGCACGATCCCGAACACCGAAACGTACTCCGCCGCGTTCCACACAATCGAGCTGTACTCACCGGCCCGGCTGCTGATGTCGTAATAGGCGACGATCAGCCAGGTCCAATGCACCCGCACGTCGATCCCCCGGACGCAGAACAGTCGCCACGATCCGTTTGCGAAAGCCGGGGCGCGCTCTGACATGGGAATCCGTCGGGAAAAGAAAAGCAACACGATATCGCAGACGGGCGAAAGAAGGCTCGCGCCATTCTTGCGTCGTCTGCCGGATGCGTCAAATCGTGAATCGCGGATCGGACACGCAATTGATGCCTTCGTCCTCTGGTACGCGAGTGGAATCGGCGACCTGAAACGGGCAGGTTGGAAACGTGCCCCACGGCTGCCGGACTTGCGGGCCGAAGACGCGCCTTTGGCAAAAAAGCGGGTCTACGGGCACCCGGCGCTTGACCGGCCGGGCAGGGGTGCGTAGGATCGGTATCGCAAGATTTGATATTAAGGCGCTCATATTATCACTTCTTCTAATAGTTCTCCATAAATATGCACCTCCGGTTCGTCGAGATTTTCTGCGATGTCGCGCAACGCCGCAGTTTTTCCAAAGGGGCCCAGGCCCAGCAGGTGTCGCAGTCGTCGGCCAGCCAGGCGGTCAATCACCTTGAAAAACGGCTCGGAACACGGCTCATTGATCGCTCGAAGCGGCCCCTCGAGCTGACCCAGGCGGGCCAGGTCTATTTCGACGGCTGCCGCGAGCTGCTGGAACGGTTCCGCACCGTCGAAGACCGGGTGCAGGCGATCGCCGACCGGGTCGCCGGCACCGTGCGCGTCGCCGCGATCTACTCGGTGGGCCTGATGCAGATGGAACAGTTCGTCCAGCGATTCGAACAGCTCTATCCCGACGCCCGGTTACGGCTCGAATACCTTCACCCCGACCGCGTCTATCAACAGTTGCTCGACGACGAAGCCGACCTGGGCCTGGTCTCGTATCCGCGGCACAGCGGCGACATCTTGAGTATCGACTGGCAGGAACAACCGCTCGTGCTGGTTGTTCCGCCGGCGCATCCGCTGGCTGGCCGCGATACAGTGTCGATCAGTCAGGTCGACGGAGAAGACTACATCGGGTTTACACAGGAACTGACGATCCGGCGCGAAATCGACCGGCAACTTAAACGGGCGCGGGTCACCGTCCACGTTGTGCACGAATTCGACAATATCGAAACGATCAAGCGAGCCATCGAAATCGGCTCGGGCGTGGCCCTGCTGCCGAAGCCGACCGTCTGGCAGGAAATTGCCAACGGGACGCTGGCGGCCGTCGACATCGACGACGTCGACCTGGTGCGCCCTCTGGGCATCGTTCACAAGCGGCACAAGCAACTGACGACGGTCGTGCAGAAATTCATCGAGCTGCTGCTCGGAGATTCTGAAGGCCTGGCAGCCGTTCCACCGCAATCGGCCGCGACGAATCACAAGACCAACGGGCATTCTGCCGGGCAGGCCGCCGCCGTGGGGGTTGCCCGTCGCCGGAAGGCGAATCGCAAACGCGTATGACGCGCGCTCGCCTTGTCGCCCCCGACCGGCGACAAGCGCTCGCGAGCAAGCTGACGAAGGAGCAAAACCATGTCACAGAACTCATCCATTTCCCGCGGACATTACCGCCACGAGCCTCCCCGCGCAGAGGGACTGTACGATCCGCGGAACGAGCACGACGCCTGCGGCGTCGGCTTCATCGTCAACATCCGCGGCGAGAAATCGCACAAGCTGGTGCAGGACGCCATTCAGATTCTCGTCAATCTGCAGCACCGCGGAGCGTGCGGCTGTGAAGACAACACCGGCGACGGCGCCGGTATTCTGCTGCAGGTGCCTCACAAGCTGCTGCGCCGCGTGTGCGGCGAGGCGGGAATCGCGCTGCCGGCCAACTCCGGTGACTGGGGCGTCGGCATGATCTTTCTTCCCAGCGATCCGGCCGAACGCCGGCATTGCGAATCCCTGTTCGAGCAGACGATCGCCGAAGAAGGGCAGACGCTGCTCGGCTGGCGCGACGTGCCGGTCGATAATTCGCTGCTGGGCGCCACGGCCCTTAAGGTCGAGCCGGTCATCCGGCAGGTGTTCATCGGCCGGGGAAAAGAAACGCCCGACACGGCCGCCCTCGAATGGAAGCTGTATGTGATCCGCAAGCGGATGGAGCGCCACATCGCCGACAGTTCGCTCGTGCAGAAGCGATTCTTCTACGTTCCGAGCCTTTCGACCCGCACCATCGTCTACAAGGGGCTGCTGCTGGCCACGCAGATTTCCACCTTCTACCGCGATTTGAGCGATCCCGACCTGGAATCGGCGATCGGCATGGTCCACCAGCGGTACAGCACGAACACGTTTCCGACGTGGGACCTGGCCCATCCGTTCCGGTTCCTGGCCCACAACGGCGAAATCAACACACAGCGAGGCAACCAGAACTGGATGCGCGCCCGCCAGACGATGTTCCAGCACCCGGTGTTCGGCGCCGACATCCCCAAGCTGTTCCCGATCATCCCCGAGAGCCTGAGCGATTCGGCCGCATTCGACTGCGCGCTCGAGCTCCTGAGCGCCACCGGGCGATCACTGCCGCACGCGGTGATGATGATGATTCCCGCCGCGTGGGACGGCCACGAATCGATGCCCGATGACGAAAAAGCGTTCTACGAATACCACGCCTGCCTGATGGAACCGTGGGACGGCCCCGCGTCGATCGGCTTCACCGACGGCACAGTCATCGGCGCTGTGCTCGATCGCAACGGGCTGCGGCCGTCACGGTACACCGTCACGAAAGACGGCTACGTCGTCATGGCTTCGGAAACGGGCGTGCTCGAGATCGACCCGGCCAACGTCCTCGAAAAGGGGCGGTTGCAGCCCGGCAAGATGTTCCTCGTCGACACGGCTCAGAAGCGGATCATCGCCGACGAAGAGATCAAGTCGGGTTTTGCGCGCCGCCGCCCGTATCGCCAGTGGCTTACAGAGCAACAGGTACGGCTCGAAGATCTGCCTCGCCAGGACGGAGCCAAGCCCGATTTCGAGACCTTGCTCACGCGGCAACAGGTGTTCGGATACACGCTCGAGGACCTGCGGATCATCATGGCGCCGATGGCCACGAATGGCGAAGAGCCGATCGGCTCGATGGGGAACGATACGCCCCTGGCGGTGCTGTCGAACAAAGCCCAGCTCTTGTACAGCTACTTCAAGCAGCTCTTCGCACAAGTCACGAATCCGCCGCTCGACGCAATCCGCGAAGAAATTGTGACGTCGATGGTCACCACGCTGGGGGCCGAGCAGGATCTGTTCGACGAAACTCCCGAACACTGCCACCAGTTGCGCCTCAAGCAGCCGATCCTGACGAATTCCGACCTCGAAGCAATTCGTGCCGTCTCGGTTGGCAAAATCAAATCGTACACGATCTCGACGCTGTACGAAGTGAGCGGGGGAGGCGAGGCGCTGTCGGAAGCGATGAACCGGGTCCGCGAAGAGGCACACGATGCCGTGCAGAACGGGGCGGCTCTGATTATCCTGTCGGATCGCGGCGTCAACGAGGCGTTCGCCCCGATTCCGGCGCTGCTGGCCTGCTCCGGAGTCCACCAGCACCTGATTCGCGAAGGGACACGGACCCGCTGCGGGCTGATCATCGAATCGGGCGAACCGCGCGAAGTGCACCACTACGCATTGCTGTTCGGTTATGGCGCCGGGGCCGTCAATCCGTACCTGGCGTTCGAAACGCTGGCCGACCTGTGCCGGCGCGAGTTGCTCAAGAACGGCTCGGGCGACATCGATTACAAGACAGCCGAAAAACATTACATCAAGGCCATCAATAAGGG
>JACQFH010000642.1 GCA_016200145.1 Planctomycetia bacterium | reverse complement strand
TGTAGCTGACGTAGGCCACCACGTTCGGGGTCAGGTTCTGTTTGCAGACCGACAGGATCCGGTCCTGCACGTCGTGCGGCACCCACGAAAAGATGCCGTGGACGATGATGTAATCGAACTGCCCGTCGTCGGCCGAGACATCCATGATGTTCCCATGCCGCAACTCGATGTTGTCGAGTTCGAGCTCGTCGACCGTCGTGCAACCGACGGCAATCTGCCGCTCGGAAAGATCGACCCCCAGAAACGTGCTGCCGGGCAGGGCCTCGGCGGCGGGAATCAGGTTATTGCCCGCGGCGCATCCCAGTTCGAGCACGCGGCACTTGTCGACCGGCGTCGGCTTGAGGCCCAGCAGGCGGGCGATGGCCGCCAGGCGCTCGGGGTGACTGTGCGGATACGGGTGGCTGATGTAGGGAATCTCGTCGTACGGAGTCACCGGAGAGATGTCCAGGGGCGAAGGCATGGGCGAAGGCTCCGTTCGGGTTGAATTCCGCGGTACGGCAGCGGCGATCGTAGCTGCGGATTTCGGATGCCGCAATTACTCTGAAAACTGAAGACTCCCGAACTCTGGCGAGTTCGGCTACGACATGGGTCAATTGGCACGGCAGTACTGGCCGCCCGGCAGCCGGCGCACGAGCCGCCGCATTTCCAGCACGGTCAGCGTGGCCAGTGCCCGTGAGGGTTCAATGCCGGCGTCGCGCAAAATCAAGTCGACGTGAATCGGATCGACGGTCACCAGGTTCAGAAGCCGGCGCTCCTGATCGTCCAGCAGCAGCTCGCGCGCCGTGTGGACGGTGCCGTCGCCGCCCGCCATCACCGGCGCGGCCAGCGGGCCCAGCCCCTGCAGGATGTCGTCGACATGACGGATGAGCACCGCCCCGTCGCGAATGATGTCGTGGCAGCCTTCGCTGGCCAGGCTGTCGATGCGGCCGGGGACCGCGAACACGTCGCGCCCCTGCTCCATTGCGTGCCGCACCGTGTGCAGCGCGCCGCTGTTGCGCGAGGCCTCGACGACAACCACTCCCAGCGACATTCCGGCGATGATCCGATTCCGCTGCGGAAACAGTCCCGGGATTGCCGCCGTGTCGAGCGCGACTTCGCTGACGACCGCGCCTTGCCGGGCGACCGCCTCTGCCAATTCGGTGTGCTCGGGCGGGTAGATTTTCGCCAGACCCGTCCCGAGAACGGCGATCGTGCGGCCTCCGGCTTCGAGGGCGCCGCGGTGGGCCGCGGCGTCGATCCCCCGCGCCAGGCCGCTGATGATCGTCACACCGGCGCGGGCCAGCGCCCCGCCCAGGCGCTCCGCCTGCTGTCGGCCGTAGACGGTGCAGCGCCGCGATCCGACGATGGCGACGGCCAGCTCGTCGCGCGTTTCCAGCCGGCCCCGGCAATACAGAACGCCGGGCGGGTCGCAGATGCGCGCCAGCGCCGCGGGATACGTCGGCTCGTCGCGCGACACGAGCTCGATCCCCAGCTCGCGGCACCGCGCGAGCTCCTGCTCGGCCTGCTGCGAGTGAGCGGCGGCGACGATGGCCGCGGCGATCTTGGGGCCCACGCCGTCGACCTCCAGCAGGCGCGCGTGCGGCGCGTCAAAAACGGCTTCGGCGCAGGTGAAGCGGTCGAGCAAGGCCTGCCTGATGCGCGGCCCGACGCCATCCACGAGCGTCAGCCGCAACGAGGCCAGCAGCGATTCATCGGATTGTGAATTCATCGCCACCGCTGCTCGACTGCCTTCGCTGATGAGATGGAGTTGGTTCGATGGCTGATTTTATGGAATCGACCCGCGCTTTTCGGCACGGCTGGCCGTGGCGGCGGCAGGTTCGATGGTGAGAAAAGGACGCATCTCCGAGAACTTCACCGGACCGATCCCTCTAACGCGCTGCACGTCGTCGATATCGGAAAATGGTCCCCGCGCTTCGCGATCGGCGACGATCCGCTTCGCCAGCGTTTCGCCGATCCCTTCGAACTGCGCCCATTCGACCCACGTGGCCCGGTTGATGTCGAGGGAATACTGGTATTTGCCGGCCGGCAGACGATCGACTTCCACCGTCTGCCGACCCCAGTCGCTCAGACGGACCCAATGAATTGCGAGCAGCGCCAGCCCAATCGACAGCAGCGTCGCCACAAAGACCTGGTCGCTGCGGCGCAGCCACAAGCGTGGCCGGTTGTCCGGCGGAGGTGTCGGCGGTACGGAAGGACCGGTGCTCAAACCACACGCTCGATCGAGAGTTATTGACCGAAAACGATCGGGCTGGATTATACCCGATCCGTTTGAACAAGCACTCGAAAGTCCTTCCCGCGCGTGAAGCGTCGCGAACGGCGAAAAAGCGGACGGGGCACTTGGGCGATGCGACTGGCTTCCGGAATTCGGTCCGCGATCACTACCACGCGGCGCGGCGCCCGCATAAAATCCACGCCTGTTGATGCGTTGGACACGCGGGACGCGGAGCACACCGATCGCCGAGGTCTTTATTTCACCTGGAGAAAGCCCATGAAGAACGTAGTGATGTCGTTTGCCGCCATGAGCATTTTGGCCCTGATCGGCGGAGTCGTGAATTCCGACGAGAAGAAGGCCGAGAAGAAAGTCGCGCCGGTCCTGAACTTCAAAATGAAGAAGATCGACGGCAAAGAGGCCGACCTGTCGGCGTACCAGGGAAAGGTCGTGCTGATGGTAAACGTCGCCAGCAAGTGCGGCCTGACGCCGCAGTACAAAGAGCTGGAAGGACTGCACGAAAAGTTTTCCGAGAAGGGACTGGCCGTTCTGGGCTTCCCCGCGAATGAATTCGGTGCTCAGGAACCGGGGAGCAATGCCGAGATCGCGACCTTCTGCAAAGACAATTTCAACGTCAAGTTCGACATGTTCGAGAAGGTGGTGGTCAAAGGTGACGGGCAGTGCCCGTTGTACAAGCACCTGACGTCGAAAGAGACCGACCCGAAGTTCGCCGGCGACATCAGTTGGAACTTCGAAAAATTTCTGATCGGCCGGAACGGCGAAATCGTGGCGCGGTTCGCGCCGCGCGTGAAACCCGACTCAGAAGAAGTCCTGAAGGCAATCGAAGCTGAGCTGGCGAAGAAATAGCCGGCGCGACGGCGCGGTCAATGAAACGACCCGGTCCTGTCGAGAGACAGGCCGGGTCGCTGTGTTTTCACCGGCGGCAGAGACGCCCGACGTTAGAAGACATCGAGGATGAAGTGGTGCCCGCGGTAGTACGGGTGCGGGTTCGGATAGTAGTTGTGCCACTTCGTGTTGTACACCGGAATCTGCCGTTCCTGGGGATACCGGTAGTAGAGGTTGTCGTACTGCACTGGCGCGCTGTAGTTGTGCGGGTAGTAGACGTACGGATAATAGTAGAAGCGGCCCCAGTCGTACGGCTGGCCGATTCCGGCGGCCTGGGCCTGGGTGCCGGCGCCGAATGTGGCCGCGGCCAGAATGGACACGAACAGCAGCGCCCCCAGAATTGTTTTGCGGACCATGACGCATTTCCCCCTGAGTGAACCTGAAATCGGGTCGAGTATTGCCGCCGCGCGAGCAGGCGGGCGAACGGGGTGCGGTCCCCCGGTCTAAGCAATCGCTACCAGAATAATCATCGGCGCAGGTGCAACCGTCACAACAGGAATAACTGGAAAGCTGGGAATAATCCGTGCGATCCGAATCGCCTGGATTTCCTCGACCGGAAGTTTGGTTTCGACGTAACTCATTGCATTTCATGGCTTTCGCAGAACCACGGGAGCAAGCGATGAACGATTCATTGACCAGAGTTTTGACGCAGTTACTGTGGCAGTTCCCCATGTTTCTGGCCTATCTGGGCTGCATGGCGGCTGCCGTTGTTTACTGGTCTCGCTACCCGAAGCCCTCGCTGCTCGTGTTCATTGCGTCCGGCATGCTGCTGGCCCTGGTGGTTGGACAAATCGTCATTCAAAACGCGATCATCGCGCAGCAGGCGAACTTCGGGAACAATGGCAGGGACATTGGTTCCGCACTGAACGCGATGGGATTGGTCTTCAGCCTGTTGAGAATTGTGGCGCTCGCCATGATTATCACGGCTGTCTATACGGGACGCACGCCGGCGCCCGGGCCAGAGGCATGGGTCGAAGACTGATCCGGGCTTGGTGAACGCGACTCTCGTGCCTGAAACGATCAACGTTGCGCGAGATGCTCCATGCGCCCGACGATCGCCTGCAGTCGCGACACTACTTGCTCGCGATTGGCAAATGACCGTTGCTGCAGGCAGCACCAGTCGAGCCAGGTCAGACCGGAGAGCAGCACCGAGCTCTGGTCGAACAGCTCGACCAGAGCCAGCTCGTCGATCGACAACGGGCGCACGGCCTGATAGGCGCCCAGGCCAACGTCCCACGTGCGGCGATCATCCCCCGCGAGACTTCCCAGCAGGCGCGCCAGATCAGTGGCCACGCAGTCGCTGCGCGCCGCGTGCGGATCGATCAGCCCCGTCACCTCGTCGCCGGTGAAGAGGACATGATCGTGCCAGACGTCGCGCAGGCACGGTTGGAGCGGCACGGCCGTATGCAGCGCGGGCGCGAGCAGCATCGAAATCCGCGGGGCAAGCTGCTGAAACCGGCTGAGAATCTCGCGCCCGAGCGAAGCAAACTCGGTCCACGGAGAGCGATCGAGCTGCTCTCGCACGCGGTCGCACAGGCGCGTATCCCAGCGGGCGGTCTCCGCATAGCGCTCTGCAATTCCAGGGGAAGGTCGCGATGCCGAGTTGAAGAACCACGCGCTCCCCGTTCCGCTGGGGACGAACCGCGACGCCGCCGCATGCCAGCGGGCCAGGCACGCCATCGCCGCGGCAAGCCGCGCAGCGCTCGGCCGCAACGAATAACCGGCCGTCCCCGGCATCCATGGCTCAAGCTGCCAGAACTCGTCGCCGCTGCGGATAAAAGTCTCGCCGGTCTCGCTTGGAATCGGAACGGGCATCTCCAGGAAGCCGGAATTCCGGAGATGTGCCAGCAGCCGATGCAGTTCGGCCAGGCGCCGGACGTCGACGTTGCCGGCAGGCATGGCCCGCAGCGCGCAGGGACCGGCGGGCGTTTCGATTCTCCAGACGCCGGCTCCGCTGAAGCCGCTCGCAGGCGATGTGGGCGGTTGTGCCGGATCGGGACGATTGGCGGCTGGATACCGCTGGAGAATTCTGAGCAGGCTGGAAATTCGTGTCTCCGGAAACATGTGCGGTGTCCCTGACGATTGAACCGATGATTCCGCACTCCGCTGCCCCAGCCAGTTTGCCCAATCAGACCAGCTTATGGGCAGATCGGCCTGACATGCAGCGACTTTGCCGTTTATGGTAGGCGAACTCGTCACTGCCGGAAACGCAATCATTGACAGCACCTATCACGCAGGTTTACAAAGGATTGAGGGGGAAAACCGTACGTGATGCAATCCTTGTGTCACGTGTGCCCTTTACGCCGCATTCAAGAAGGTACTTCCATGAGATTCCGCGCCGCCAAATGGATTGCGATGTCTGTCGTCTCGATTGCCGCGTTCGCCTGCGCCTCGATCTCGACCGAGGCCGACGCCTGCTGCGGGTTCTTCAGTTCCCTTTTCGGATGCGGCGGATGCGGTCCGCGCTGCTGCCGGCCGGCGTATCCGTGCGCTCCGGCCGGTTGTCCCACGGGGACGTACTACGGCCCGGTGGTTTATAACAACTGCGCGCCGTGTGCGACCGGATGCTCGCCGTGTGCAACGGGCAACTGCTCGACCGGCAATTGCACCGTCGGCTCGTCGACCGGCAGCAATTTGAGTGCCCCGGCGCCGGATGCCGATCCGAAATTCACTCCGAAACAGAAGACCTTTATCGACGATCACTCAGGTTCGTCGGGTTCGGGATTGGGACAGCCCGGCGATTTGCCTGATCGAACCAAAACCGACCCCGACGCAGAAGATGGCGCGAGGCGGCTTCAAAACCGGGACGGAAATACGGGCTTCGAACGCCCGATCAATGCGGACGGAACCGAAAGTGGCGATGCCGATTCGGGTTCGTCGAGCGGCACCCGCGCGGGCTCGTCGAAGAGCGACAAGAGCAAGAAGGGCCCGCCGGCGTCGAAACCCGCTGACGACACTGATGGGGATACACGCCATGCACCCCGGATCAGCATCGACGAAAAAGTCGCCTGGCGCGCGGCTCCGGTTCGCACACGGATGACGGGCAAGACCCAAACCGCCAGTGCCCGCCTGGTGCGGTTGCCGGCGTATCCGAAATCGGAATGGCTGCCCGTCGACGGCGATTCGAAGATCGCCAAGAATTGATTTGCTGGAACTCTCACAGGCCCCGGCCGCCGCAATCGGCCGGGGCTTTTTTTGCGCATCTCGTTCCCACGCTCCGCGTGGGAACGCGCGTACCGACGCTCTGCGTCGTGTGCTGGCAAGGCCCGCCTCATCTTCATAAATGCAGCATCAGACGCGACGTAGAGCGTCTGGACGTCCGTCCCAACGCGGAGCGTGGGAACGAGAAATGACTGGACGGACGGCCTGGAAGGCCATCCTACGTGGCGGTTGGCGACGCATCCATGACGCGCGACCCGTGCCCGCATATAATCACCGGCATGCAGAACAGCGACGTCGTCAGAATCTTCGAGGAACTGGGCGATCTGCTCGAGATCCAGAACGCCAATCCGTTCCGCGTGCGGGCGTACCGCAACGCCGCCCGCACACTCGGCGGACTGACGGAATCCCTGGCCGACATCCTCGCCGACGAGAAGCGGAGCCTCGAAGAGATTCCCGGCATCGGCCACGACCTGGCCGAGAAGATCCGTACGATCGCCACGACGGGCAGCCTGCCGCAGCTCGAAGAATTGCGCGCCGAAGTGCCGCGCGGCGTCGTCGACATGCTGCGGATCCAGGGGCTCGGACCCAAGAAGGCGGCCGCGCTGTTCAAGGAGCTCGGCATCACCAGCCTCGACTTGCTGAAGGCGGCCGCCGAGTCGGGGGAAGTCGCCAAGCTGAAGGGTTTCGGCGAAAAGACGGCGAAGACAATTCTGGAAGGCCTCGCGCACATCGAGCAGGCCGGCGTGCGGATGTACTTCGCCGAAGCGCAGCCCCTGGCCGAAGCGATTCTCGACGGCCTCCGCAAGCTGCCCGAAGTGTCGCAGGCCGAAGCGGCAGGCAGCTACCGCCGGCGGCGCGAGACGGTGGGCGACCTCGACGTGCTGGTGACGTCGAGCGGCGCCGCGGCGCCTATGGATTTTGTCGCCGGCCACCCCCTTGTTGAAAAGGTACTCTCGCGCGGCGACACGAAACAGCGCGTGCGGCTCACCGCGGGAATCGAAATGGACGTGCGCGTCGTTCCCGACGAATCGTACGGCGCAGCGCTGCAGTACTTCACCGGATCCAAAGACCACAACATCGTCATCCGCCGCCGCGCCCAGGACCGGGACCTGAAGATCAACGAATACGGCGTGTTCCACGGCGACAAATCGGTCGCCGGACGGACCGAAGCCGAAATCTACGAGGCCGTCGGCCTGCCGTGGATTCCCCCCGAATTGCGCGAGGATCGGGGCGAAATCGAACGGGCCGAGAAAGGGACGCTGCCCAAACTGATCGAGTTGGGCGACATGCGCGGCGACCTGCACATGCACACGACCGCCACCGACGGCGCGGCGACGATCGACGAGATGATCGCCGGGGCCAAGGCGCGGGGCCTCAAGTACATCGCCATCACCGATCACTCCAAGCGCGTCTCGATGGCCAACGGCCTGGACGGCGCGCGGCTGCGGGCCCACTGGAAGAAGATCGACAAGGTGCGCAAGTCAACGACCGGCATCGAAGTTCTGTGTGGGGTGGAGTGCGACATTCTGGAAGACGCCACCCTCGATCTTCCCGACGACGTTCTGGCCGAGGCCGACTGGGTGATCGCCGTCCTGCATTACGGCCTCAAGCAGCCGCGCGAGCAGATCATGAAGCGGCTGATGGCGGCGATCCGCAATCCGCACGTATCGGCCCTCGGGCATCTCACGGGACGGATGATCGGCAAGCGGCCGGGGGCCGAAATGAATCGCGACGAAGTCTTGAAGGCGGCCGCCGATCACGGCGTGATGATCGAAATCAACGCGCATCCCAGCCGGCTCGACATCGACGACGTGGGGGCCGCCGCGGCGCGCGATCTGGGGATCCCGATTGTCATCGACACCGACGCCCACAGCGTGAACGGCCTCGACGTGATGCAGTACGGCATCTGGCAGGCGCGCCGCGCGGGCCTGGAAGCCAAAGACGTGGCCAACACCCGCCCCTGGACGCAGTTCAAGAAGCTGCTGAAAAAGTAGGTCCCCGGCTGCCGGGCGGGACCTCGGGCACCAGGGTTGTTTGCGCCTTCGAATTATCGCGCCGGCATCATTATCAACGCGGCGGATGTAGAGCCGGCGCACCTGCACCGCTAGAATATGGATTCGTCCGCAAGCGGCATATACGTCACGAGAGTATCACCAGCGTCCCGCGCCAGGAGTCAGGCTGATGTTGAACGTCGTCGCACGTCGAACTCGCAATCGGTCGGTCGGTTGCACACTGTTTTCCGCCGCGATCTTGTGCCTCGCGGTCTGGGTCGCCCCCGCGCAGGCGCAGAAAACGCCGAAAGAAACCATCGAGTCGATCACCGCGGCCGACGGCTTTGAAGTCAGGCTGTTCGCAGCCGAGCCGATGATTGTCAATCCGATCGCGATCGACGTCGATACGTACGGCCGCGTGTGGGTCACCGAGGGGACGAAGTACCGCCGAAACGTCGCCGATCCCCCTGACGACAAGATCAAGGTGCTCGAAGACACCGACGGCGACGGCGTCGCCGACAAGATGACCGTGTTCACCAGCGACCTGAATGCCTCGATGGGGGTGTGCGTCGCCGGCTCGAAGATCTACGTCCCCGAGTCGCCCAATCTGTACGTCTACGAAGACAAGAACAACGATCTCGTCCCCGACGGCCCGCGCAAGGTGCTGCTCACCGGGTTCGGCGGCAAGAACCACGATCACGGCGTCCACAGCCAGGTGTTCGGGCCCGACCACAAGCTGTACATGACGAACGGCGACACCAGCTACAACGTCACTGGCCCCGACGGCAAGAACATCAAATATCAATGGGGCGGAATGATCCGTTGCGAGGCCGACGGCACGCAGCTCGAAGACTTCGCCGTCAACTTCCGCAACCCGCTCGAGCTGGCGGTCGACTCGTTCGGCAACGTGTGGTGCAGCGACAACGACAACGACGGCCTCAAGAGCGTACGGATCTGCTGGATTCTCGAAGGGGGCAACTACGGCTGGTTCGGAGCGCCCGAGAACATCCGCAATCCCGACGGCAGCTTCGACCCGATCCATCACTGGCGAGCCGACAAGCCGGGGTTCGTCCCTTACGTGCTGATCACCGGTTTCGGATCGCCCTGCGGCATGACATTCTACGAGAGCGACGCATTCGGCCCGAAGTACCAGAACACGATCATCCACTGCGACTCGGGACCGCGCGAAATCCGGTGCTATTCTCCCGGGCGGCTCCCAGGCGTCGGCTACAAAGCCGGACAAGAGAACATCGTCACCAGCAGTGACAACTACTTCCGTCCCATCGACCCCTGCGTTGCGCCCGACGGCTCGATCTACGTCTCCGACTGGTACGACGGGGGCGTCGGTGGGCACGCCTACAACGATCCCACGCGCGGCCGGATTTATCGCATCACCCCCAAAGGGAAAAAGCTCACTCGGAAGGAGAAACCCGGTCCGTACACGAACGACGCCGATGCGCTCGTGGCGCTCGCCAGCCCGAACCACGCCACGACATTTCTGGCGCGAGAGCGCCTGCTCGCAAGCGGCGACAAGGCGATTCCCGAGCTCACGAAGCTCGCCGCAGGAGCCGATCGCAACCTCAAGGCGCGTGCGCTGTGGCTGCTCGACCGCATCGGAGGCCAGGGGCGCGCACGTGTGGAAGCCGAACTCGGCTCCCAGGAGCCGGCGTTTCGGGCGCTGGCCGTCCGCATTCTCCGCCGGCACGGCGATCAATACCTCGACAAGCTGCTGGCGATGGCCGGCGATCCGGACGGCGAGGTCCTCAAGGAGATTCTGCTGGCGATCGGCCATTCCAAACAGCCCGTAGCGACCGCTGCCCTCATCAAGATGTTCGACCGGTACGACGGCAACGATCGATTTCTGCTCGAAACGATGGGCATCGCCGCGCGCGGCCGTGAAGCCGAGGTGTTCAGCGCGGTGGTCGAGAAGCCAAACGCACCGGTCTCAGCGCGGCTGGTGAACATCGTGCGCGTGCTAAAGCCACAAGACGCGACAAAATATCTGGCCGCGAAACTGGCTTCCAACGATTTGCCGGCTGAGTCGGCTCAGGCTCTCATTGCAGCCTTGACTGCGGTCGCCTCGGCAGACGCCGGAAGGAGCACGCTCCAATTGCTGGCTGATAAGAAGTCGTCTTTGGAAGTGAAAACGTTGGCACTGGCCGCGATCCGCAAGAATATCGGCGGCACATGGAATTCGCTCAAGGACGATCCGGATTTGGTCGGTACGTTACAACAAACTGTGGTCAATTTTAAGGATCTGACGGGCGATGCCTTAGCCATCGCCAGCGAAGTCGGCATCAGTGAAATGTACGCCTACTTTGGGCCGCTTTTGCAAGACAACGCCAATGCCACCAAAGCCGAAACGCTGATGGCGCTCGAAGCGGTCGCGCGGAACAACATCGAATTGCACAGCGCGCGCGTAGGACGACTGATCGTGAGCAGTCCCGATGCCGAAATCCGTGATGCTGCCATCCGCACGCTTGTGGCGATGCGTCAAGCGAAATTGTTGACTTGGATGCTGACGGAACCGGATCTATTGAAGGAAAGTTCAAATTACGCTGCAACTCGGGGAAAACTGCTCGACCAGCTCATGCTCTCCAATGACGGAGCCGTTTTGCTCCTGCGGCTAATCGACACCAAGAAACTCGACAAACCTTTGGCCGAGCGGGCGATCGCCGCGGCAGTGGAACATCCGGACGTCAACGTGCGGCTCCTGTACGAGAAGTTCATTCCGCCCGATGAGCGTCCGAAAACGCTGGGGCAGAGTTTTACGTCAGACCAGATTCTGGCGGTCCCGGGAGATGCCGGGCGCGGCGAAGGGGTTTTTCTGCGGAGCGGAGCGGCGGCGTGCAATAAGTGCCACCGGGTGCGCGGGAAAGGCTCCGACATCGGGCCCGATTTGAGCCAGATCGGCCGCAAGTACGAGCGCAAGGCGCTCCTCGAAACCATCATGAACCCCAGCGCGGGGATCGCCCCCGAGTACGTCCCGTACGTCGTCGAGACCGATCAGGGCAAGGTCTACGCCGGGTTCGTGCACGAACAGAACGACGAACGCGTCGTACTGAAAACCGTGGAAGGTGTCGCGGTGCAGATTCCGCGCAAGCAGATCGTCGAGATGGTCAAGCAGGAAAAATCGCTGATGCCCGAGCTGGTCTTGAAAAGCGTCACCGCACAGGACGCGGCCGACCTCCTGGCTTATCTGGTGTCGCTGCAGGAATCGAAAGTCCATGCCGCGAATTTCAAGGCGCTGGGCCCCTTCCCCAACGAGAAGCCCGAACACCGTGGGCACGATTTCGGGCCCGAGAAGTCTCCCGCGTCGATCGACTGGGCCGCGCGATTCCAGGGGAAAGCCGGAAAGGAAGTCGGCTGGGTCCCCGTGACGGCTGTGCCTGCCGGCACGGGGGTTCCCGAGATCGACGTGGCGAAGCTGGCGGCCGCTTCGAAGACCGGCACCGACAATGTGATCTACTACTTCGCCGCGACGATCGACTCGGGAACCGAACAGCCGGCGACGCTGGCGATCGGCTCAGACGACGGCATTCAGGTCTGGCTCAACGGCAAGAAGGTTCACGATCATCGCGTCACGCGGGCCCTGCAGGCCGGACAGGACAAAGTGCAGGTGCAGCTTAAGTCAGGAAAGAACCTGCTGCTCCTCAAACTCGATCAGGGAAACGGCGCGGGTGGCATGACGCTGTCGGTCGAAGCCCGCGCGAATGCGACGTTCGGCGTGCCCTGACTCTCCCTCCCCCAGCGCCATCACTTCCCCTTCGCTGGCAGAATCACCAGGCCTTTCACCTTCAGGTCGATGCGAAACAACCCGCCCGCGCTTCCCTCTTCGCCTACGAGGCCGCCGGTGATGAAGAGCTGGTCCATGTTCGGGCCGCCGAAGGCGACGTTGCTCGTTGTGCGGTTGCCACCATTGTAGCGGGCCAGTAGTTTGCCTTCGGGACTCAGCACCTGCACCTGCTTCATGCCGTAGTGCGCGACGTACAGGTTCCCCGCGGCGTCCAGGCACATGCCGTCGGGTTGATTGTCTTCCCAGCGGCCGTTGTCGTTTTTCGGCAGGTCGGCGAAGACTTTCATCGGCCCGACTTTGCCCGGCGATATGATCGGATATTCGAGGACGCGATTCTTCTGACTCTCGGCGACGAGCAGCCGTTTGCCGTCGAGCGACACCACGATGCCGTTGGAATACGCCAGCCCGCCGGCGACGAGGTGCGTCTTGCCTTTCGGATCGACGTAGTGCACGGTGCCGATCAGATTGTCGCGGCCGGAATCTCCCGGATCGGTGAAATAAAATCCACCGTTGTGCGAGTCGAGCGTCAGATCATTCGGCCCGCGGAGCGGTTTGCCGTCGCATTCCTTCGAGGCCGGTTCGAGCATCTTGCCCGCCGCGTCGAGGTGCAGTACGGCGTGATGGCTGGCGTCGCAGACGAGGTGCGTGCCGTCGGCAAGAATCTTATGGCCGTTCGGCGCGCCGGTCCTGGCCCACGGCTTGTGCTTGCCGTCGAGGGTGAATTGGGTGATCGTATCTTTCCACGAGATGTATCCTTTCCCCTCGTGGTCGAAGACGACCCCTTCGCAGTAATTGGGAACTTCAAGCAGCTTGACGGTCTCGACTTTCGCCGGATCGGGCAGATCGGCCGCCTGCGTGTCGCGAAGCTCAGTCACTGCGGCAACGAAGAAAACGGCGCAACAACCGAACGACCAGTTTGTCGAGTACGTCATGGTGACCAGCGCTCCCTGGAATGATCGGCTGCTTCCACCTGCTTCTTAAAACCCCAGGCCGACGCCGTTGAGCACCGCGGTGCCGACGGTGCCGTCTTTGATCTCGAACATCGGGGGATACTGCACCTTCCAGCGGCGATTGGCCGACGGGCAATACTGCCGGCCGTTCCCCTCGATCGCGGCAATTCCCGGAATTCTCGCGGCGAGACTGGCCGAGTGCAGAAAGGAAAAGCCCGGGCAGGTCAGGTCCTGCACGCACAGGAACATGCCGAACTTCTGTCCCGCCGCCGCCAGCACGAGCGAATGGCTCTGCCCCTTGCACGCCTTGAGGGCGATGCCGCTGTAACCCAGGTCACGCGACAGCAGCAGGCTTTCGTAATCGACGAGCGATTCGTCGATCACCACCGGCTTGAGCTTGGCGGCCTCGTGCATCTTGTTTTCGGGATGGGCCTTGAGGTCGCGGTGCGTGGGCTGCTCGATGTACTGCACCCGATCGTAGGCCGCCGGGGCGCCCTGCTTCACCTTCTTCAGGAACTCGAGGACGTAATCGACGTTCGCGCATTTCTCGTTGAAGTCCAGCGAGTAGTGCCACTGCGCGCAGCCGCGCGCGCTCTGCGCCTCGACGGCGACGCGCTCGACGGCCAGCACGCGCTCCACGTCCCAGGCCAGGTCGTCTCCGTTGAGCTTGATCTTCAGGTGCGTGAGGCCGTTGTATTTGATCCACTCGCCCAGCGTCTCGGGCAGGCCGTCGCCCACCTTCTTCTGCACGTCGGCCGGAGTCAGCGGGTCGAGGGCGCCCACGAGGTGATACAGCGGCATCGTGGGTTTGGGCTCGCGCAGGGTGTACTTGTCGAGGTATTCCCCCTTGAACGACTTGTCGAGGTAGTTCGACAGGTCGTGGTTCATGTATTCCGACGACAGCGTGTTGTAGCTGTTCTTGCCGTGGACTTTGCCGTACGCGTCGTGCAGCGCCGCGTCGAGGGGACTGGCGGCGACGAGCTGCGCGAGGTAGGGCATGGGCTCGGCCAGCTTCAGCTTCTGCTGCACGAGCTTGGCCTGATGCTCGTACTCGCCTTCGAACTGCTCGGTGATGTCGATCGGATGCGCGTAGTCGGGGTAATCGGCCGCCAGCTCGACCACGTCGGCGGCAAACTGCTTCATCGCCTCTTCGGCCTGGTCGACCGCAACGGCCGTCGAAGGCCAGGCCCAGACGGCCGCGGCCGGCATGCTGCCGAACCCCGTTTCCTGCTTCTTATTCCGCGTTTCGACGCGCACTTCGACGTTAATGAGGGTCGCCTTGTCCATCACACGGCCGCCGAACTTGATCGGGCAGCGAAACTGAATCGGTTCGAAGGCACATCGCGTCTCGAGGATGGTGATGTCGCTGGCTTTCGGCATGATCGGCGGGAACTACAATGGAATAGCGGTCTGGCCGGGCATCCGCCCGGCACGGCCTCTGATGGTACACGGAATCATCCGTGCGAATCAAGAAATTGCGAAGGGAATGCCCAGATGACGAATGAATTCCAACCACTCATCGACCGCGCGGCCTGGAAGAACCTCGAAGCCCATTTTCGCGAAATCCGCGACCGGCACCTGCGGACGCTCTTCGCGGACGATCCTGCACGTGGCGAACGCATGACGCTCGATGCCGCCGGGATTTTTCTCGATTATTCGAAGAACCGCGCCACCGGAAAAACTATCGAACTGCTCAGGCAACTGGCGGAAGAATCGGGACTGCGGGCGGCGATCGACGCCATGTTTCGCGGCGAGAAGATCAACCGGACCGAGAACCGGGCCGTCCTTCACGTGGCTCTCCGCGCGCCGCGAGGTACCACCATCACCTTCGACGGCGAAAACGTCGTGCCGCAGGTTCATGCCGTGCTCGACAAGATGGCGGAATTTTCCCTCCGCGTGCGGAGCGGAGACTGGAAGGGGCATACAGGCCGGCGCATCCGCAACGTCATCAACATCGGCATCGGTGGCTCTGACCTGGGGCCGGTGATGGCTTACGAGGCCCTCAGATTCTACAGCGACCGCAACTTGAACTTTCGGTTTGTTTCCAATGTCGACGGCACCGACCTCGCCGAAGCGACCCGCGACCTCGACCCGGCGGAAACGCTGTTCATCGTCTCTTCGAAAACATTTACGACGCTCGAGACGATGACCAATGCCGAAAGCGCGCGAGAGTGGTCCCTCAAAGGCCTGGGCGGCGAAGCGCGGGCCGTCGCCAGACACTTCGTCGCCGTCTCGACGAATGCCGCGAAAGTGGCGGAGTTCGGGATCGACACGGCCAACATGTTCGGGGTCTGGGACTGGGTCGGCGGGCGGTATTCCATGGATTCGGCCATCGGGCTCTCGACGATGCTGGCCACCGGGCCCGAAAACTTCCGCAGCCTGCTCAATGGATTTCACCAGATGGACGAGCACTTCCGCACCGCTCCGTTCGAACGGAACCTGCCAGTGCTCATGGGGCTGCTTGCAATCTGGAACAACAATTTCCTGGGCGCCCAGACGGTGGCCGTTCTCCCCTACGATCAGTACCTGAAACGATTCCCGGCCTATCTGCAGCAGTTGACGATGGAGAGCAACGGGAAACACGTCACCGTGGATGGGATTAACGTCGCCTGCGACACCAGCCCCGTCTACTGGGGCGAACCGGGAACCAACGGCCAGCACTCGTTCTACCAACTGATTCATCAGGGCACACGGCTGATTCCTTGTGACTTCATTGCGTTCGTCCGGTCGCTGAATCCTCTCGGACGGCACCACGACCTGCTGATGGCAAACGTCTTCGCCCAGGCCGAAGCGCTGGCATTCGGCAAAACGCCCGAACAGGTCAAAGCCGAGGGCACCGCCGACTGGCTCGTGCCACATCGTGCCTTCGAGGGCAACCGCCCGTCGAACACGATCCTCGCCGAACGGCTGACGCCCGAAACACTCGGCAAACTGATTGCCCTCTACGAACACTCGGTCTTTGTTCAGGGCGTCATCTGGAACATCGACTCGTTCGACCAGTGGGGCGTCGAGCTGGGCAAGGTGCTGGCCCAGCGCATCGTCCCCGAGCTCGAAGGCCCGAAGGAACCCTCGCTTCAGCACGATTCCTCGACGAACAGCCTCATCCTCCGCTACCGGAAGCTGAAATCGACCTGAACGTCAGGAACTGAGCCACGGATTGAACACTGATCAAACACGGATTTGAGAAGTGGCTCCCGAATCTGTTTTCAATCCGTAATCGGCGATGTCGTTACCGTAATGACTCCCACCAACTCATCACGCCGTCGGAAGCTTGCGACGTTGGCGGTTGCGGTGGTCCTGCTGGCGCTGGCGGCACGGGTGGCATGGCACGCTTCGCGCGCCGAAGTCGGCTGGGAACTGGTTCGGCGCGATTGGGGCAAAACATGGGCAGGCCTTGCTGGAATCGAGCGAACGGAGTTTTCCAGGCAGGAGCCGGAACAACAGGCGCGATTCTGGTTGCAGGAGGTGGAGCGGATCGGTGCTGCGAACAGAGGCCCTCAAGTCGCGGCCGGCGCTGCGTGGCTTCTCGACGCACCTGGATACGGCTTCTTGCAACGTCATTACCGCGAAAACAAAGCCGTCGCGGGCATTCCCGGTCTGCCGTTCGGTGCGCGTGTCGAGCTCGATTATTCCACAATCAATCGGACCGTCGACCGATTTGAGGAATTGTGCCACGTGCAATGTCTGGCTCTCATTGAACATGCCACTCAGATCGACGCCGCCAACGCCGAAATCTGGCGCACGCGGGCTCTGCTGCTCTATCGCAACGATTTCCTGGGCATCGGGTTCAAGCCGCGGGAGCCCGATTGGCGAGCGGTCCTCGACGAGTGCACCGAACACGATCCCGAAAACGCTCTTTACGACTACCTGGCCGCTCTCACCGAATGGACCAGCGCGGCGGACCACCAGTGGCACCTGGAGGGATACACGCTCGAAGTCCGCGACGCCGAGGGCTATGAGCGGGGAAACCGGCGGTTCGCGGCAGGTCTCGCAAAGCCGCAGCTCATGTTCGGCAACCACGGCGACCTCGACATCATGGCCTTTCTGGAAAACACGTCGGTCACTCCAATGGATCGTTTGCAGGCTGCGGAAGGCCGGGCGGCCAATGTCTCCCGCGCAGCGAATCTGCTGTACAGTCTTCTGCGCTGGCAGGGAAGACAGCAGAGTGCACGGCGTCGAAGCGGTGATTTCTCGGCGGCGGCGGCATCCGGCCGCGAAATGCTGCATGTCACCCGGCAGGTGTCAATCGAAGGCAACCCAGCCCTGCTGATCAGTGAGCCGCTAATTGTACGGCGCTTCACGCTGGCAAGTCTGTCAGACCTCTCGAGCTTTGTGCCTGACATCTTCGACGCGCACGAGATCCAAGCCTTCGGCGGCGATCGTCGCCAAGTCCTGTTGGAGCTGGAGGTCCTGGACGAAGTCGGACGGCGCTTGAAGGCGAAGGATCGCCCCGCACAAGGCCGGCCAGACGGCGCGGCCGCAAGCCTGTCAGGGATTTCCCAGCCGTTTGTCGAAACTCTTCTTCCAATCGCGTTGTGCTTCACGATTCTCGCATGGCTCTGTCGAAAAGGGCGGGACGCGGAATCGGTGCGGGCAGGCGGTCTGGGTCACGTGGCAGCCTGCATCGCGGCACTTGGATTGAGCTACGTGGTCTTTGGCCTGTGTCCGGTGGGGATCATCTCCGCCAGAATTCAGACGTGGGTAGTCCGGGGAGCGGTCGCGGTTCCGTTCGTTCTCGCATTGATCGGAATATTCTTCGTCCTGAATCGAAGGTTTCCGATCGGTTTTTCAAAACTGATGGCCGTGTCAATTTCCGTGGCGCTTGTGTGGGCAGTGTTTTTCTACTGGTCTGATCTTCCGGGACTGATGATCTGGCTCGTGGGCAGTCTCTACCCGTGGGCGACGATTCTGTTTTCCATCGCTCTCCTCGGCACGATTTGGTTCATGGTCAAAACCGACCTGGCATTTCTGCAAAGGGCCGACATCCCCACCCACCGCAAACTCTGGTTGGCCTTCCTGTTGCAGGTTCTGGCCGTGTTCACAGTTCCCTGGGGGCCGACCATCGCCGAGCTTGCCCGCGAGCATCTGGCAACGCAGATTTGGGTGCCTTCCCGGGTCTGGGGCGAAATGCGCGCGCTGGGTATCACGGCCGACGATCTGCCGAACACGCTGACCGGGCATCGCTGGATGTGGTCCCTTTTGCAATGGGTCACCTACCAGGGGCCCTACATCGGATTGGCATTGTCATTTCTATTTCTCGTGGCGCCATTGGCGATTCGACTTTGCCGCGCTACGGCCGGTGGATTCCGACAGGTGCTGCGTCAGGAAAAGACCCGGTGCCTACGGCTGATCGCGACAACGGCGGCCCGGTCCGTTTTGCTCGCCGCAGTGGGCGCGCTTGGCGTCTATTTCGCGACTGTCCCGGCCGCCATCGAAACGGGCGAAGCCTGGTATCAGCGGCACTATTCCCGATTGGCTGATCCGCATGCGGCGCGCCGGGAAATCGATGCGGAGATCGCGTCGATCCGCAACGATCCCTCGTTGATGGCCGAGCTGGAGCGGAGGGCCGAGAAGTGAGCCCCTTCAGTGACGGCTACGGCGCCGGTTCGTAGTGGAATGTCCATTTTTTCGATTCGGGCTGGCGACGAATTGACGCCTGTCCTTGCAGGATCGCTCCGCGCAGGTGCACCACGACGGAATCGTCCGATTCGGCGACGAGGGAGTATTCCCCCCGGTCGACAGCGAGGACAGTACCCCGGTTGCTAGTCACAGGGCCTTCGTAATCGAGGTAGGCCAGGCGGTGGTCAGGAAGGGGCTCGGCGTCCATGGCAGGGCACTCGGCCGGGGACTTTAGCAGCCGCCAGGTGCGCAAGGCTGCCTCTTTTTCAAGCATGAAATCCCAGTGCGGAAACGGGTGATCGTGCGATAAGAGGACGAATCGCGGCATGGTTGCCGGCTTTCCGGGCATTTTGCAGAAATTTATCGCCAGAGGCGCAACGTTCGCTAAGAGCCTTTATAGTGAATACCCGGCAACCAAAAAATGGACCCTGTGACCCGCAAACTGCACGTGAAGCGCTTCGTATGACTCCCGCAAAAGTTCTGGCCCTGTGCCGCGAGAAGGAAATCAAGGCCATCGATCTCCGTTTCATGGATTTCCCGGGAACGCAGAAGCATTTTACCATCCCGCTGTCGGCCCTGTCGGAGGCCAGCTTCGAAGACGGGCTGGGTTTCAACGCCTCGTCGATCCGCGGCTGGAAGGCGATCAACGAAAGCGACATGCTGGTCGTCCCTCAGGCCGAGACGGCGGTGATCGACCCGTTCATGAAGAACACGCTGGCCATCACCTGCAACATTCAGGACCCGGTCACGCGGGCAGATTATCCCAAGGACCCGCGCAATGTGGCCCGCAAGGCCGAGTCGTACATGAAGTCAACGGGCCTGGCGGATACGGCCTTCATTGGCGCCGAGGCTGAGTTCTTCGTGTTCGACGACGTGCGGTTCGATCAAAACGAGCACGAGTGTTTCTACCACGTCGACAGCATCGAGGGCGAATGGAATCGCGGTCGGCACGAACCGGCCGGTAACAGCGGTTATAAGATCCGGCACAAAGAGGGCTACTTCCCCGTGCCGCCGGTCGACACGCTGCAGGACCTGCGCACGGAGATCATGCTCACGCTGCTCGAGTGTGGCGTCGAGGTCGAATCGCAGCACCACGAGATCGCGTCGGGTGGGCAGTGCGAGATCGACATGAAGTACCAGCCCCTGGTGCGCATGGCCGATCATCTGCTGCTTTACAAGTACGTGGTGAAGAACGTCGCGACGCGCTACGGCAAGACGGCCACGTTCATGCCCAAGCCGTTGTGGAACGACAATGGCTCCGGCCTGCACGTACACCTGTCGCTGTGGAAACAGGGGGAGTCTCTCTTTGCTGGCACAGGCTACGCGGGCTTGAGCCAGATGGCGCTGCACGCCATGGGGGGTGTCTTGCGGCACGCCCCGGCGCTGATGGCCTTCTGCTGTCCAACGACCAACAGCTACAAGCGGCTGGTGCCCGGCTTCGAAGCCCCCGTCAACCTGACGTACAGCAGCCGGAACCGCTCGGCGGCCATCCGCATTCCGGTGTACAGCCCCAGCCCGGCGAGCAAGCGGTTTGAGTTCCGACTGCCCGACTCGTCGTCGAACGGGTATCTGGCGTTCGCGGCGATGCTCATGGCGGCCATCGACGGCATCCAGAACCGGATCGACCCCGGACCGCCGCTCGACAAAGACATGTACGACCTCGTTCCCGAAGAGCTGGCCCGTTACCCGCAGCCGCCGGTCTCGCTTGAAGCGTCGCTCGAAGCGCTGCGCGACGACCACGACTTCCTGCTGCGGGGCGACGTCTTCAACGAAGATGTGATCGATACGTGGATCTGGTACAAGACCGAGCACGAAGTCGGCGCGCTCCGCCAGCGCCCGCATCCGTACGAGTTCGCGATGTACTACGACATCTGACGAACGTCTCGCGGTCATCAGGGTGGCACGTCCCTGACAAGGGCGTGGTCGAGCGTCTCTGGAGGAGGTTCTTACCCCACATCCGCGTATCAGATAGTCGAATTCATTCTCGTTCCGATCTGCCGGCACCACGCGCGGGAAGCCCAGAGACGCCCGCCACGCTCTTCCTTTTCAGTCAGAGCGTGCCACTCGACTGCTGAGGGGTGTGCAGAGTTCCTTCTTCTTCGGTAGACTCTCCGCATTGACTTGTACGCTGGTCTGGCCGGCCTCATCCGGGGCCCCCACCTGCCGGCGTCTGTCGTTTCCGGTGCAACTCGCGAGCGATTGAATTTGACCCTTTCTCCCATCAAATTTTTCCGTAATCTCGGCCGGACGCGAGAGATTGTCACGATCCTGCTCAACCACGGGTTCGGGGACGTTGTCGAGCGGCTGCGGCTGATGCGGTACATGCGCTGGTGGCGGCGGGTCATCCTGCGCAAGAGCGAACCCGCGCCCGCACTCACGGTGGCGCAGAGAATCAGGCTGGCCCTCGAGGAACTGGGCCCGACGTTCGTGAAGTTCGGGCAGGTCGTCAGCACGCGTCCCGACCTCGTTCCCGCGGCGATCATTGCCGAGCTCGAAAAGCTGCAGGAGCATGTCGCCCCGTTCTCGGGTGCAGAAGCGGTGCGGCTGGTCGAATCGGAGCTGGGGGCGCCGGTGTCGAAGCTGTACGCCGAGTTCGACCGGAAGCCGCTGGCCGCCGGCTCGCTGGGTCAGGTGCACCGTGCGGTCCACTTCGACGGCCGGGTGCTGGCGGTGAAAATCCGCCGCCCCAACGTCGTGCGCGACGTCGAGCGCGACCTGTCGCTGATGACCGAGCTGGCGGCGCTGATCGAGCGGCACTTGCCAGAAGCCGAGATCTTCGATCCCGTCGGCCTCGTCAACCAGTTCGCCCGCGTGATCCGGCGCGAGATCAACTTCGCCCGCGAAGGGCGCACGATGGACGAATTCCGCCGGCTGTTCCGTCACGACGCCACGCTGGCCATCCCAGGCGTCGTGTGGGATCTGACGCGCGATGCCGTGCTGACGATGGAATTCATCGACGGGCTGAAAATCGGCGACCGCGATCTGCTGATCGCGGCGGGGCTTTCGCCCAGCGAGATCGCCGCGAACGGCGCGCGGATCTTTCTGAAGATGGCGTTCGAATTCGGCCTGTTCCACGGGGACCCGCATCCGGGAAATCTGCGCGTGCTCTCCAGCGGCGTGATCGGCTTGATCGACTACGGAATGGTCGGCCGTCTCGACGACGACAAACGCGAACAGATTGTCGACCTGTTGCTGGCGGTGAGCCAGGGGGACGTGCGGACGTGCGTCAACCAGGTGCTGCTGATCGGCAAACCCTTCCGGCCCGTCGATCGGGCACTGCTGAACAGCGACGTCCGCGATTTCGTCGAAGGGTATTACGGCCTGCCCCTCGAACAGATCGACGTCGCCCGGCTCCTCTCGGATTTCGTGTCGATCCTGGCCTCGCACGGCATTCGCTACCCGGCCGACCTGATGCTGCTGATCCGGGCGATCATCACGCTGGAGGGGGTGGCGGCCGGGCTCGATCCCGAATTCAATCTGGCGATGCACCTGGCGCCCGTGATTACGCCGCTCGTTCGCGACCGTTACAACCCCAAGCGCGTCGCGGGCCGGGTGATTTCCGACGCCCGGATGCTGCTGGGCGTGCTGCACGACCTGCCGATTCACGTTGGCCGCACGCTCGAAAAACTCAGCCACGACGACCTGCGAATCCACCTCGAGCACCAGCACCTCGACCGGCTGATCAATGAGCTCGACCGTTCGAGCAACCGCGTCGTGATCGGCATGGTCATGTCGTCGCTGATCGTGGCCTCAGCCCTGGTGATTCGCACGGCGGGCATCGCGGCGTGGTGGATCAGCGTCCCCACGTTCGTGCTGTCGAGCCTGCTGGGGATCTGGCTGATCTACGGCGTCTTCCGCAGCGGGAGGCTGTAGGCCTGCTCGTCGTCGTTCGGTGCGACAAATTCGCGTTTTGAGCCCCGTTGGGGCTCACTTCCGGATCTCTCGCACGCGCATCCCGCGGAATTCGATCTGCGTCGGATAGAGCTGCAATCCGATGTAACCCGTCGGGCGATTGAAAATCGGCACCTCGGCATCGACGCATTTGACGCCATTGATCGTGACGGTCACATGCATGCCGCGAAGGGAAATCTGCATGCGGTGCCAGACTCCGGGCGGAACATTCGGCGCCGGCTGCGGACCGACCTGTTTGAACACCGCACCGGTCTTGCAGTTGGCGGGCGTACCGGCGAACTGCGGCGCCGTATCGTCGAGCAGTTGCACTTCGCCGCATTCCGCCCCGGTGATGTTCATCTTCGGCCAGGCGCGCAGAAAGACTCCGCTGTTGCCGGCCGCGGCGATCCGGTATTCAAATTCGAGATCGTAATCGCCAAATTCCTGCTCGCACATCAGCCAGCCGACCGGGCCGCCGGCGACCGTGCGCCCCGTCAGCACGCCGTCGATTACGCTCCAGCCGTTATGACCCATTTGTTTCCAGCCGGTCAGGTCGACGCCGTTGATGAGTTCTTTCCACGGCGCGCCGCCAGATTCCGCCGGAAGCGGACGGATCTTCACGTTTCGAAACCGAACGGCGCAGCCGTGGTCCTGCAGGACAATCGGGCCGATCGATCCGGGCGTCTGGATCGGCGCCCCGATCGTAAAGATCGCTTCGAACGGCTGATCTTTGATGACAGTCGTTCCGTTCTGCACGAGCGAGAGGCGCCCGGGCGAAGTCAATTTCTGCGACGAATCAAAAGTCGGGCTGTGGTAGGTAATCTCATAGGTCTGCCATTTTTCGGGGGGCATGACTTCCACGGGCCCCGGGGCCAGCACACCGTACATTGCGCCGCAACCGGCGATCGGCGAGACCCCCCCCGCATTCTGGAACATGTCCAGGATCTGAATCTCGTGCCTGCCGCACAGATAGATGCCGCTGTTGGCCCGCGCCTGTCCCTGCTTGTCAGCCATCAGCGGCAGACGGAACTCGGCGTGCAGTTCGAAATCGGGACCGAAGTCCTGTGCCGTGCGGATCGAGCCGGACCCGGGCACGATCTCGATGTAGTCCGGCGTGACTTTCCACGCCGGCGCTTTGCCGTCCTGACGGACCCAGCCTGTGAGATCCTTTCCATTGAGCAGGTCCACCCAGCCCGATTCGCGCGGCGGCGACGGCGACGTGCCGGTTGCAGGATTCAATTCGCGCAACGAGACGTACCGGAACTGGGCCTCCATCTCGGGACCGGAATGAATCTGGAAGGCGATGATGCCTTCGCTCTCCATCGCGGGGAAGTCGTCATCCACGGTGGTCATTCCGTTGAGGCTGATCGTGACGTGCGAGCCTTCGCAGCGAACGATAAAATCATTGAATCCATTGGCGATCACCCTCCCCAGTGCTCCGGACGCCGCTTCCTTCATCATGCCGGTCGTCTTTTCACCGTACAGCGACCCCCAGAACTTTCCTCCGGCGTCCACCTGCGGACCGGCGACAACCAGTTTTCCCTCGTCGACGATCCGGCTGCGAATCTGGACTCCCGTATTGCCGGCGTCGTCCACCAGCCGCGCCTGGAATTTCAGCTCGAAGTCGCGGTACGCCTTCGGACTGCACAGAAACGTGTTGTGCGCGAGCTTCTTCCCACGAGACGATCCCACGAGCACGTCGCCGCTGACACTCCAGAACGAGGGGAGCCCCTTCCAGTCTTCGAGCCCCCTGGCAAACAGCGTCTGCGCTGCCGCAGCCGGCTTGGGTTTCGGCTCTGCTTTCGGTTCGTCGGTCTCTTTGCCTTTCTTGCGGCGCGTGTTTTTCTCCGAAGCACTCGCCAAGGCGTCTGCGTCTGCGTTCTTCTTCGCCGGCGGTTTTCCCGACGGCCACAGCTCGTAGGCGGCCACCAGAACCACGAGGGTACAACCGCCGACGAGCAATCCGCGCTGCAGGGCCGAGAGCCGCCGGACTCCCGTGATCGCCGAGTTCAGGAACGACGTGCGCGTGGCGTCCCCCGCGCGGGAGTTGATCGTTTCGCCGGTGCTGGCCGGTTCGAGCCGCGTTTTGACCGCCGGATTGCTCGCCGCGGGCGAAATCTCGCGGAGAAAATCCTCGAGCGCCGCATCGGTGCCGGACGTGGATCCGCCCAGGAAGCCTGCACCGACCGCCACCCCTGCGGCCGGCTCGCGCGCCGCGGACGCCGCCAGCGCGCCTTCCAGCTCGCGGATGACGTCGGCCATCGTCTGCGGCCGGTCGACCGGGTTCTTCGCCACCATTCGCTGGAACACGGCATCGAGCGGCGCGGGAACGTCGGTTCGGAATTCGCTCAGCGACGGGATCGGCTGTTCGCGGTGCGCGAGCAGCTTGATCATCATCGTATCGCCTGTGTAGACAGGCCGGCCTGTCAGCAGAAAATGCAGCGCGCAGCCCAGGCTGTAGATGTCGGCCCGGTGATCGGCGAGCTTGCTGTGCAGCGCCTGCTCGGGCGACATGTAGTCGACGGTCCCCATGATGGCGCCGGTCTGGGTCAGCCCCTCGGCGGCCGCTCCATCCACCGCGTCGGTGATGCGTGCCAGCCCCATGTCCAGGATCCTCACCGTTCCCTTCTTGTCGAGCAGCAGGTTGGCCGGCTTGATGTCGCGGTGCACGACTCCCGAGTCGTGCGCGTGCGCCAGGCCCCGCGCCGCCTGCACGAGAAAATTGACGGCGTTCGCCACCGGGACTGGGCCATTTTCTTTGACCAGCCGCGACAGGTCGATTCCGTCGACGTACTCGGTCACCAGAAAGTGCTGCCCCTTAGCTTCATCGGCATCGAAGGCAGCGACGATGTTGGGATGGGTGAGTTTCGCGGCCGCTTCCGCCTCGCGGCGGAACCGCTTGACGGCATCGGGCGACTTCATCGCCGTCGCCGACATGACTTTCAGCGCCACGACCCGCTTCATCCGCCGGTGTTCGGCCTTGAACACCATCCCAATGCCCCCCTGCCCGAGCTTTTAGAGGACGACATAGTTGCCCAGGA
>JACQFH010000641.1 GCA_016200145.1 Planctomycetia bacterium | reverse complement strand
TGCCGGTGCACCAGTTCTTCGACAGCACCAAGGCGCACGTCCCCGACAACCGCCACCGACTGATTCTCCACAATTCGTTCGGGATCGCCGTGGCCGAGCAGGTGTTCGGTCTGGCGATCACCAATTCTGACGGAAAGCGGGTGTTCGTGCGGGAGATCGGTCAGCAGCATGTGCTCGAAGACCTGGGCGCGATTCCCACGCTCGGTGACTGCCTAAGGGATGTCCGCATCCAGCCCTGGATGGCCGGCGCCCACAAGCTGATCAGCGACGCACTGGCCAGCGGGGAAGCCGCGGTCGTTCCACCAGGCGACGACTCGTTGGGCCAGCTGGTTGATGCATCGACAGTCTGAGCCTCTGCCCCAATTCATTCGACTTCATGCCTTCCGTGCGTAACGGCAGGCATTTTTCACTGGTTTCCTGTGATTGGAAGGAGCTGCAGGATGACGCAAAGAGATTTGAACCGCGCCGTGGCCCGTGTCACCGGGGAGTCTGTCGACATGATCGAGCGGATGGGATTTGGAGAACTGCACGAGTCGACCGGTGAGCGGCAGCCCAATTCGATCGACTGGGACGCGCATGACGACGCGCGCCTCGCCGTGAGCGCGGTGCGGCGGCGGAGGCTGGCGGCTGCCGTCTGAATGTTTCTCAGTAGCAATCAATGTCCAGATCCCTGCGCCCCGGCCGGAAGCCCGGATGACATTCCGGCCGGGGCTTGTTCTTTCTGGAGGAGGCGACATGGCCGTATCCAACGTACCGCGAATCCGGCTGTTGGATGGGTTGTACGGCTGGGATTTTCTGTTGCGCGGGCACCACGGCCAAGAGCTTGTCATCCAGTTCGACTGGGACTATCGGCTGTTCGCCCAGGCGTTCGGCTGGTCGGTCGAACGGGTACGCCCCGAGCTTGGCTGCCCGCACGAAAGCACTGATGGCACGGTCCCGTGCAGGTCGTGTGGACTTACGCCGGCTGATTTTCTGTCGGATGCCTGCGACTACCTCACCGAATCGGTGGGCCGATCGATTCCCGATCCCGGCTTCTTCACCGGCGATGACGTCTTTGGTTCATGAAACGCTCCTCACTGAATGACCGGTGACATTCCATGCCCGACTTCGACCGCTTCGACATTTGCGAGGCCCATTACCTGATCGAGTGCGATTACCACGTGAACGGGTGGCTGCGCGAGCGACCTTCGAACGTCCGGCGGCGCGAGGCGACTTACGTCCAATTGCTCCGGCTGGGTTTCCGGCCCGGTCCGCTTCTCACCTACGAAACGCTGACCGACAACGGCCGCGAAATCTACGACCTGCTCGTGCGGCGCTACGCCTTGCCGTCGGCCGCGTGAGAGCCGGCAAGCCAAAACTCCTGGGACCCGTCGGCAATGTTTCCCCTACTGCAAGGCAAACTTCATGCTCATTCGCGGAGCCGATCTGAACATCCGCCAGCGGGCGCTGGTGCTGAATGCCTTTTCGTATCGCTGGACCCACGAGAACCCAAGCCGCAAATCCGTCTGGTCACGTGTCCGATCGGGCACGCCGCGCATTCCCCTGCAAACCGACGACCAATGGCTCCGCGAGCATGCATTTCATTTCGTGCGGGACGGTTCGCGGTTGAGTGCCAGGCACCGATTCTGTGAACCGCACTTCCCGGCGGACTCCTGATTCCAATCTGGAATCGCCACGGAATTCCCACCTGAGTCTGACGGAGATCACCGTGATCACTTCCAAAAACATCCTCAACGAACTGTTCCATTTGTCGGACGGCGACCTGGCCGACCTGTCAACACGAGTGAAGCACGAAGCCCACCGGCGCACACTGGCTGCCACAGAACATGTCGGCAGCGAGATTATCGGCCTCGAAATGGCCAAGCGGGTCGTGACCGTGGCAGTCGGCGGTGGTCATTCGGTGGTGTTTGTCGGTCGCGAGGGATCGGGAAAGACGATGCTTCGTGCACTGGCGGCCCAGTTGGGGCTCACCGAGACATTCGAAGCTCGCCCCTGCCTGTGCGGCAATCACGGTGATCCTCACCGGCGGTGTCGCTGCACAGAACGACAACTGGTTTCGCACCAGAGGCACTGGCCGAGGGCCGAGATCTTCTGCGAGGTGGTGGCGCCATCCGAGCGCGAGTTCCGCGCGAACCTGCGCGGCACCAGCCTCGACGAGATCCGTGCCGTGATTGACCGCAAAGGGGCGGTCCCGGGCTCATTCGACGCCGCTGCAGACAGCCTGTTGTCGTATGCGATCCGCGAATTCGGCCTGCGCCTGCCGGTGGTCGACACGATTCGCCGCGTTGCCCGGACGGTTGCCGCTCTCGACCGATCTGACGTCGTGACCAGTTCGCATCTCAACGAGGCGATCAATTACCGGATGCCCGATTGAATTGCCTGGCCTGCCGCTGGGGCGGCCGTTGTACCGTTCTCCCTTTCCCGCAGCGCACGGAGAAGCTCATGCGCACGACGTGCCTCAGATGACTCAGCCGGATCCCCTGACGTTAATCCTCGAGATTTACCGAGTCCTGCTCGATGCCACGGAGAGCTTTCATAACCGGACTGGCGGCAATCTGGCCTACCTGTTCGGGGCCATCGTCACCGGAGGCGCCATCGACTTGAGCGAGCCGGACGACGGGGAGTTTCTGGAATGCCTGCGCACTGCCTTTCCTGCTGACCACCCAGTCTGGCGATTCATCGAGACAGGTGCCGAAGAGGATCGCGGAGAAGAAGAGAAAGACGATCTAACCGGCGAGTTGGATGCCGAGCCAGGATCGGAGACTGAGTTCGACGAGGACCGCGACCGCCGCCGTGGCCTATACGGTCCCGAATACCCAGGCGAGAAATTCTGACATCCACCCTGCCGTCGCGTCTGTCCCACTGCGCCCCGAAGCCGCCCGCGCTGACCTGCTCGTTTGTTTCTGAACTTTCGATTGCCCTCCCAGGAGCCCTGCTCTGTGATCACCATCACCCGTCAATTCGCCCTGCGCATCCGCAATCTGCTGCGGCGGATCGGCTTGCAGGGCCGGTCCACCTATAATTCAGTGCCCGTATTGTTCCTGGCTTCGAATGAAGGATTCCACGTGCGGGCCGTCAACAATTTGACCGCCCTGGAATACCACCAGCCGGGCCCCTTGCCACCCGCTCAGTTTGCGCTCCCGGTCGAAGCGCTGGCAGCCTGCGAAGGAAAACGCGAGACGCCGGTCACAATCGAATCGGCCCCTGAAGGCAAGATATCCGTGAGCTGGGAAGACCGCGGTCTGCCCCAGGTCCGTCTGTACGACGACTGCCGAGACCAGGTCCTCGACGGGTGGCCGAAGCGTCCCGAAAGATTCTCGACCAACGACTTTCGGCTGGTGGAGGCTCTGCAGCAGACAGCCGGCATTGTCGATCGGTCTCCGAATTACCGCGCAGCCCTCGACACCGTGCAGCTGCAGGGAACAGGCAAGGTTGTCGCCACCGACTCTCGGCAGGCGCTCGTGATCCGCGGGGAGTTCAAGTTTCCGTGGAACGACGACGTTTTGGTGTTGCCGACCGACGTGTTTGGATTTGCAGATTTCCCGCGCGATGTGCCAGTCGAGATCGGCGCGACCGAAACCCACGTCTGCGTCAACGTCCGGCCGTGGACGCTGTACCTGTCGCGCGTCAATGACCGGAAGTATCCCAAGGTCGAAGAGGCATGCCCGCCCCGTGCGAGTGTCAAAACGCGCGTCCAGATTCCCGCCGAAGACCGCGAGTTCCTGTCCCAGTCGCTCCGGCACCTGCCGGGCCGCGAAGTCCCAGACTCGGCTGTCACGGTCGACTGTAACGGCCATCTCGCCATCCGGGCCCAGGTCGCCGGTGAATCCCCCGTGACCGAGCTCGTTCTTTCCCGCTCGCAGGTCAGCGGTGATCCGGTGCAGTTCAACACCAACCGCAGGTTCCTCGAACAGGCGATCCAGTTCGGGTTCAGCGAACTGCAGATTGTCGATGCCAACGCGCCGTGCCTGTGTGAAGATGAACGGCGGTCGTACTTCTGGATGGGATTGGGCGCGGAAGACGCAATTCGACCGTCAAAGAAATGTGTCCGCATCGACTCGGCGGCAGCCTCTGCCAGTCAGGACCCGCTCAACCGCAAGATTTCCCGTCAACCTTCCCAATCCCCGACCCCGACAGAAAGGTCACCGACCATGCGACGCGCATCCAGCGCAAACGGCCAGTCCGACCACGCCACAAACGCCAGCGATCCCGCCCACGATGGCCAGCAATTCCCGGCAACCGCCGGTGCCAGCAGACCCGAGGCGACCGCGACTTCCAACGGTCATGCCGCAGGCAATGGTTCAGCGAGCGGTGCCACCACGGAATCTGCGGAAAGCAATGGGACGGTCCAGGACCCGGCGGCCCTTGACCCGATTACCGCAGCCGAAGCCCTGCAGGGTGATCTGCGGACGGCGCTGGCCAGCACAAGCCGCCTGCTGCAGGCGCTGCGGCGCAACCGCAAGCAGGCCCGTCTCGTCGAGAACACGATCGCCTCACTGCGGCAGCTTCAGGGAGTGTGACCGCGGCAATGCGCTGCTGAGTCGCGTTCCTGTCTCTTTTGTCATTCTCACAAGACGGAGCTTCCATGCCCCTCAAACTCAATGTCGGTCTCGCGAAGAAAGTGGGGCTTCCCGACTACGGCAGTCTGGGAGCCTCCTGCAACGTCGAGCTGGAGCTCGACGCTCACCTGCTGTCGCGTGACGGTCAGCTTTTTCAGCAGCAGGTGCGTCAGGCGTTCGCTGCCTGCGCCCAGGCGGTTCAGGATGAACTCGCCCGTCAATCTGCGGCCACCCCGACTCTTGCAGCCAGCCATTACCCGAACGGCAACGGGCGGGAGAACGGCCACACGGCAACCGCATCCAATGGTCACAACGGAAACGGTTCGTCGCGGAACGGGCGTGGGAAATCGAACGGTCGCAAGGCGACCAGTGCGCAGGTCCGCGCCATCTGTGCGATCGCAGGACGCCACCGACTCAATCTCGCGCACGAACTGCAGAGCCGGTTTCAAGTTGATCGACCGGACGATCTGTCAGTCGGCGATGCCAGCCGATTCATCGACGAACTGCAGGCGGCCGCGGCGGGGCCGGGAGGCGGGTGATGGATTTGTTGTTCGAATCCTTGCCTGGCGACGTGGCCGTCGAGCTGACCGGCCGCGATTACCTGTCCTATTCGGCAGTCACGACCTACCAGTCCTGCCCGCTCCGGTATTACTTCCGGTACGTGCTGGGGCTCCCCGAAGAGACGGTTTCTTCTGCCCTGGTGTTCGGCAGCGCCATTCACGCGGCGCTGGAGCGTTTTTACCGCGAGCGGATGCAGGGGAATTCGAATCCCCCGCTTGACCTGCTGCAGGAGGCCTATCAGATGGCCTGGCGGAGATTTGACGATCGGGAGATCCGGTTTGGGAAGGAAGAAGATCAGGCTTCGCTGGACAACATGGCGAACCGGATCCTGACGACGTTTCATGGCAGCGAACTGGCTTGCACCCCGGGCCGGATCCTGGGAATCGAAGAAGAGTTCCGTGGCGAACTGATTCCCGGCTGCCCCGACATCCTGGCTCGAGTGGACCTGCTGATTGAAACGCCCGACGCGTTGGTGGTGACCGATTTCAAGACGTCACGCTCCCGCTGGAATCCAGAGCACGTCGACGAATCGGCCGGTCAGCTCCTGCTGTATCACGACCTGGTGCGTCCGCTGGCAGAGGGGCGCTCCATTCGGCTGGAGTTTGTTGTCGTCACCAAGACCAAGATTCCCGACCTGACCCGGCATGCGGTGAACTTCGATCGCCAGCGGATCGAGCGGACGAAGCGGATCGTCAAGCGGGTCTGGACGGCCATTCAATCGGGACTGTTCTATCCCGTACCCAGCGCCATGAACTGCGGTGGCTGTCCGTTCCGGAAGCCATGCCGGGATTGGACAGGGTGATCTGGGTCGGCCCCCGCGGCCAGCACTCGGTCTTTTCCATTTCTGTTTTCCCATTGGAGGTGTCGTTTCATGCCCGACCTGCAAGACGGCGCGTCGGTGGAAGTTCAGGGCTCAGCCAGCCGGCCCTATGTGCTCAAGAACGTGGGCGGTGTCTATTCGTGCTCGTGCCCTGCCTGGCGCAACCAATCGCTCTCAATCGAGCGCCGGACGTGCAAGCACCTGCGCCAGCTGCGCGGCGATGCTGCCGAAGAATTGCGCATCGGAAGTGCGCTCCCGACAGTCGCAACGTCCAGTGACAAGCCGACGCCACCGGCCCTGCTCCTGGCCGAGACGTGGGATGGCATTCTCGACCCGACCGACTGGTGGCTAAGCGAAAAGCTGGACGGGGTCCGGGCGTTCTGGAACGGCGAAGTCTTTCTGTCGCGGCAGGGAAATCGATATTACGCGCCCGACTGGTTTACGGCCCGGTTCCCGAAGGTTCCGCTGGACGGCGAGCTGTGGATCGAACGCAAGCAATTCCAACGGACCGTGAGCATTGTCCGGCGTCACGATCAGACCGACCTGTGGCGCGAGGTCTGCTTCCAGGTGTTCGATGCGCCGGCCTGCCCCGGCACGTTTGAGGGGCGGATCGAGTACGCCCAGGCTGTGGTCCAGGAGTGGCATTCGGAGTTCATCCTGTTCGATCCGCAGATCCGCTGCGAAGGGAAAGCCCACCTTGAGGAAGAACTGGAGAGGATCCTGCGACTCGGAGGCGAAGGGGTCATGCTGCGGCAGCCAGGCTCCCCGTATGTGGGCCGACGCTCAGCCACGTTGCTCAAAGTCAAACGGTTTCTGGATGCCGACGCACGCGTTATCGAGCACCAGCCTGGAGCGGGGCGACACCGGGGCCGGCTTGGGGCCTTGCTGGTCGTGCTGCCGAACGGCATTCAGTTCGCAGTTGGGACCGGATTCACCGATGCCCAGCGCGAAAACCCGCCACCGATCGGCGCCACGGTCTCATTCAGGTACCAGGAGTTGTCCGACGGCGGAGTGCCGCGGTTTCCAACGTTTGTCGGCGTGCGGCTGGATGAGCCGCCCGCGTGTCACCAACAGCATCAATCTCGGGGAGAGTCACACGTGGCCGCAGTCAAAGCGAAACGGCGATTCGAGTTTGTGGGAGGAAACTCTGACAAGTTCTGGGAAATGGAATTGGAAGGGAGTTCCGTGACCGTCCGGTTCGGCCGCAACGGCACGTCGGGCCAGGCCAGCGTGAAACATTTCGCCGATGCGGCAAAGGCGGAGAAGCACGCGGAGAAGATGATCGGCGAGAAGCTGGGGAAAGGCTACGTCGAAGTGCAGTGACGTCGGAAGTCTGGTCTGTGCCCGGCCGTGGGGACGGTCCCTGCGGCCGGGGAGGGGCGTTTGGTGCCGGAAAAAGTGAGGGTGGTCTCGTTTAGCTATCAGACGGGCCGTCGCGAGAAAGCGGTCAACCATTCAAAGTCGACGAACGTCATTTTGCCAATGCCTTATTCGAAAGTTCGAGCACGATTTCTCCACGTTTGCGGCCGATCTCTTTGCAAACCATCACATATCGATTTGCAAGCGACAAATTCTTCGAATTCTCTGTGGCGGAGCCTTGTCGGAACATCACGAGCGACCGAAGCTCGTCGCTCGAAAATTCCTCTGCAAAACGTTTGTGCGCGAATGCCATTATTATTGGCACCCCTTGTTCCTGATAGAGGGCGATAAACCGATTCCGAAACGTCGCCTTTTTCGACGGATCGCCGGGCATTTGATCGATCATTTCGTCGATTTCACTCCGTGTACTCCGCATTTGTTCCTTTTCATTTGGAATTAGCTGATCAATAAGTTCAATGTCAGTTGACGGCTTCGAGCAACCAACCACTGAAAGGAGCATGGCAATTCCTGCGAACACAAGGGGCCGTCTCATTTGCTGGCTCCGTTCATCGAGATGTGGATGAAACTATGGCTGCATTTCGGACACCTGATCTGCCATTTTCCGCTGCTATTTGGCACGCGAAGCTGCTGTCCGCACTGCGAACATTTGACGACCGCGGTCGAATTGGACCCGGCCCGCATTGCCGATTTCAGCACGACCCCGATCCCCTTGTGAATCTGCGCCCCGAGATATGCACCGACAGAGGGAAAGCCGATCAGGGTAAAAAAGATCGCAGAGAAAATTGCGACTGTGCGTTGGCTTATGAGCTGGTCCCACGACCATCCACCCCACAGGACGGGGAAATTGGTGCCATTCAGCCAGACGCCAACGAATAATCCCACGAGCCCCCCCGCAACGGCAAACGATTTCCCGGAACCACTGCCTGAGACCACGGGCCAAGTTGCTCCGAAGACTTCAACTTTCCCATATTGTGCCCGCGCAAAGTCTTTCGTAACGTCTTCGAGCCAGACCTCAAATTCGCTCCATTGCCGGGGATATCGTTCCGCTCGTTCGCATGCAGTTCGCGAGTCTTCATTCGCAGCCGCTGCAGCAACGGGATCGTGAGCATGCGTGCGAGCGTGATCGTAGCGCTGACGAGCCAAGGGGTCCGACAGAATTTCCCAAGCCGCATTGATGCGGATCATTTGCTCGTGCGATCCGCCGCGGTCGGGGTGGCATTCAAAAGCGCGTCGCTTGTACGCCCGGCGAATCGTTTCGGCATCGGCGTCGAGAGCCACCCCAAGTATTGCGTAATAATCGGGAAACATTGGACGCTCCGATTAGGATTCAACTTGAATTGGATCAATGGGCAACGAGCGAACCGGCTTCCGCAACGACGTCATCAGTTCTTGATTGCACAATTGCGCCGCCGGTTCTTCAGAAACGTCCTCGAGCGCCGTCGAATTCCGTCCTCTGTCAATTCGCAGGCGCAAAAAAAAGAGCGCTGGACGAACGCCGCTCCCGAAGCCCCCGCCAAGGGGCACGACAGAACAGCACTCGCCAGCGCCCCTTGCGGGGCGCGGCTCAAGGTGCTGCTTCTGTCGTTCATGAGCCTTTCGGCTCAGGTTGGCGGAATTTTCGGAAAGCAGTTTCTTGACGCACACGCGTCATTCGAAATGTCAGCGGGCCCCGTTGAGGGCCGTGATCGACTCGTTTTTCTCCAGGCTCCAGGGATGAATGTCTTGCGTTGCGCTGCCAACCCGGCGGCGACAACCGATTCACTGTACTCGGCCAGTCCAGAAGATTTCAACCGGATGCCCTACGAGCAGGATTTGCCGCTCCGGCCGACCAGCGACATCGCCCGACCGGCGGCGATAGAATCGGTCTACCCGAGGCTGTTGTCGATCCGCTCCCGAACCGCTGTATATGTCGCTCAAACTCGCCGAGACCTGGGTCACCGCATCCTTTCGCGGTCTGCGCAGCACACTGGACGCCCTGAAGCTGTTCGAAAAAGCGTCTGCCGACGGCGTCGACGCGACGCTGATCGCAGCCCCCGAGCTGATGAACAACGGCAAATGCTGCCTGGCGCACTGGACCGGTCAGGAGCTGGTGGTCCTGGAACTGTCCCCAGAGCAGCAGCGGGCGTTCGGGATCGAACCGGAAACCATGGTCCAGGAACTGGCACTGGAGCAACAGCCACGGGAGTTGCCGCCGATCAGGCGGGTCAACCTGACGGACGTGCGAATCGACGATCACCTGCACCAGGACGCGCAGAAACCGCTGACCGGCGTCTACACGTTCGAGATGAACGAGGCGCCAGCGGGCCCAGTCTTGAGGTGCGCCCTGCGAGTAAAATACTTCCACCCGCGGATGATGTGCCGGATCACCGGGTATTCTCACGGCAATCTGGTGCCGCCACGAGGTGAGCTGCCGCTTTCGTTCGACCCGCTGGCCTCTGCCCTGAACCCCGATCCGCCACGCGGCCCGCTTGTGCTGTTCTTTCAGGTCGTGGCTGGCCAGAGCTGGACCGTGCAAAGCACCTGGCGGCGGATCAGCAACGTGCTGGTCCGGGTGGTCGAGGTCGTGTGAGGGGCACCGCTGTGTCAACGGCGGGCATACCCTGACCGGGTCGGAGGCGATCCGTCCAAGACGTCCAAGGTGAACCGGCCGATTTCGGTCGCGGGGCATATATACCCCCTTCGGCGGCCCGAACGTGATCGCGGGGCGATCGTACCGGCGGCGGCGAGGTGGCGGGAAGTTTGAAA
This sequence comes from Planctomycetia bacterium, assembly GCA_016200145.1. GTDB lineage: Bacteria > Planctomycetota > Planctomycetia > Planctomycetales > Planctomycetaceae > JACQFH01. The sequence goes on along the minus strand of JACQFH010000641.1, from coordinate 30,593 downwards.
CTCCTTTCGCTCCATGCGGCACACACAGCCTCACTCTGCGACACCGGCAATCCGACGCCCCTCGTCAGTGATGCAGTAACAGCCGTGGAATTTGTGCCGCGCGATGGATTCGAACCGGATTCGCCACGCTGGATACGAGTGATTGCCGTCGTTTCCGATTGATCGGGCATACGTCAAACCCGCGACCTCGCCCGAAAACGCGATCAAGACACAAGAGGGAGAGTTGCTGCCACGAGCCTCACGGCCGTGCAAGCCCTTCAAAAACCTTCTGGCCTTGCTCCGTGAGTTCCGGCCGTCCGTCTGTTCCGATGAAGATCAACCGCTTCACCAACAGGTGTGCGACAACGCCCGCAGCAACCATGACGCCTGGAGTCTGGCTGCCGATATCCAAGATCGCTTTACGCTCATCCTCTGACAGTTTCAGGTTCATCGTGTGTGGCCCCTCGACAGCGACGTTTTACGGGCGATGGTCGGGCATTGAGGGGAACGCCTCAATAGTTGATTTCAGCTATGAATCACCGCGGCGATCCACGTTCCCCGCCTTGCAGTCAGCGCACACGTCGTCACTTTCCGAGCCGGTAACCCCTGCGCACCAATCCTCTCAGGCCGGCAGGCGCTTCTCGGGCCGATCCTGACGCGACCTGGGCTGCAGATTGGTGTGTCCGCACGTTCTGCGAACCGACAGTTGTACGGGCACGCTGGAGTTGCCAGGAGATGACAGGATTCCCGACCGGCGAAATGGATAGGGGCAGCGCCGCTTGCCAAGCCTGGTCGCTGCCTCTGCCGACGTCGACTGCACGACGGCACGGAGCGCCAGGGTCCTCGATGGGACAGTGGCTGGAATCACGCTCCCACCGCCGCCTGCGGCCACGCATGACAGTCATTTCGTAAGATCGGTCGCTCGTGCTTCGCGGGGCCGGACATCGTGTCCGAAAAGTTCGCCAGGCTGGCTGGTTTTTCAAAAACTTCGTCAGCGGTGTCAGGTGCCGCAGCAGGATCAGAATTCCCCGTGGGGCCAAATCGGCCCGACGGCAAATTCTACAGTAGGATTTGTGCGGTCCGGTGGCGTTGCATTCCGTTGCAAACCGTTGCAATCAAGCGCAACCAGTCGGCTGTTCGTGGGTTACTGCTCCAGATCCCCCAGCCACGAGCGTGCTGAAGGCCATCCCCGGTTCGTCTGCCTGAGCCGGCGCTGGGAAGATGGCCCAACGAGCGTCTGAGCCCCGCGGCGCTCTTTGGCGGGGCGGCAAAGACGCCTGGCGCTGAGCTTCGAGGTGGTATGCCTTGCTGCGTCGGCCGGTCTATTCGCTGGGGCAACATGGCGCCAGAGGCGCGGCATACCGGAATCTGGCAGCCCATCATGCATCCGCGACCACTTCTTCCGCAGGGGTATATATATGTAGTCTGCCGTCAAATCGGGGTTTCCCCTGGACAGCCTGGACGGATTCGCCGCAACCCCTGAATTGCAAGCGATTTGTGCCATAGTAGGCCCGATTCCGCCCCTGGACGGCTGAAATCCGCTCACCGTCGCGTTTTTCGTCGATGCACGTCCCGCACGACGTCTTTCACCGGCGCGTCCTCCGGCCCCACGAAATACGGATGGTGCCACGATTTCTCGACCCGGACATTCGCCCTGGGCCCCACGATCTCCCTGCATTTCCGGCACGACGTCCCCAGCAGGTCATGCCGGTGCAGATCGCCGCACGTCGCGCAGTAGATCAGCTCGTGGAACTTGCCCGGCACCTCGACGCGGTAGGCCCACGGTGGCGGCGGGTGATGGCTGTGCACGCCTTCCGACCGAGCCATCTCGCGATTCAAATACAAATTGAACACTTCGCGGTCGAGCTGCGAGCGCAGGCCCTGGATGTGCTGGGGTCTATCTCCAACAACGGGATGTTTCACCGGTTTGCGCTTGATCCGGTCGTAATTGATCGACCGCATCGTGACGAAGTCCCACAGATTTCGCGCGATCCGTTTGCAGATCTCGGAGAACGCGAATTCGGCGTCCGAGCTGGGTTGGAATCCGACGCGTTGGCTCGTCGCCCGGTCCACAGTCACCATATTCAGGCCGCCGAACCAGATTCCCAGAGTGGCGGGCCACCGGATGTTGCGATCCGGCGAGTGCTCCCAGTCATCGAGATAAAACCCAACCACGGCCGCCGGAACTTCGGCGTTGCCGACTGCTTCGAAGCCCACAGCGCGGAGCCGGATGCCCCGCCTGATGCTTTCCGCGATCTCGATCGGCCGGTAGAACTCGATCAGGCAGGGATTGTGCGGCAGGTGCTGCAGCTCGGCCGCCGTGATGGTCTCATTTTTCGAGTCGACGACGGCTTTGGCGGTCCGGTCGTCGAGAAGCATGACCCGCGTTTCTGCACCGCGGAGAATGTCCATCGTGCACCAGTTGAGAGCGGTACTGACGATGACCGAACAGGCCTGGAAGTCGGGCGGCCGCAATTCCCGCTGCGGATAACCGTGGGCCTCCAGTGCTTCCAGGGCCCGGACAGGCAACGGCGATACCAGACCATACCGGCAGAACTTTTCCGCCAGCTCGTGGCGTGGCAACAGGCGAAGACTCGCAATCGACGTCAACGTCAGCCGGGCCAGCGCTTCGACTTTCAGCGTGAGCTCGAGATCCTCGGGCCGACCCATGGGGATCAGCCCCTCGCGGACTCCGTCGATCCAGAGCTGGTGATGCCGCGCACGATGGACAGGATCGGAAATCATGTCTTCCGCCCTCCGCTACCGGCTTATTGTGCCGTTGGGGGTCGGAGATTTCAACCGACAGTCGCTGAGAAGGTGCCGGACTCGAGAACACTCTTCAACTCTCGGTTGTCAAATCATATTCTCAACTGTTTCGAGCACGAACCGGCAGACGCGACTTCCGTCGCGAAGCTTGCGTCATTCTCAATGATCGCTGACTACTTCTCATTCCGAGGAACTTGCTGTCCACTCGCGGAGACGATGATGGCTCCTTTTGCGGAATTCATGTTGGCCGATTCCTTCACGGCGACCGGCGATTGGTGGCTGCCCGGCACCCCCGACGTGAAATTGCACGGTACGCTATCGTATTCGTCGGGCGCCCTCGAACTCGACGTGAGTGGGACGCTCGCAACGAAAACCGAGGATCGGCACGCCGTGGGGGCCGACAGGTTTCCGGTGCATCCCTGCGTGCACGGCCTCTCGAACGAAGGCCGACGGCTCACGCTGCTCAAGGCCGCCGCGGTGTCTTATGGATCGAGCACGAAGTACGCTCCCATTTTCCTGATCGTGGGCGGCCTTACGGCAGATGCCGACTCGTTACACCTGACCTCGCTCTCCTTTTACTGCACGCATCTCGACACGTTCATCAATCGTCGGCTTCTCGACCACCGAACCGACGGAAATGGCCCTGATCTCAAGGAACTGTCGATTAAGTATGTTCAACCCGAGAAGCTCTCTTGGATCGTCGAGGCGATTGACGCAAAACTCGAATTTGACACTGCACTCTCATACCGCACCGGAATCACCTCCTCAGAACTACACTTTCGCTCGTTCGTGACGATCACGCCGAACGCGCCTCAGGATCTTGATTGGTTTGTGAAAAAAATGTGGCGGTTCTGTTACTTGTTGACGCTCCTCACGGATGAACGCGTGTCGCCGACGGGAATTTCGATCGAAGTGGCAGGGGAATCTCGCCCTTGCAAATTGATTTATCGCACAATTGAGCCTCGATCCGACAAGGGCGAGTCGGAGTTGCTCGTTTGTCTCTTCCACCTCGGCCACGTCGTTGAGGACTTTCGGAGCATTCTGAACGTCTGGTTTGCTGTGAATGAGACGATGCTCGATGCCATCCACCTGACGATGGACGCGCACCGCAACCCCGATCAAACTCCGCACGGCCGCTTCCTGCTGGCCGCGCACGCGGTCGAAGTCATCAGCCGCGCGACGACCTCTTCGACCTATATGGAGACGGCCGAGTACGCCGCCGTGGTCGACGTGCTCAACGGCGCCATTCCCGGCAATGTCGCGCGGGATCATCGGGAGAGCCTGAAAAGCAGGATCAAGTATGGAAATGAGTTTGCGTTCCACAAGCGGATCACGGCATTGCTGGAATCGCTGTCCGCCAAAGCTCGCGAGATCGTCTGCCAGGACCCCGCGAAATTCGCGAGGGGGATTGTCGACACACGAAATTATTACACACACTTCACGGACGAGCTCCGACCAAAGGCACTCACCGGCGCCACCGCGTTTTGGGCGACCGTGAGGCTTCTGATCTTAGCTCGCATTCTCCTGCTAAAACATCTGGGGATCGCGGATGACGTGGCGGTGAAGCAACTTAGTGGACACCACCGGCTGATGCAGCAGATTGCCCTTGCCCGGAACCACCCCGAATGCATCAGGCCGCCGGGGCCGTCCACAGTGCCCGTGCGGCCGGGATAGACATGCCGTGCTCCACAATCAGCCGCGCCGAGATCACGCGTATCGCAAATGCACGCCAAGATCGGCGGCGAGTCTCGGTTGTCCAGCGCCTGCCAGATCGTCAACCAGCGGGACGAGCTCCCGTTTCATCGTCACGCGATCCTTGCTGACATCGAGGCAGAGCCTTATCAATTCGACGGAATCCGCTCCACTGAGTCCGGATCCCCACGCGAGGTCGTTCGTGGTCTTGCCTTCCCGGCTCCATTGGACGACGCGGCTAACCGATGCTCTGCACAGAGCCAGCAGCTTTTGCTCGACCGGACCTGTCATCCTCAACCCTTCACACGATCCAGTGCCGTCGTTGGTGTACGGACTCCGCCCGGTAATGAACGCGTTGAGGTCGAGATGCAGCTGGCAGAATGTATCGAGTTCCTCGCGGGAGAGAATGATTACGAGTGCATCCGCCAATCCCAGGAACAGCCGCGTTCGTTCGCTCCCCACTTGCTCGATTTCAACAACCTCGAAAATCGCGTGCGACGGAAACTGGTCTGCGAGGCTCGCACGCTCGGAGTCGAACGGCCATCGCTCGACGATCGAACTGACGAGGATCAGCCAGGCGTCGTACAACCGGGTTCTCTCGTCTTCGAGCTCGACAACCGCGTCCTTCGCCCCAAACAGCACCCCGCGTAGTAGGTCTCTGCACGGCTGCGTGTCGCGCCAATCGGACGCGAAAACCGTTTCGAGAAGCTTCTTTCGTTCGACGACTCCCAAGCTCGGGCCCGGCCGGGCATGAAAGATGGCCGCGGCTCCCAGGTGTTGGGCGACGGTTCTCAGCGATTCGCCAAATTCTCCGGATTTCGCCCGGGCGATCAGAATGGCCAATTCGGGCACGGGAGATTCATAAGGCAGCTGCACGATACGATCGACCGCATACTGCATGACGATTGGATTCGCTTCGGATTTCACAGTCTCGTTTAGAATCGCTCGGAATCCGAGCAACTTGTGGAAATACCACGGCCTGAACAACAACAGAATGGTGGCCTTCGTGAAAGAGGGCCACCCCGCCCACACTGACGCAATTTCCGCGGTCGTGCGCTGCTGGAGCGACGCAAACGGTGGTCCGGGGTCGATCGCCAGCAAATCGTCGAGAAAGGCTGCGGCGCCGAAAATCGGGTCATCCGATCCCCATGCCAAGTCACCCGTGAACTCTCGATCCGCATGCTGGATCGGAACTGGAGCGACGAGACGACCCAGCGCCAGTTCGGTCAGGGCTGGCCACCATGGTGCCCATTGATCCAGTGTTTCGCGCCAGGTTCCAGCCGTCAGCATCCTCGCGGGGCTCGGGTCTGGGTCGGCGAACCGCCGCAGCGACTCGACCGCCTTGCTGCACCAGCTCAGGAATTGTCCCAACCAGGGGGGCTCCGTCGCTTCGGGTCGGCCCAGCAAGACCCGGAGTGCTTCGAGTTGACGTGCAAAGTCTCCCGACGCGGGGTGCAGCGGTAAGGACAGGCCGGATGATGGGCCTGCGGCTTGCAAGGCGCGGATCAGATCTTCCTCGTCGGAGTATGGCCAGCCCGATTTGGAAACCTGCTGCGAAGGACGCGGACGGTGGTCGATCCGATGCAACTGCTCGTCGCGGGGCTCGACCGGCTCGAAAATCAAGCCGTCCCGGCGACTGGCCGCAATGGCAACGATTTCCGTGTCCGAAAGAACACCCCAGTCGATGAGGTCCGACATTTCGCGGGTTTTCGCGTCACTGGGGAGGTCGGCGCGGCGGATGGCCTCGACAAGCTCGACTTTGGCTTCCGATCCTGTCGAATCGTAGAGCCGCCGTCGCAGCAGCCGTCGGACGTCCTCCAGGCTGACCAGGCCCGCGACGTCAGGATGCGATACGAGTCGGCGGACTTCGTCGGAGTGCCAGCCTTTCTTGGATTCCGGCTTGTCGCCCGAGTCTTTGAGCACGAGCAGCGGAATGACGGCGACGGCGGCGAACCGCGCATTGACTGCCAGGTCCGCCAGGATGCGAAAAGCCGTCGCGTCCTCGAGTGCTGCCAATTCACAAAACGCCTGTTCGATGGCCTGTCTGACGTGGACGACCGCATGATCCTCGACATGATGGAACGTCGAGGCCCTGGGGTCTTCGTCATAATTCGCGACAAATTCCTGATCTTCGGCCTGAGGAGAACCCACGCGTTTGGCGATTGCCTTCATGAACCTGAAATGCGACGGCCAGTCGCTTTTCTGCTTGGCATTGACGAGTCCGGCGAGGAATTCGAGCGCGGTCGCGCCCCACGTCGCCACATTTGCGGCCAGGAGTCCCGGCCTTTGCAGGATCTTGACGATCGGTCGCTCATAGGCGAACTTCCGCTCGGCGATCGACTGGTGCAGCGGATCCCCGCGTTGTGCGTCGCCCAGTCCAACCATCGCGCGGTACATAGCCAGCGCCGCTTCGTTCGCGCCCGTCGCCAACAAGCGCTCGACCGCGTCGCAGATTCTTCCGAGAAGCGAATGGCTTGAAACGCCGGCGACTTTCACGAGCCATTTGGCAACTCCCTCGTCAGTGGAGCCGCCGCATTCGAGGATGTTCTCCAGCAGCATGACGGCGGTATTCAAATACGGCGGATGGCCCTCATTCCACCGTTTGAGGTCACGGACCGTCAGCCGCCGCATGGTGTCGAACGACGGCATGCCGGGCCGGCAAGCGGTCTTCAGCTCATACTCCACCGCAACCGCGTGCAAGCCGTCACCCCCCGTGCCGAAAAACCGCGATTCCTGCAATCCAGCGACTTCTCCACCCCAGTGCGGCGCTCCCAGGCTGGTCGCCCAGGTCAGGGCTTCGGCCAAAAGATCGTCGGGGAGCTCGCTCAGAACGCCTGCCGATGCCGGCCCCTCCAGTAGCACGACCAGGGCCGCGCGCGCCAGACCGCGACGCCCGTTCCACAGTTCACTCAGGAATTCAGAAGCGCCACCGACCAGCTTGTTGGACAGCACCCACTTCAGGCCGCCGGTCGCCGCCAACCTGGCCACCTGGTCAATCGAGCAAGTCGAGACGATCTGTCGTGCAAGGTCGACGGCGCTGGCAGTTGGGCATCGTGACAGAAGTGTGTCCATCAGCGAATATTCTCGCAACAATTCGTGGGACCAGGCCACCGTGCTGGCGCCCTGCTCGCGCAAGACTCCTTCTCGCAGCAGCATTTCGATCCCCTCGACGACGTGCGGATCGTCGCTCGTCCGAACGATTGCCAGGTCCCCGGACAGCGTGCGTTCGCCGAGAAACGCTGCGGCTTTGCGTTTCCGTTCCTGAGACGTCTCGCTGACGCCGACCAGCCGCTGCCCGAGACTTGCGCCGCGCACCCGCCGACCCCAGAATTCTTCGATGACAAGCATCGCCGTCACTTCTCCGCTGATTGCCAACGGCATGTCCTGCGGCGCCACAATGTTCGCATAGAGCGACAGTAGGAACGGGTTTTGCAGGACGCTGATCAATTGCGGATTCATTGGGATTGGCATGCCCACATCGGAAAACGACCGCTCGACCTGCTCGGTCGAGAGCGGCCGCATTTCGATTCGGGGGAGGGACAGGACCGCATCGGCGAGCCATTCCTGCACGACGAAAACTTCACGGCGAACCGTCGCGAGAAAAGTCAGGTTGGGAAGTGACACAAGGGCGCCAATGACTCGCAGAAATTGCGTTCGCATCTCGTGAGGCGCCTCGTCCAAACCGTCGATGGCGATCCAGGTCGGCCCCACCCCGCAAAACATGCAGGCGAGCCGCAATAGGGCCTCCAGGCGCTCGTCGTCCAGCGCCCGTGATTCAAAGCGGAGCGTTCTCCCTGGATGCCGATTGCTTGCCTCATGTTCGAACGCCAGCTGGCTGGCGACGGTCTTTCCGACCCCCATGTCCGCCACCAGGCAGCAGGATCGGCTTGATTGATATTCCGGGACGCGCTCGTGGAGCGTCCACTCCGACGTCGGGGATTCCGGCAGATTTCTCCAGGTGATTCTCCGAATTTCCGGCTTCAGACCCGCCGCGGCACCGAACGCGCAAAGATCGCGGACAAGTCCCGTGATCCCATGCTCAAGCGACGTCGTCCCCACGGCCTGCAAAAACTCCTCGACCGTAAACTCGGCCGTCCCTTTCTGAACGACGCGCTCCGTCAGGACCCCCGTCACAAACGTCTGGATCGAGTCGACAGTGCCGGAGGCGAAAACGCCGGTAGTCAGCGGCTTGATCGCCTGATCGAACTCGCCAAACGTGTGCCGGGCAATTCGAATGTTTTTCAAAAGTGTCCGGACTTCTTCAACAGTGCAGGGTCGTGGCCACTCCCGTTTCTTTTTCTTTCTTTTGTTGCCTTTGACCTTCGCCTTTTCCTCGACTTCACCCGAAAAATGGAGCAGCCGGTGGACGGCCTCCTGAATCGCGTCCTCGATCGAATCCACGCGCTCCGGCGACTTTTCAAGCAGGTTCGGTAAGTCGAGGTCGGTCTTGGCCGCCATCCCTTCGAGGTACGTCAGCGCGTTCTCCGTCTGTTTTCCCGGGTCGGTAACCCAGACCGGGCGAATCCGGTCGGCGGCCGTCCCGGCCGCAAGCTCCCGGCGCAGACGATCGTAAAACGTCAGTCGATCGTCCTTGGTGATGGCAGTATCTTTGCACTCGTGCACGTCCACCATCCCGTCCGCATACCTGAACACAACGTCCCAAACCGGTCCGTCCGCGCCGGATCGACCTTCGACCGAAAACTTCACGAGTTGGGCGCCGGGACGGGGAGCCCCGGTCGCATCTAGCGCGACTTGACAGAGCACTCGGTAGTGAACGTACCGTTGCGGGTAAACGAATCCGCCGAGACTTTCTGCTCCGGCCATTTGTCGTGGTTCCAAACCCAAATCGCCACATGTGTCCCGCCCGAAGGCGGTCAGTTCGGGCACTCAAAGAAGGCACGGCCCGACGCCACCTTTCAGACCGGGCCAGCAATCTGTCGAGGCATCAAGGGCCGTGTCGCTAACCAGCCTAACCGGACTCCGGCGGATGAACAACGGAACTCAGAGAGACCATCTACCACTCCCTGCATCGCAGGGGATTAATCGAGCTCCCCCGAGCTGCACGCGACCGGTATGATCACCGCCATGTTCGCCGCCGCACCAGCCGCCGCTCGCCTGCTCATTCTCGCGCTGGCGTTCTACGCCGATCCCGAATCCAAAACCCACGAGCTCACCGGCAAAGTCGTCCACATCGCCGACGGCGACACGCTGACGGTCCTCGACGCCGACAAGGTCCAGCACAAGATCCGGCTCCACGGCATCGACGCTCCCGAGAAAGGCCAGGCGTTCGGCACGAAGGCGAAAGAGGCCTTGGCCGGAAAGTGCACGAGAAAACGGTGCGGGTCGTCTGGAAAGAAAAAGACCGCTACGGCCGATTCAACGTAAACTTGCGCTTCGCCCGCTGGGGCCGATGACCGTCCTCTGAAAGGCGATGATGATTTCCCTTAACGTGACTTCTTTTGGACGTGTTACCTTGCGATTGCGGATTTCCTCAATGCTGGCGTCGATCAGTGGTTGGAGGCGGGAGTACGAGTGATTCGCCTGTTGCTCGAAAAACCAATCGAGACCGGCGTTCGCGTTCCTGGTTTTCCAGTCCGGCCAGGCGTCAAGGAGTTGCAGGTCACGCCCAAATAAGAAGCAAAGGTAAAACTGCCACCACAGGATCTCGAGATGCTTCCAGCGCTTCCGGTCCTTTTCGATGTTGTCAAGCGCGGAACTGATTGATGACAGTCCACGGCGAATTAACTGCCCTCGGCGCTCCTTTTGGGCTAAATCACCGTCGCATGTCTCCATCAGATACGTGTACAGCAGCTCCTCGTGGATCAACTGCGTCCGCTCGAGGAAAAACAACGACCAGCGCCATACATGGCCTGGCTCCGCAGACAGGAGTTGCCAGGCATGTTCCAGCGACGTCCCGGCGAGATTCAGTCGATTGCGAGCCAGCGCCGCGCCTTCCTCAGGACTTGATTTGCGGCAGAGGGCATCGGCTTCCAGCATCATGCATTCGGCGCGACGGAGCTCGCACACGGCGAGCGCCATCCGCTCATTCGCGCCGTTCTCCGGGTGGACCGATGCCTCAGCGACATCAAGCTGCGAATGCGCTTCGACAAACCGTCCATTCAGGTAGTGCGTCCTGGCAAACAATGCCCTGAGCGAGCAGACGTTGCGTGCAAAGTCGGCCCGCAAATCTCCCGAGTAGTATTTGAGGGACTGAATGGCCTTGCCGTATTCCCGGTCGACGTTATCGAGCGAAAGCTGCTTTTCGGGCTGCTCAAGCGAATCCCACGTGTAGACGTCGCCACTCCAAGAATCCATCAGCCGCAACGAGCAACTGCATGCCAGTCGGGCCGACCAGTTCCGAAGACCTGGGGACGCACGCGGGGAGTCACCCGCTACGGCGGTCAAAGCCTGGCAAAACGGCTCTACTTCCGACTTAATCAGCTCGAACAACGTCCGTGCTTCGCGCGGATAGTGCAGCCCCTGCAGACAGACCGCGATGTCCCGTACATGTTGAACATAGCGACGGTATGTGTCGGTTGCTGCGGACTGGCGCGCGTCAACACATTCCACCCTTTGATCATACGATGTCCGTGCGGAAAGACCGGCCGATGCCTTGGCGTCCGCAGCACGTGCTGAAGCCAGCGAGGTGCACAGCGATTTCATCGAAGAGACAATCTCGACGCTCAGCTGCTCGAAAAACGACTGTTTCATCGCCGCCGCAAGTTTCAATGAGAATAAATGGCTCCAAGCCGCCTTTGCTGCCTCACAAATCCCATCGCTCAACTTGTCGTCGCACGATGTCATGAGCGACTGCACCAGATCAGCCGCCAGCTCGTCGCAGAACTCCGCGTGCGCTGATTCCGGATATCCATCGGGCACCTTTTCTGAAAGGAGCTTCTTGAGCATTCCGGGAAGAACGGCACCGAGCCTGGAGATGTTCTCGTTGATGGACTCCGCCGAATCATTTCCGGGCCCTTCAGAGAGCACCTTCTTCAGACAATCAACGAGACGCTGAGAGAAGTCTTGAAAGAACGCGTCGGTGACGGGGTGGTAATTCTTGGCGACAAGCTTGTCGCGCGCCTGATCGATCCATTTCCGGTCGGGCTTTTCGCTCATCCATCGCTGCAGAACCTCGATACGATCTGAAATCTGTTTCAACCGAACGGCGATTCCGGCTTCATAGTTTGTCGAGTACTGATGAACGTCCCCCTCGAGATCGCACAACGACGCCCGCAGGTCGTCGAACACCGATTTGGCAGCCCCATCAGCCGGCGCATTCGCCGAGCGGCCTCGTTCCAGGCGCGGCAATTCGACATCTCGAATTGTCCGCACCCAATCGAGAAGCGTTTCAGGATGCGTTCTCCCCAGAAGATTGGCACGCTCTCGGTCCAGACAGTTTCGCAGGCTGCGCAATCGTTCGACGCGGTTCGACGGTGGCGACTCGCGGATCGCAAGCAGCTGGTGCGCCACAAATTCGTTGAACGCCCTCGCATCGCGCGTCGGGCGGAATACGGCCTCGTAGTAGAAATACGCGATCTGCTCGTGAAGATTGGCCATTCCTTGCGGTTCCAGTCGAGAGCATTCACGAAAGATCGCGTCTCGCACGGCGCAGTGCATCCAGTAAAACCCACCCTCCTGCCGGATCAGGAGGTTGGCTTCTTCGAGGTCTGCGAGCACTCCGTCGATCCTCTTTTCGACTTCCGCATCTGTTGCGGAGAATCCGTTCGAAAGCTTGGTGTCGGTCTGCATCCCGGCCGCCAGAGAACTCTCCGGCGTTGCCCAGGTCCGCTCACGCGAGATTCCTCTGTCCAGGTCTCCCGGCCCCAAGCGCGTCAGGATCCGCAGAACGTGTTCACTGGACGGATTGCCACCGCTCTGGAGCAGAATTCCTCCGATGCGGCGCAGGGCAACAATGCTGCGCGGACGGCGAAATGCCGCCGCAACAACCAGAACGGCCTGATGGTCGAATTTCAGACTCTCCCACACAACGCGCGCCGCCGCGATTGCCGAATTGCCCTGCCCGACGATCTGCTTCCATATCACCTCAAGGTTTGCACCCGGCTCGAGAATCTTCGTAAGGCCCCGCTCAGTGCCGGAATCGCGATAGGCGATGGCCGCGGGAGCATACTCGACAGCGGTCTGGCGGACTGGAAAGGCGCTGTGATCCATGCGCGCCGATGACTGATCAGGGTGTCGTTGTTGGTCTCCGTCGTTCGCGGGAGATGTCGAAAGGCGTGCCAGCTCATCTTTCAGCTTGTGGTACTCTCGCCAGATTCTCTGCTGGACCGTCGTGGCTTCCGTCGTCTCGGTCGATTCCAGCCAGGCACAGACGGCGTTAGCCAGTTCCTGCGCCGTCCGGTAGCGCCCCTCGGCATTCAACTGCAGGCACTTCCAGCAGATGTGGTCAAGGGGCTTGGGGACACGATTCTCGATCTGGATTGCCGATGGTACTTCATCCCGTTCAATCAACTGCTGCCAGGCTTGCAGTTGCCTCGGGAATAACAAACGGTTCCATTCCTCGAGTGGCATGGGCACAGCATACGGCGTCTGGCCGGTTAGCAGTTCGAACATCACCACGCCCAGGCTGTAGATGTCGCTGGCCGGTCCGACCGGGTACGACTTCTGATGCGCCGGCTCTAGCAGCTTGGTTATTTGCCGGATTTGCTCGGGGCTCATATAGCGCAGCGCTCCACCACCAAGCTGCATGTTGTCACCTTCGGAAATGGCCAGCCCGAAATCCACAACCTTTGCGTGGGAGTGGTGGTCGAGAAGGATGTTATCGGGCTTCACGTCGCGATGGATGATCGGTTTCGCAGCCGTGTGGGCATGGTGCAGCGCGGCAGCGACTTCAGCGACAATGCGCATCCTCTCAAACAGGCTCAGTCCGGCGGAAAGAGGGCTCATGTGGTCGATCAGCCGGCCGCCTGTCACGTATTCGTAAAGAATGAACGGCAACTTGCATTCATCATCCACGCGTGCATCAAACACGCGCACGATGTTCGGGTGATCGAGCTGGACTGCCTTACGTGCCTCGTTGAGCAAATCCTCGATTTTCTCCCTGCTCGTGGGGAAGAGCAGCTTTGCAGCAAGGTGGCGGCCGAACGCCTCATGGAACACCTTGTACACGATCCCCTGCTTGCCGCGTGCCAGTTCCCCTCTCACCTCGTGGCCGCCAATCCTCTGCGGCATTGGAAAGTTCTCCATGCCAGGGTGAGGATAGATCGCAGTTTCGCCGAGCCCGTCTCTCACCGACGATTCGTCTTGCGATTTCGGCAAACTGGGATCAGGCGTCTCGCCTCCCTGCCGTTGTTCCGGGGGCTCTTGTTGTTCCGCAGCCGGACTTTCCGGTGAGCGGTTCAATGGCTGCACAGCAGGGTGTGGGAATTGCGTTGGTGTAGCCGGGTCAATCTCTCCGGGTCCGTCGCCGAGAATCACTGCTTCGTTCGAGGAGATCGGACTCTGTGGGACAGCTGTCGCGTCCGACTCGGGAATGATTACTGGCGAATGCACGAATGCAACTCGCGATTCCCCCAACTCGCCTCCTCGTTCGGCAATCGCCGCGAGAAATGAGCAGACCTGTGCATAGCGCAAATCGACCTTCGTGGAAGGTTCAGACAGGTCGTGCCCCACCTGCGAACGGCCGAATTCTCCCATTGAATCGATCGCGATGAAGTACTTCCCGCGTCGCAGTGCATCGAACAGACGGGAGATGCGCGGATCGTGCATGCCGTGCAAAGGCCGAAAGTTTGTAGTCGTGCTACTCGCCTCGTCTCCGCCCGCTTCATGCGCGAGCAGCAGTGGAGTCAGGTGTGGATCACTCGACTGCATTTCGCGCAATATGTGCGACACCAGCGCACTGACGCTTGAAATCTCCTCAAAGTCACACCAGATGACCCGGTGACTCCGCTCGTGCATTCGCGCCAAGATCGAGAGCAGAGTTGATGTTCCCCGCCCCACGACGTCGCTGACGATCGCCACGACGGGTGCGCGGACCTTCTTTAACTTGTCGACGGCCTCCTGCAATGGGGGGCCCGGTGTATGGGTCTTGGTGGGAGCATCGGTGATCGCTGGGTGGTTTCGCGCGCTCGCCGGAAATGTTCGCCGGATGCGCGTGTAGAGTTCCTGCAAGAACAATCCGATGTCATGAAAACTCGCGACGCTCAGCCGTTTTCTGAGTTCGTCCGATCCCACCATGCGCGCCAGGGGCAGAGGTGCATCTCCGCGACAAATCCACAGAACCGCCGGGTGTGATTCGACTTGTGAGGCATTGTGCAGATGAGCGCGGATCATGCTCATCACTCGGCGGTCGGTTCCCCGATAGCCCAACACGAGCAGCATCGCCCGAGGGCCCAAATACTGCAGAAACCGCTCGACGTCGGCCTTCCCCGCAGCCGTGTCGAGGACGTCGCTGAATCGCACACTGAATCGCCCACCGTGCAGCTTGACAACCGAGAGTCCGCTGTGCACGAGTGATGGATCGGGGAGCGCCCCATCCTCGCGCAGCGGATGCACGCCGGGAACCATTCCAGCCTCCGTCAGAGAGTCTTCGAGCAACGGGTCGAAGTTTGTCGTTAGCAACAGGCGCCATCCCAGCGCACGACACAGAGCGGATGCAAACAGGTGGCCTCTACCGGGTCGACGCCCCTGCGCCAGTACCGTAAAGAACGGATCAAGTAGTGCGGGGTCGCCTTCAGTCAGCCGGCGCAGCAGGGTGCGCCATTGCGTAAGCAGTGCATACAGAGTCGGCTCGTCACTCAGAACGCCGCGCGGCTTACTGGATAAATCGAAGACTTCGTGAAATTCCCGCTTCAAATGATCTTCAATGATCTGTTCGAAGACGGCGCCATCGATTTTCCGATGACCCTTTACTCCATCTGCGTCGTGAACCCTGCGGAAAGTTGTCAGGACGGCCGTGTCGACCTCGTTAAAATCCGGCCAGCCGTGATTGCCGAGCCAGGAGACCCCGGCGTCAACTCCCGCCGAGGCATCTCGATTCGGCGCCGATTCGCTCAAATACTGCACCTTGATGAGGTACTCCCCGATCTGCGTGGTACCTGGAATTCCCGCCTCGATCGACAGGCCGGCTCCGAACAACGGGACAACAGGTCGCCCCGCCTGCCAGGCCGTGGTGATAATCTCAAACGCCGAAAGCGGATGAACGACTCGATCAGTCAATGAATGCGGCATGGGAGTCACTATGCGGCTTTGACACTCAGGATTGCGAGCAGGCCCCACAAATGCTGAGGCATTCTGCAAATAGTAGGTTGCCTTCGCGATCTACCCGGTGCGACGCTGAACACTCACGGCGCATCGGCACCAATCTCCGCACGCTGCTTTCTAAGGGTCCGCGCTGCTTCCTTCAGAATTTCGCCATTCTTGTCAAAAGAGGCACTTGCGAACCCACTACCGACTTGGACTCCACCACAAGTGCTAAGACTCTCGCGCATTGTCAATGGGTGTTTACCTTGCCGATGTAGCTGCCGGTCAAGCATCCAGCAACCAAGTCACCAGCCGCGTGGATAACTTCAGGCCGGTCGAGTGAGCAACTGTACCCGGTTATCTTGCACGTTGTCACCACAGCCACCGGCATTCATACGTATATCCACTCTTAGGACTGCCTACCGACCAGCCGATGATCGCATTCTTTGGGTGATTTATCTCGTGAACTGGCTCGACGGGGATTTCTGTCATCATCTTGTTGCCAGTCTCGTATCCCAAGAGGCGGTAATTCTGATAAGGTTTGCCCTCGGGAAACAGAATCCACATTCCGGCGAGTCCAATCGTCGTGTCGATGCGCATTGCGGCCCACTCCTCGGGAGAACCCTGAAAGCCATTCCAGTAAATCGCCTCCGTTACCAGGTCAATTGTCACACCTTTCGCAGCGCGCCTCAGATCAATTTCGACTTCCCACACATGCGTCTGCCGACCACCGACTGTATCAGGCCGTTCAGCACGTCGCGCTCTTGCAGGAAATCGCTCAGTTGTAGATCGTACTTCAATTCCATCGCCGGTTGTGCGGTGTTGAATCCGAAACGAATCGTTGTTCTCGCTGTCCGGCTTTCGGCGAAGCCGAGTGCGACGGATCCACACAGCCGGACTACGGTCATTCCGGTTGGTCGATGCGACCGCCTTCCAAGCACGTAAATCAATGATGCGCACATCCTTGATGATTTCAAACCCCTCGTAGTCGTCCGCAGTTAGAGCTTTCAATTCGTCGACGGAATCGGCCTGCGACGTCCACAATGGTCGTACGCCCGCGTGCAACAACTCGCGCACATTCTGAAAATCATCATTGCCAAGCGCGATCGCCTCAACGACGGCAGCGTCCATTTGCGCCATTTGATGTGCCTTCCACATCTCTCTCGCGCTAACTGCAATCAGGATGACGAGCGGCACATAGACGACCCAAGTCGGCCAATCGCGAATGTCCAGAAATCCGGACCAGACACGGCGCTCAGCTGACCGGATCAGCTCCCGTGCGCGAAGCGTATCGGCGCTGGCTACAGGCACACGTGCCACTTTCATTTGAGACGTTAGCTTTTGCAGCGTATGTCGTAGGCGCGCAAGTCGCGACGGTGGCAGTTCAGTCATCGCTGCGCTCCCACGGTTGTCGTTCGTTGCCTTGGCGATTCGCGTTTGTTTACGTTTCTGCCTCAGTGGATTCCAAGCTGAACCTTCTGGGAACGTCGTCCCAAACACTTCGGGCGCGGATCTACAGGCGTTACGAAATACGGAATAGCCATGACGCACCAGCGCGCTTATCTCGACATCGGAAAAGCGGTCGAAGTCCGTTCGAATGTGCGACAAGCGCGCTTGAACGGCCGGATCGTCGAATGTTGATTGGCCGTCTCGCTCAACAGTGTCCGATATACTTGCAAAAATGAAGCCCTGATCGTCTTTCGCGCTAATGCGTTCGAGCTGACCGACGCGGTCGAACATTATGTCGGCAGCCCGAACTGCAGTGCCGAAGAGCCACATGAAGCGAGGGTCGGTTGCGATTCGAAAGCGCTGGCCGGCGTCGCTGACGAGAATGTTCGTTGGTATTGATTCATCGCCGCAAAGGTTTACGCAGTCTTCGCGCGTCGCGCAATGCTCACGGAGCCACTGAAATACGCGGACTCCCAGATTGTCGTAAACACCGCCGTCCGTAAACCACTGAGTCGTATAATCAGCCGCCTCAGCGCCGATGTCCGCATTGGAGATTCGCACGGTTGGGAAAAACCCCGGAAAAGCAGAAGAGGCAGTGACGGCTAGCGAAAGCGTCGACAAGCGTGCACGAACGTGTTGGACGAAGTCATTGGCGTCGCGGCGCCTAAAGAATAGGAGCCCATTCGGGACAAATGCACACAAACAGCCTTCGGTGACGTTTGTTGTAAGAATCAGAAGATGTGGGCCCTTACCTTCGAGTTCACGAACGCATGTACCGCCGTAAAGCTGCCGTTCGTAGGAGCGCTCGAGGAGACCATTCCGAGTAAGCTTCCACTGGTCCGCGCGGCGCACGACCTTGCCAAAGAGATGAGCCAGAAAGGTGAGCGGCAATCGTCGCACAATACGGTTTCTGACATCAGCGCGCACGAACTCCACGAGCTGTGCCGACGCATCGTCGAAGTCGTTCCCATTGTACTGTTGCCATTTGAGAACGAGATGTGCAGCTAGGATGCTTCCGCCAGAGACCGATGAAATATGACTGACTCTGCCAAGCAGGCCGGCTTCGTACAAGAAGCGCACCCCGCCCAGATGGAACAAGGTCGCCCGAAATCCGCCGCCAGACAAGGCGAGGCCGAAACGTTCGAGTGGGATCTCCCTGTCAGGCTTCGGCAGGCTCATGGGGGCACTTTTTATCAGCGTGGTTGCTTTTGAATGAGAGGCCAGAAGCTAAGTCAATAGCGCGATGAAGTCCGGATCATCTCGAAAAACTGTCAAGTCGTCGTCGATGGTATCTGGGTCCGGATTCCAGACCGCGCGTAGCTCGTCTTTCCATTTGGGGCCGTCGGCAGCCGCGGGATCAATTGCGTCCTGCGCCGCCGCCAGTGCCTTTTGACGCAATGGCGCCCGCTCTGCCACATCAGTCGTTGCGCGTGCCTTTTGCCCATACGCGCAAGCGAGATAGAATGCGAGTCGGCCTTGTGCGTCCTGATCTGCATTCGTTTTCCTGACTGCGTTACGAAACTTTTCGCCAAAATCGATCGCTCGGTCGAACCCCTGCGTTTCTGGCGCATACAGGCTCTGAAATACGCGACTGCCGATAAGATCAATCAAAATGTCCTAAACTGGCCTGCCCTTTGCGTGGGCCGCAGTCACACGGCTGGACTCATCGCAATCTCCTCAACGAACCGAATATTGCATTCGCCCGGACTGCGGCTTGGCGGCTGCTCCAAACGATTGCAGTGCGACACTGCAACTTCATTTTGACGGCTTGACCGTGGTCGTCAGCACGTCGCCAAGACGGTAGCCGCCGAGAACGATGCGCTGTTTCGCGGTCTGTTCGGCCTTCGCCTGATACCCTGCCGACAAGACTGGCGCCGAAAGGCCTTTCAAATCATCCGACGAGTGTGTCGGTGGAAGGGCATGCACGTCCAAGAACTTCTTGTCATCCATGTAGACGACCGTTTTCGCCAACGAGAGACTTTCTTCGGCCCAGGCCAGGGTTTCTTTCTTCTTGAGTTCGCTATCAAACGCACCGCGTCCGAATTCGGTCTTGTCCAACCACGACAAAACGGTCGTCCGCACTTCGGGATATGGCCTGTCCTCGACAAGCAACGCGTCCCAGTAGGAGTGCAGTTCGATCGCGTTGTGATTTGAGGAATGAATTCTGATCGCCAGGCGATTTGCGCCCTCATCGCCGTGCGGAGGAGGCATCTCCTGGGGACCGAATGTATCCTTCGAGGCGATCAGAGCGACGGCGTGGAGTGGCTGGTGAAGATCACCGATCAGGTGCAAGACCCAACACAGTGCAATTGCCCGCTCTTCGGCCGACGCATGCGCTGCCTGGATCTGTTGAAGATTGATTTTGATCGCGGCCAACGCGTGACGAGGTCCCCCGTGCGAATCGAGCTCTGGTGCCAAGGCCTGCTCCTTTATCTTGGCCTCATCGAATTTGCCCGAATCCTTCGGATGCACGTACGGAAGGTTGACGAAGTGCCACGGAGAATGGTGGTATTTCTTGGTGATTGCCGTTGCCGCATCGTGATCGATTCCCGGACCGTGCGGCTTCCGAACCCAGTCGGGCCAGGTGGCGGCTTGAACGAACATCCACTCGTCTTTGTCAATCCCGGCAGGTTTGTCTTGGAGCAAGAATGTGTCTCGATGCGGATGTCCCTCCAGAATCTTGGTCACCTCATCCGTCAATCCATCCTTCCGCAACCGCTCCCAGGCAACTCGAGCAACGGCCATGTGCCCGCGATTGTGCCAGGCACGTGCGTAGGTTGGAAGCAGTATCAGGCCGACGGTCGCGGCGGCGATGAGTCGTTTCATGTTCGGCTCCGTTCGTAAACGATAAAATGTAAAATCCGGCGATTCAGATTTGCGGTGCCACGTTGCGGGACTGATCGCGAGGCGCGGTTCGCGATATCGCCGGCTCCCAGTTCGCCAACGGTCCAACTTCGGTAATTCTTGGCACGTTGTGCTCGACAGCTGCCGGTCAGATTCTCCCTTCAGGCCGCGGTTGACATTGGCATTCACCGCGATCAGAAATGCGGAATATGCGGAACTGGAATGTGTGGCACCGGAATATGCGGTGTGGGAACGTGCGGCAGCGGAATGTGCGGTATCGATGGCCCCGATGGATGGCCCGGTAATCCGCCACACCTGCCACCGACACCAGGAGTATGGATCGACGTATGCCCACCAAAGGGAAGCGGCACCACGGTAGTACATTGACACGGCAGGGAATTAAACACGCCAATGGCCGCTGTCCCATACGCGCGCGCCGCACCGGTCAATCCTGGTGTCCCGACGGCATGGATCATCTCGCTGATCAGGTTCGCATCGCATTGGCAGGCATGCGTGCCGCTATTGTTGTAACACAGGTCGTGTCGCATGCACACGGCATCAACGGCGTCGAATGGTGGCGGATTGTTAAAACCGCTACCACCGTGATTCGGGCCACACCACCGATGATAGTTGACCGGGTTGTGAGTAACGTCGGGTTGAAAACGCTGCGGTGTGACGCCCATCGAATCATTGCGTCCCCTGTGAGACACTCCGCGGCGTTCAACACCTCTCGATGATTTCGGAATTCGCATTGGCGCTCTCCATGATTGGTACTGGGTTTTGCAGTCGCACCACGTCAGAGACTCGATTGACCCCCATTCGGCTACCCGAATGGCTGTAGCTATTCACGAACACGTACTTGTCCTCGCTAGGAGTTCCAGTCGCCGTCGCTGCGTTGTCTTATCGCATAGACCATGACCGGACAGGTCCAATTGTGATGGGCATCACATCGCTCACGTCGACCGTGAACCGGTACGCCTTGCGGACAGTTTGCACCTGCCGATCTGGATAAAAGAACACCAGTTTTACATCCCAGCAGTCTGACTCCGGTCGGCAGATCGGACTGCGTTCGACGTCAATCGTGTCCAACTCCATGTTGTCTTTCATCGCTGCTTCATAAACTCGCGCAATATTGAATGCGTTCGTCCCCGCGTAGTTCATCGCCCGTTCCTGTGACGTGATCCCCAGGTTGCGGAGCTCAAAATAAACTCGGTCAAGAAACTCGTGAACGCCGGCTGTCTTGCCGGAGTGTGTGGCCTTGTCCGAGTCCGAGGCAGTCACCGCAGGGGTTGGGCCGACAACCGTCTCGACTAATGCGGTCGTCGACCAACTGTAGAGTCCTCGTATTTCCGGAATGATCACAGGGACATATTGACCGGACGAGGTCCGAACACTTCCGGCGATGACGCCAGGCACCGAAATGCGCTCGACTCCCTCGGTCAGCTGTTCCTTAAGGATTTGCCGCAATCGGTTGTAGGCATCGCCTGCAAAAGGGCCCTGCGGCACGACCGCATAAATCGTGGTCCCATCTAAACTCAGTGTCCAGATGAGTGATGCGGCGGCCCAAGGATTCGCCTGCAGATAATCGAGGAGTTGTTGATGATCATCCGGGTTCGGGATCATCCCAGGGGCTGCATCCATGTCCTGGACAAATGCATCACGGCGAGCCTCTGTTCGGAAGTCAATCCCGAGCTGCCCTAACACGTAGGCGAGCATCGGGGACGCAGTATTTGCGCCACATCCGCAAGACGACGGTGAGACCGCACTTGCAGTGACAGCGATGTCGTCACCACGTGGCTGAGCATCAGGCCGGTCCCCTGGCGCGGCCGACGGAAGGCGGCTGTTCGAATCTGTTGCGGGCTGGATGCCCGAGTCGGTCTGCGCCTGGGGTTCGGCCGGCAATACACAGCTTGCAGTCACCTCGTTGGTCGAAAGTCCCATCTGTGGGTCTCCAATAAACAGGTTGCGAAACGTCTGAGTAATATTAAGGCGTCCCCTGAGGAACTGATGACGGGCTGCAGTCCGCGGATGTGTGGCGCCAGTTGCCGCATCAAGCAATGCCTTCCGAACGGCGAACACGTCGGGTCGTTGGCCGCGCCTGACCTGCATGCTCAGCAGCAGAGCTGCCACCCCTGAAACGATCGCGGCGGCAAAGCTCGTCCCGCTGGCAGTCGCGATGCCGCCGCCCGGAAGGGCCCCCACGATATCGTCGCCGGGCGCCACGATTCCTTGCATGTTGTAAACGCTGCCCCAGTTACTGAATGATAATGGCTCCCCAAATCGGTCGGTTGCGCCGACTGCTAACACGGACGGCAGTGCGGCGGGTACATGCAAACAAGAGCAGCCGTCGTTGCCGGCTGCAGCAACGATAAGAGCACCAGAGCGAGCGCAGGACCGGACCGCGTCCGTTAACAACGGATGGGCAGTTCCAGACGGTGCGAAATGGCCGCCGCTCACGTTAATGACGTGGGCGCCCGCCTGAAGTGCCTGAAGGATTGCACGAGCCAAATCAAGCTGCGAACAGAACAGAGGAGTGCCGTTGGCGAAGTCGGAAAAGATCGGAATGAGGACACCGCGACAGTGTGGCGCGATCCCTCGTATCGGGCTTTCATGATCACCAAAAATGACGCTTGTTATATGGGTCCCATGCTGAAGAGCTCGTCCGTCACTCGATCCGATCGGCAGCGACGGGCGAATGCGGGTTATCTTTGCATGGAGCAGTGCATGGTGCGATAGATCGGCCGGACCGTCTAAAACGGCAATACAGATCCGCGGATCGCCCAGCGTATGAGCCCACAGATCGGTTAACCCGGAAATGTCTGAAACGTTTAGTGCCGCTCCTCGGACGGATACCGTGCGCAGGCCCGAACGTGTGCAACTGTCGGATCGAGATGGAAGCGCCGTTAACACGAACAACTCCAAGGTGCACGGTGGTGGGTTCCGTCGGTGTCGTCAACCGCCCGGGAGGTTTAATAGGATCGACAGCGCGCCTGCTACAAGACCGAGAAGTGACTTTCCTAAATTAACGATCGCTGGGTCCGAATTGTCCCCCCTATACCACCAACAAAAGAGCGCGATCCCAATTGAGCCGGCATATAGTCCGGACGCCCACCACTGCCATGTGCTGCCCTTCGCCGTCTGTGCAACGTCCTGCAACTGTTTGACTGCTGCTTTGCCATCGGCCACCTCTGCGGTAACCTGTGTCACGCCTTTATTGATCTCGTCGGATACACCGCGGAAACCCAACAACATGCCTACAAAAGTGGCAAGAGCAACCCCGATTGTGGTAATCGAGAGCGACATGAACTGCCGAAAGCCTGCAACAGATTGATCCTTGGATGTCTGAAAACCGATCACAATGAGGCACACGTAGTACCAGATAATGCCCACAAGACCAAAGCCCATTACCAGCGCGTCTCTCAGTTCAATTTGCATCAGGCACCTCACAAAGTGGGAACAGAAACCAAGTCGTGCCGGTTTCGAATACTAGAATGCGAATGACGCGAACTATCTGGAAGTCGTGTTCTGAGATGTCGAGGTGAAGGAGTTGCTGCGGGTCCAGCTCCACTCGATGTCGCGCATTGTCAGGCCTAATCCGGTTGGATGTGCGTATGCGTTTCGTTGGCTGTTTTGGGCTGGTTGACATGTCGATTGAGGAGCCGGCCATTTCGATATGAGGTATTGGTCTGTGTCTTGCGATCACGACTCACCTCTTCGACAACGACAGTGTGGTCCTTCCCAAGGCTTTGGCTAATCGCTTTGGCCTCAGCATGGCGATTCGCGGACGTCAGGTCTTTCGACCGAACGTCGATCGCGCCACGCTTGTGGGCTGGCGAGTTTTCGCGATGTCGGCTTGTCACCACCATGTTGCGCCCGCGTTGCGCAAGGACCGCCCTCGTCTTCTGCTCAATGTTCGCGCGGGCTGCCGCTGGATTCGGCCTGTTCCCGGCTGCTCCACCACGTCCCGAGGGAGTCCCACCGCGTCCTGCACCCGAGCCGCTCTGCCCGCCACGGGCACCACCTTGACCGCCGCCGGCCGCGCCTCGACCCGCACTGGCACCACCACGTCCACCGCCCCCACGACCGCCGCCGGCTCCTCCTCGGCCCGCACCGGCACCAACGCGGCCTGCTCCTCGATTGCCCCCAGTTCCACCGCGGCCGGCACCGGCTCGTCCGGCTCCGGCACCGCCCCGTGCACCCCCGCCTGCTCCCCCACGTCCACCACCCCCGCCCCCACGTCCGCCCCCCGCACCTCCTCGTCCGCCGCCTGCCATGATGCTGCTCCGATTACGAAGTTGCCGTGCCGCGTGAAGGATCACATCGAGTCGACGCTAATCGAGCCCTCCGAATCTCACTGGAACCAGATCCGAAATCACTACCGAGTCCTGGCGGTCGAATCGAGCATGCGGTACCTGCGAGGCCCGATCACCGGACCCACAGTCATCCCATGAAATACCGCCGTCGCAAGTCCTTGCGGCCCCCCTTCTTAAAGTGCTGTGGAACCCAATCGGCCGCACGCTCCTTCAGATACCCAGCGTCGGGATCGTGGATCTCTTTCTCCTTCATCTTTCCGACAATGTAACGAGAATACAGGTGGTCGAAGATCCGCATGAACTCGCCGAAATAGATATCGGCAACCCGTTTGTTGCCGCGAATCACGACCATGTTTTCGTCGTTAGCGACCTGCGAGGCTTTGCTGAAGTTGGCCGACCCCGTCACAACGATCGGATCGTCACCCAGCGGATCAACGAGCATGAACTTGTCATGGATGTACTTGTTGCGGTTGAAGCCCGTCAGTTTCTCTCCGATAAAATTCGCCATGTCGCCCTTCTTAAGTTTGGCACCGACGGCGATGACCGTGTTCTGGACTTCATCGATCTGCTTTTCAACGTCGATATCGAGGCTCTTATCGAAGACGGCGTAATGCAGCGTATCGTTCTTTCTCTTGAGCACCTTCAGAAACATTGGGTCGAGGTTAAATGCATAGGTCATGCAGACGATTTTGTCTGCAGCGTTCATCAGGTCCGAATACCAGTTCAGCGTTTCGACTGTATTCTTGTCATCGCGTGGGCTGAACAGCGTGAGTATCCGACCCTTCGGCGGTAAGGACTTCGGACCAGGCGTCGGTTCCACTTCGAGATTGGCGTCAACCAGCGGCCCCCGGGTCACGTCAGGATCGGCCAGTCGCTCCCAGTAGTCGAGGTACCACTGGGCAATATCGTTGTCCCAAATGGCGTGACCGACATTCGAGTGGCCGAAGATGCCGCCAGCCGAAATGTTGGTTGAACCCGTCCATACGGCGACCGGCTTGTCTTTGTGGATCAGCACGATGAATTTGTTGTGTCGGATTCCGGTCCGCGATTTCTGAGGCTTGCAGAGTCTCTTAATACGGGCGTCCGCAATCATCGCCTCATTGTCGGCCTTGTAGGATTTGGCTTCGTACCGAATCGCCACGTCCGCACCCGCGTCATGTGCTGCAAAAAACGCCTCGCCGACAGGCAAATAGCGAAACTCATAGAGAATGGCTCGGAGTTTGTAGTCTTCGGCGTCTTTGCCGGCTGCGCGACCGATGAATGCGATCAGCGCCTCAAAGAGCCCACGCGACAACCACGCCATTTGGTCTGACATCGGCTCCTTCTCGTCGGGTCTGGTCTTTCCAAACTTCCGAGCGTAAGCCTGGGATCCTGCCGCCCCTCGATTGAAGTAAATGTCATGACGAATTTTGGCGGCGCCCCCTTTGCCGCCCTGTTCCGCCTCGGTGTCGATCTCCACGGTCGTCGCGGATTTCTCTTCCAGTTCGAGCAACTTCGGCGTGCCGTAGACGGGGATGACTTTGTAACGATACGTCGTCGCAGGTTTTACCGTGTAGTCGCCCCATTGGAACGACTGAATGGGGTGTTCGGATGTCGGCAACGGCGTTCCGGGGGCGACGCCCGCATCTTTGTCCTTGAACCGTTTGATCCCACGTAGGAAATACCGCTCGACCTCGGCACCATTCTTGAATTCGGTGCGCTCAATCGCGAATCCGAGCAGGCCCTCTCGCTTATCGCTTTGGCCTACGACAAAATCCCACGCGACCGTGACGACGTGCAACCCGCCGATCGCCCGTACGGCCAGGACCGGTCCCGATTTGATTTCCCGCATGAATGACGTTCCTTACTGCAATAGGCCCGAATGCAAACACGTCGACGTTTGCCGGATGCAAATCTTCCGTCGCTGACGTGTCAGGTCAATCAACCAAGGCCGAAAGAATCGCGCCCAATCGATAGCCTGCCTGGACGACCCGCTTCTCAGCCGCATCGGCGCCGGCTCTGAGATAGTCCTCGCTCAAATCGATGGGCTGATCCTCGATGTCCGTGTGCGTCGCTTCGAGCGTGCGGATCGCGGCCAGGACTTCGGGATCATAAACGAGATGAACGGACCTTATTGCCACCCTTGTCGCCATGAGGAAACAATTCACGAGAAAAGAACGCCGTCGAATGCAACGGTTGGTGGATGTCGCCGACGGTGTGGAACAGCCAGGACAGCATCAGCGCTCGATCTTCTCCGCTCGTATTTGTGTCGGCGATGATCTTGCGGGCAGCACGGATCACCTGGATGACGTTGGATTTCTCATCGAGCGATGCAGGGGGATCGAGGGAGAGGTTCAGGTTCCCTTCGGGATGCAGGGCCATACGGTCTTCGGTCGACAGAAATTCCGGCATGTTGATGTAGTGCCACGACGGATGATGATACTCGGCTTTGAGGTCGTCGCTGTATTGCCTCGCGATGTCGGGAAACACGGCGGCCTGCTGGAAAATCCACTCGTTCTTCGCGGAATCATCAAGGCCGTGCGGCATCTTGGCTTTGAATTCCTCGTTAAAGCGAGGATGTTCTTTCAATAACTTGGCGACCGCGGCCTGTTTCGCCGGTGTGAGCTGCCGAAATGCGATGGCGGCCACGATCTTGTGACCGCCGTCATGCCAGGCCAGCGCTTGTGTGGACAGCACGAAAAGCACGGTCAAAGCGACTGCGAGACGACGCATGTTCTGGTCCCTTTCTGGGGAATCGATGAGTTTTCACACTAAAGCGGGTGCGACACGATGCCGCGGTGCGGAGTTATTCTCGCTCATCGGGCTAAATTCCTCTTGGTCCGAAATTGCGAGGCCAACATTGCGGCGCAGCGTTTTCGGACAAAATGGGGTAGGTGCGCAGCGCGAGAGTAGTTCGCGTGGTCGGAAAGCTGGATCACGCGTTGATAAGACGCGTTTTCAGCGGAATCGTCAGGCCCCGTCAGCGCAGAAAGCGACTGCCGGAAAGCTCCGACGGCGACACCGCGAAGCTGAGCCGAACGGTCGAAGCCGTTGCCCCAGCGCGGCAGAACTAGCCGATTGCGATATTTCGGCGGATGGCCCTAATCGGCCCAGTTTTTTGGCCCTAGAGGCGAACCGTTGAGTTCGCGGCCCAACAGTACTGATTCAGTACGCGGTGCATTAGACTGCGGTGCAATCTGAAAAGCAAGCAAAAAGTTTTCGGAATCCGCGAATTGGGAAATCGGCGTGCTTTGAAGCGAGTGGTCTCGAAGCGAGAATGGGCCCGTTCGGGTTCGAGAGTCATTCTGCTTCTGGGAAAACGCGGTTACCGCACCACCCGCCACGCCGTGCCCAGCACGTCGCAGCGCAATCCGCGTGGAGCGAGCACGGCTTCGACCGCCTTGCGAACTTCTTCCCAATCCCAGTCGTCCCCCACGATGACGGCCGAGGGAAACAGGTCCAGCGCCGCCGTCAGGTCGGCGACGACGCTTTCGAACCGGTGATCGGCGTCGATGTACACAGCGTCGGGAACGAGCCCCGCCTGCGCGACGGCCCGCAGCCCGGCGACCGAGCTCGACCGCACCGGAATGATCCGCTCGCGCTCGGCCCAGCACTCGGCCAGAAACGTCTCGTACAGGCGCGGCAACGCATCTCGCAGCTCGGGATCAGTGCGATGCTCGGGGCTCCCCTCCCAGTGATCGACCGCCACGATCGTCGCGCTCGGCGCCAACTCGGCCAGAAAGCGTGTCGATCGTCCCGTCCACGAGCCCAGCTCCACGATCAGTTTCGAAGTCTGCGGCACAGTGTTCCGCAGCAGCCCCTCGGTCGCCGGGAACAGCCAGTTCCGATCGGGAAACGGGGGCACGACCGGTTTTTCGTTCGGCCACGGGTGCCGCTCGGCAAAAGCGGCCACCTGTGGGCACTTGGTGAAAGCGACGGGCGCACCGGCGTTTCCTTCGGCCTTTCCCGACTCGACGATCGTGAAGTTGTACGAGCTGGATTCAACCCGCGGCGTGGCCGCGTCTTCCCACGTGTAGCGCTGGCGGCCGATGTGCCACAGCCGGAACGTCGTGTCGGCGTAGATCCGGTAGCCGCACTCCCGGACGCGGTGGCAGAAGGCGTAATCTTCCCCCAGATACCAGTGCCCTCCTTCGACCGGACGGACCAGCGGAAGAAAAAACGGCGTCAGCGGAGGCCCGAACCGTTCGTTACACACCGGCAACTGGAATTTCTTCTGCACGGCCAGGTACACCGGCCGGCGCACGAGCAGAAAGCCGGTCGCCAGGTACTCGACTTCGACCAGCCCGCCTTTGTCGCCGAACGAGAGCGATGGCGTGCCAGGCAGAAGCTGACAGGCAAACCCCGGCGTCCCCTTGCGAGCGTAAAGCCCGCCCACGACGCCATGCGGATGCATGCGCAAGCGTTCGACCGAATCGGCCTGGAACACAATGTCGGAATCGATCCACAGCGTCTCTTCGAAACCGTCTCGCAGCGCATCGCTGGCCATCTGGTTCCTGGCCACGTCGATCTGCGAGTACCCTCCCACCCGCCGGACTGTGTAGCCGCGCCGCTCCAGCTCATGCAGCGCCGCCTCGCACTCCGGATGAATCGCATCCAGATACGGCACCAAGACCACACACCGCCGCGGATCAAACCGCGTACGGTTTCCGCTCACAGTCGCGGCTTCGGGTGCCACACGTCACCTCGGTTGTGCTCTTGGGAGGGCGCGCACCCGCGAAAGAAAGATGATCTGGCCTACAATACCTTCCGCCAATAGCACGCTGAATGCCCATTGCTTTCCAACGTTGAAAGCTGCGCAATTCAACGAGATATATCGTCGACCTCATTCCGCTTCAAAGATGCTGTCAGCTTGGCATCACGGTCCACGCAATATCACTCCGCAACAATTTCACGCTCGATCAATTCCCCGTCACGTTCAACAATGAGCCGGACGCGGTTTCCGCGCTGGAAAAGCACTCGCCGCAATTCGAGCAACGTGCGTTCTGCTGCATTGATTGTGTCAACCTTCAGCAGGCGATCTCCACTTTTTAAGCCTGCGGATTTTGCCGAGCCATCTTCGTCGACCGAGTCGATAAAAGTCACTTCAGAGATCCGACCAATCTCTAAGCCGCAATCGCCCCGAATGACTCGAACTGGACGTTTCTCTCGCGGCCTCAAATACATCTGCCCGTGCCCTAGGTCGAACACGACATGAAACATTGACAGAAATCCCAAGCCAAGTACATTCCTGACATTATCTTCGACAAAGGGAACTTCACGTTCAGCAATATTTCCGATTCGCAACATACGTAACGAACCACTTGTGCCTGCATATCCGGCGTCCGCGAGGACTGACATGTCTACAGAATCAACCAGTTTCCTAAAGACTGGTCTCGCCATCGTTCCACAGTGGAATCTAGAATGGGAGAGCACAAGCCGAAAGGCAATGCTTTCTCCCGTTGGCAATTGACCATCGATCGTCGGTGCGCCATGTTCATCAAATGAGACACGAATTCTAGTTCCTGGATTCCGGGGAATTGCCCGCAGAATGTGTAGTTTTCCAGTTTCGAAATCAATCTGCAGTATTTGTTGTTTCACAAAATCAACTGCTAGTTCCCCATACAGATCATATCCGGACTTTTTCCGAAAGGCTGCTAAGTTGTCGCCTTCCGCAGGCCCGTCAATCGCAAGCCGGGATTTTCCGATGTGACCGCTCAACCGATATCGCGCCTTCGGAAATCCTTGTGCGTCGCGCGCCAATTCACCTGACTCGAATACATGTCGGGCATGTAATGCGAGGTCGACAGAAATCGGGCCCGGTGAACTTCCGAGCGCAAAGTTGTATTGCCGCCCTTCAATCTGAACCGGTAAAATCAGAAAATCGCCATCGCGCGGCACGTCAAATGTCTCGACGACATTTTCTTCTGCAGAGAATGTGCCGACAGATGAAGGCATCTGTTCATCGGCAGATGCGACAGTTGCAAATGCCACGACGGCCACAATCATGGGCCATTTCGCAATCGTAGAACAGTAGTGCATCACACAACCTCCGCCTCGCTGGAACCGACACACCAGCTTCCACGTCGCCGTCGGACGCCCTTCGCTCTCCGGCGGATCTTGTTGCCGCATTTTCGTGGCCTTAATGAATTTGCAGAAATGAAGGATAGCGTTTTTGCCGTGTTTGCGTAAGCCGAAATGTGCGACAATCACCTGCGCCAATAGCCGCTGGCTCCCGATCGCGTGGTTCCCGCCTTCGCTGGTTATGCGTGATCTTAGGCGGTGGTCCTTCATGGAGGGGCTCCGGTTTCGTGCGCGAGAGAGTTTTTTGGCCGTCCACCGCTGACAGACTTTAGGCCGGCTTCATTCCGGAAC
>JACQFH010000640.1 GCA_016200145.1 Planctomycetia bacterium | reverse complement strand
CCGCATTCGCCGAGCCGTCGGGCGCCCGGTCGAGATATACGGGCAGCATTTCGCCGACCGCGCCGCGCTGATAGCCCCCTTCGAAGAACGAATCCTTGCCCCCCAGCATCAAGAGACCCCCGCCGCGCCGGCTGACGAACTGCTGCAAGAGCGAGAACTGATCCTGCGTGAAGAACGCCGCCTCGACGTCGTCGATGATCACGGCGTGATACCGGAACAGGTCATCGGCCGCCTTGGGAAAGCCGCCGCGCAGCTCATCCTGGTCTTCGGTGTGCAGTCGAATCAGCACGGGCTGATCGTACTGCTCGGCCTGTTCGTCGGCCTGGTTGCCGAAGCCGCGAAACAGCGGGTTCGTGCGCTCGCCCGACCGGCCCAGGAATTTGAACGTCGGCTCGCGCTTGGCAATGCGCACGAGGCCCACCAGATGCACTTCGTCGTCTTCGTCGATCGCGCGGCGCAGAAACTTGAATTCCCAGTTGGGACGCCCGCCGACGTACAGCACACGGTACGGCCCGCCGCCGCGATCGACGGTGGCGATGCGGCGATTGTTCGCGAGCGTCGCCTCGCGCGACGGGCCTTTTCCGTCCGCCAGGCGTTCTTCCCCTTTCAGAAACGTCTGCACTGTGAAGAAATTCACGCCCGGCCGCTCGGGGCGCAGCAGAAACCGTTCGACGAGAGGCTCCCCGTCGATCAGCGACAGCTTGTCGCGGCGTTCCAGCTCTTTGTCGTTTTCGTCGACGATCCGAATGCCCACCTCGTGGCCGGCAACCGAACGACCTTCCAGGCTGGCGGTGATCGTGACCGGCGCCGCCTCGAAATTTGTCTGGCTCACGGCGACCTGCGAGACCGACAGATCGACCAGCCCCTGGTCCGCGCCGATCGGCACGGTGTACACCGGAGGCAGCCCCTTCCAGTCGCGGGCCACGTCCCCCAGGTCGGTCGCGTTGCCGTCGGTGAGCAGCAGGATGCCGGCGACGGGTTGCCCGCGGAACCGGTCGGCCAGGGTCTTCAGCGATTCGGCCAGGGACGAAGCCTCGCCTTCGAGATTCAGCTCGGTAAATGACGTGACGGGATGCAGTGACGTATCGAAGGCGTAGCGGCGGAGGTCGAAGTCCTGGCCGAGGCGCACGAGCCACGGTTCCTTGTCGCCCAGCCGTTCCTGCATCGCTTTGCCCCGCGACTCGCGATGCCCCGCGTCGGCCAGTTGCAGGCTGCGGCTGTTATCGGCGAGGACAAGGAACAGGTTGCTGCCGGGCCGAGGCCGGGTCGTGTTGATCAGCGGCTCGACCAGGCACGCTGCCAGAATCAGGATCCCCGTCCACTTGAAAAAACCAGCCACGACACGCAGCGGAGCCCGCGATCTCCCCGACCGGTAAGACCACGCCGCCAGTACGGCCGCCAAAGCGACGATCGCAACGGCGACGCCCAGCCAGCGCGGCGCGCCCGCAACAATCTCGGCAAGCGGCATCAATAGTGATCCATCAACTTGCATTGAGTTTTAGAAAACGAAAAAAACGAATTGCCGAAAACTGAACTCGGCCCGGCCAACCGTCGGAATCAAGCGTCATAACTGCAAATCATACAAAAAAGACATTAACCCACGGATGGCGTGGCAATCCCACGGATAAGATCCCGCCGGAGACGGCATTCCAGGCAGGCATCCGTGGGATTGCCACGCCATCCGTGGGCTCATTCGTATTTTTTCTCAACCAGAAATTTGTCGATCACTTTCCCGTGCCGAGCTGTTCGTAGTATTTGCGGGTCTTTTCGGAGTATTTCGGCGGCACGGGGTCGCGATCGAGGGGGACGACGGCCTGGCGCGAGTTGCGCCGCAGCAGTTCCTCGGCCACCCGATCGGTCAGCTCGACCAGGGGTTCAGCCACCTGCATGCGGACGAGGTCCCAGTTCGGAGCCTGCGAATGCCGCTTCAACTCGGCCCGGATGCTGCGCGCCCGGTCGCGGATCCTCGCGGCTTCGGCCCGCAATTCGGGATCTTCGACCATTTCTTCGACGTCGCGGAGCCGGTCGGACCAATTCAGGAAGTCTCCGCCGGCGATCGGCGCTACGAAACGCTCGCCGTCGATGGCGCCTCCCCAACCATCTTGCGTGTTGAGCCGCCTTTGCCCGCCGGGGTTGGTTCGCTGGCCGCCGCGCTGCCCGGCTTGAGGCTGATCCGGTCTCTGTCCGCCAGGTTGGCGCTGGCCGCCGGGTTGTTGACCTTCTTGCTGCTGCCGGCCGCCCTGCTGATCGCCCGGTTGCTGCTGCGGCGGACCATTTTCCCCGGGTTGTCGCTCACCGGGCTGG
>JACQFH010000639.1 GCA_016200145.1 Planctomycetia bacterium | reverse complement strand
GTGTTACCGGTCGTGTCGAACGTGATCGATTGCGACTGGCTGGTGATGCGCGCCCAGCTTCTGACGAGGGCGACGTCATTTGCGACGCGCCGGGCGGCCGTTCTGGCACGGCTGGAGTTCAGCGTATTCACAAATCGCGGGACGGCAATCACCGAAGCAATCCCCAAAATCAAGATCACGATCACCAGTTCCACAAGCGTGAATCCGGAACAGCGCCGGCGGCTGACGCGCTGCGGCCTGCGATGTCTCTGCGGCGTGCTGATGGACCGGTTCATGTCGTCTCAATGGCTGAGCGCGGCGACGGCCGATTCCAGCGCATCATGATGCGCTCCGGCAGGTGCGTTCCCGTCGACCGGTCCGGCTTCGGCGCCATGCAACACCTGCCCCCGGGCGTCGCCGCACAACTTTCTGATGTCTTCGCTGCAGGTGAGGAACGCCGCCACGACGCGCGCGTCCCATTGTTTGCCAGCGCCTGCCTGCAAACGCCCCAGGGCGATTTCGGGCGACATGGCGGTTCGGTAAGGGCGGCAACTGGTCATGGCGTCGTAGCTGTCGGCGACGGCCAGAATCCGTCCGAACAGGGGAATTCCTTCTCCCTGCAATCGGTGGGGATATCCGCGGCCATCGATGCTTTCGTGGTGATGCAGCACGCCCGGCAGCACATAGCTGAGCTGGTGCAGGTGCTGGAGAATGGAGTGCCCGATTTCCGGGTGCTTCTTGATCGCGTCGAATTCGTCGTTGGTGAGCGGTCCGGCCTTTTGCAGGATGCTGTCGGGAATTCCGATTTTGCCGATGTCGTGAAGCAGGCCGGCCGTATACAACCGTTCGCATTCCAGCTCGTCGAGCTGCAACTGTTCGCCCAGGCGTTTGGCCATCAGCGCGACGCGGTCGCTGTGACCCCAGGTGTACGCGTCTTTGGCGTCGATGGCATTGATCAGCGCCCGGATTACACCAATCAGCAGCAGTTCCTTTTCGCGGAAGAGCTGAGTATTGCGTGCGTGGCTCGCCAGCGTGCGCGCCGCCGCCTGAAACAACCCGGCTTCTTCCGTTCCAAACTCATTGTCGCCGTAAGATTCCTGCGCGCCTTCAGAGCCGTGAGCAGACTGCACAGCACGGTGCACGCGATTGAGTGCCAGCATCCAGCCATAATGTTCGCCTTGACGCGAAACCGGCACGACGATGCACGAATGAATGCCGGCACAGCCCGCGGGCAACCACGCAGAAGAGATATGGTTGCGGACCAAAGGAAATTCACCGGCTTGGGCCGTCAGCGCCGCGATCAGGTCTAAAAATCTGTCGTCGCCTGCGAGCCGCCGGCCGTCGGCAAAGAGCACCCGGCATTCGGACTGCGACCCCGGTTCAATCCAGGCGGAGGACGGGTCTGTTCCGACAAGCACGACGGCTTCGGCGCGAATCATGATTCGCAACTCGGGCAGCACCTGTTGCGCAATCCGGTCGAGAGGAGAGGATGCGTCGCACGAATCGAGCTGTTCCAGCAGGTGCCTGAGCCACGTCAGCTCTTCGAAGTCCCGGCTGACCTGTTCGGCATAGGCCTCGGTCCCGGACCGGAGGTCCGACAATTCCTGCCAGACTTCAGACGAATTCATGTTGTCGTTCCCCGTCTTTTTTCAGCGGCAATCCACGAATTCCGGGCGTTCGACGTGCTCGCCGCAACGAGACGCCCGTCGAAAACGTAGCTCGCCTTTATCGAATGACAAGTTCGAAGGGGGGCTTCCTGCCGGCCGGGATGAGGAAGATGCCTCATCTTGGCTGATTCCGGCAGCAGGCTTCGGCAAGGTCCCGGAAGCGAAGTACGCTGTTTGAAACACTGTCGGAGCGCGACCGGTCGCATTTGATTCGATGGCCAGGCGATGAGCTGTGCGCGGGGCGCGTTCGTAAACGCAGCCTGAGCTGCAGTGGTTCATGCGGAGCGCCGTCATCATGCGAAGCAATGCGATTCTCCGGCCTCAACGCCGGGGTTTTACGCTGATCGAGCTGCTGGTCGTGCTCCTGATCATGGGCATCATCGCGGCGGTGGCCATGCCGAAGATGCTCAATACGATGTCGTCCACCCGTGCCAATTCGGCCCGCGAGTGCCTTCAGATCGTGCGGCAGGCCATTGAGATGTACCGGTCCAATGACCCGAACAACGCCTATCCGCCGGCGGCAACCCTGGCGACGGCGCTGCAACCCCATTTGCGCGGGCCGTTTCCGACCTGCCCGATGGGAAATCTGAATGCCAGCGTCTACGCCTCGACGGCCAATCCCCTGGTCGTGAGCGGGACGACCGACGGCTGGCTTTACAACCAGTCGACCGGAGATTTCGCGATCAACGATGCGACTGGCATTGCCTATTAGGAGATGCAAATTCAGGGGCGACGGAAGATGATTGTCTCACAAGACAAGAAATTTCTTGCATTTTCATATTCCTGTCCTACGTTTTTTGCACGGTGCGGTTATTCGGCAACATGGCAGGTAGTTCGTACAGCAGGCACACGCCCGGGCCCGGTTCCAAACATCTGATTCAAGAGCGTCACTTACAGTTCCAGGAGAACCGTCAAATGCAAAACCTCGTGCAGATTCAGCCCAATCGGCGCAAAGGCTTCACCCTCATCGAGCTGGTGGTTGTGATCCTGATCCTTGGGATCATTGCGGCCGTCGCCGCACCCAAGATGCTCAACACGATTGCGTCGGCGAAGACAAATTCCGCCAAGCAGAGCCTGCAGATCGTGCGGAGCGCGATCGAAATGTACAAATCGCAGGACGCGAACAACGCTTATCCCCCGGCGGCCACCCTGGCGACGGCTCTGCAACCCTATCTGAAGGGCCCGTTCCCCGTCTGCCCGATCGGCAACAACAACGCGAACGTTTTTGCTTCGACGGCCAATCCTCTCGTCGTGGGCGGAAGCAGCGAAGGCTGGGTCTATAACCAGACGACCGGTGATTTCGCGATCAACGATTCGGTGGGCATCGCCTACTGATCTAAAGTGACGGCGCTGTCGCAGTACGCGAGCGTCGTCCCTGGACTGAATCTGGATGAAAACTGGAATACGGCCCGGTTGACATTCGTGTCGCCCGGGCCGTTGGAGTAGACAATGAACGAAGTTCCGTCGCCGGGTTTGCGAGTGCTGGTCGTCGAAGACAATCGCGTGATGGCCGACGTCATGCGGTTCAACTTCAGCCGGGCCGGATTTGAAGTCACTGTGGCGGCCAACGGGCGCGCCGCCTGGGGATCGCTTCAGGACGGCCCGTTCCATCTGCTCGTGACGGATTATCAGATGCCGGAAATGGATGGCGGCGAATTGTGCCGTCGCATTCGGTCGGAATCGCGATTCTCAGACCTGCGGATCATTCTGTTGACGGCCAAGGGCCTGGAATTGAACCGCGACCGCATGATGCGCGACCTCGGAGTGAACCTGATCCTTCATAAACCGTTCAGTCCCCGGCAACTCGTCGCGGCGGCGGAAGAATTGACGGGCGGCGCCCGTGCCGCGGCACGCCCGGTTGCCCAGTGCACTTGAAAACAATGCCGTTCACCGACTCGCATGTATCGCTGGTCCGACGCCTGATCGGAAATTATCTGATGTGCGGGCTGGGGAGCGTTGTCGCGCTCGGCCTGGGCCTGGTGCTGGTGACGCCCGGTGCATTCGGGAGCCGCAAGGCCCATCCGTTCCTGCAGGACGTCGAGCAGACCGCGCAGGCCCTCGTGGCCGACGAAGTCGATCATAGAGGAGAGCACCGGCAGTTTCTCATCGAAAAGCTGGCGGCGGCCGAGCCGGTCGTCTACTGCGCCGTGGTCTCGGCAGAGGGCACGTACCGTGCTCATTCCTGTCCAGCTCGAATCGGCGAGGCGTGCGATGCTGCGGTTCCCACGTCCCGCAGCGGCATTCATCGTCTCGAGCGGATCGAGAATGGTCGACACGTTGTCCTGCCAATCGACGAATACTGGGTCGCGCTGAATTCGGGATCCGCAAGATTCGGGACGCTCCTGGTGGGAACCCACGTTTCGCGCGACACTGGCATCATCAAGTCGCTGGCCGACCATGCCCCGGTGGTCATGTTGCTCCCCGTCGGCATCCTCCTGTTGGGGGGTCAGATGCTGCGCCGGGCAGCCGGGTTGTCGTCGAAGATCGAAGAGCAACTGCTGCGGATTTCGAGCGCTGCACCCGAAGCGGCCTCGGCAATCAATCGGCTGCCGGA
The DNA here is from genome assembly GCA_016200145.1 of Planctomycetia bacterium. Classification (GTDB taxonomy): domain Bacteria; phylum Planctomycetota; class Planctomycetia; order Planctomycetales; family Planctomycetaceae; genus JACQFH01. The sequence goes on along the minus strand of JACQFH010000639.1, from coordinate 32,616 downwards.
AATCAATTCGACTGCCACCGGATGGAACCGCCTCGTGGCGTGCGTATCGAAGCAATCGATCGAGACGGCGCTGGCGGCAAGCCTGGCGAAGGCGGTGGGCGGCGTCCGGGAACAGAAGGCGGAACGGGTCCTCAATAATCTGTCCGAGGGGATCGCCCTCTCGGATCACGAGGGGCGAATCCTGTTCGTCAACCGATCGTTTTGCACGCTGATGGGGATTCCCGCGGGGCGGGCCCCCGAATCAACCATCGAGCATCTGCTCTTCGGTGACGCGGGCCCCGCCTCGGATGACCTGCGCCGGCAACTGAATCAGGAATCGCTGCCTGTCGCGTTCGAAGTCACCCGCGGCGCCGAAACGGCAAACGGAGTGCTGCGCGTGGCGCGGCAGCCCCTGCTGGAAGAGGGAAGCCAGGGTTCGACTCAAGTCTGGCAGATTCGCGACGTCACCCAGCAAAAGCTGGCAGAACAGGCGCGAACCGATTTCGTGAACAGTGCGGCTCACGAGCTGCGAACGCCCCTGACCAATATCAAGGCTTACGCCGAGACGTTGGCCCTCAACGAGATCGCCGATCTCGACAGCCAGAAGGATTTTCTGAACATCATTAACTCAGAGGCGACGCGGCTGGCGCGGTTCGTGGATGAGCTGCTCAATATCAGCAGCCTGGAATGCGGTTCGCTGGCGCTGAACCTGCAGGAGACGGATACGCTGCGGCTGTTGAATGAGGCCATCGAGAAGGTCCAGCCGCAGATCCAGCAGAAAGGCCTGGAATTTCTCACCTTGATCCCCCCGAAGCTGCCGGAGCTGGTCATCGACAAAGACAAGATCGCCGCCTCCCTGGTCAATCTGCTGGGGAACGCCGTCAAGTACACGCCGGCCGGGGGTAAAGTCAGCGTGCAGGTCTCGGTCATCGGCGGCGAACTGGCGGTGAGCGTCGAAGACACTGGAATCGGCATGTCGCCGCAGGACTTGTCGAAAATCTGTCAGAAATTCTTCCGCAGCGACGACCCGCGTGTGCGCGACATCCCCGGCAGCGGAATCGGATTGTCGCTGGTTCGGGAGGTGGCCCGTTCTCACGGCGGCCGTCTGGAAGTTCACAGCGAACTCAACAAGGGCAGTAAGTTTACGCTGCTGATCCCGGTTTCCTGAAGGAGCGCACCATGTTCGAGCGCCGCAAACTCGGAGCCGTCGATTTCGTGAGCGGGACCGACCCCCTCAATCTGAAAAACTGCAAGCAATTCGGCCAAGTCCTGGAGGAATGCTGCCGGCAGGGGCAGCCGAGGATCGTCGTCGACCTCGAACACGTACCGCTCATCGACAGCGCGGGCCTGGAAACTCTGCTTGACTTTCGCGACCAGATGCAGGAGCGCGGGGGAGCGCTGAAAGTCGCCGGCCCCAGCGCACTGTGCCGCGAAATCCTGTCGGTTACGGGCCTGGCGGACCAGATTGAGATCTTTCGGGATGCCCAGTCGGCCGTCGCGAGTTTTGCCCAATGAACGATGTCGCCGCACTTCCCGAAGTTTCGAATTCCGATGTTCCCGCACGCGCCGGGAACTCGCGGCGGCGGAACTTCGCCAACGGCTCCCCGCTGGGTGAACGGCTGCTGAAAGCCGGGTTGATCTCGCCCGAACAACTTCTCTCGGGCTTGCAGGAACAAACGCTCCGCAAGCAGAAGCTGGGCGAAACCCTGGTGGAACTGGGTTTCGTGAAAGAGGAAGACCTGTTGCCCTTCATGCAGCAGTCGCTGGGATTGCCGGCCGTGAGGCTGCGCGACGGCCTGATCGACCCGCAGGTGGTGAAGTTGGTTCCCCGGGCCCGGGCCGAAGCGCTGTCGGCCGTGCCGATGTTCAAGGTTCGCGACACGCTGACCGTCGCGATGGTGCATCCGCAGAACCTGCACCAGGTCGACGAGCTCGAACGGCTGACGAAACTCAAGGTGCGCCCGGTGTTCGGCCTGCAGGCCGACATCCGCCGGATGATTCAGCGGTGTTACACCGCGGGCTTCGAGGTCGACGCCATTACGGCCGACCTGAGCGACAACGCGTTGCAGATCGATACCGAGACGGTGCAGTTGGACATCACCGATCTGGGCTCGATTTCCGAAGGGAGCCCCGTCGTCAATCTGGTGAACTACGTGATCGTGCAGGCCGTGCGGGCCGGGGCCAGCGACATTCACATCGAACCCGGGCACCGCAATTCAATCGTCCGCTTCCGCGTCGACGGCCTGCTGCGGGAAGTGATCTGTCCCCGGCGGGACCATCATCCGGCGATCGTCTCGCGCGTCAAGGTGCTGGCGCGGCTCGATATCGCAGAGCACCGGCTCCCCCAGGACGGCCGCATGCACGTGGTCGTCGAAGGACACGACATCGACCTGCGCGTGTCGACCCTGCCCACGGTGCTCGGCGAGAAGGTCGTGCTGCGCGTCCTCGACCGGCACAACGTTACGTTCAATCTCGACAAACTGGGAATGCCTGAAGACGTCTTGTCGAAGATGAAACTGATGCTCAACAAGCCCCACGGCCTGGTGCTCGTCACCGGCCCGACGGGCAGCGGCAAGACGACGACGCTGTATTCGGCGCTGGAGCTGATCAAATCGGTGCACCACAACATCGTCACCGTGGAGGACCCCGTCGAGTATCAGCTCGAACTGATCAACCAGGTGCAGGCCAACGCCGAAAATTCGCTCACCTTCGCGAATGCCCTGCGCTCGATCTTGCGGCAGGACCCGGACGTGATCATGGTGGGCGAAATTCGCGACCGTGAAACGGCCGAAGTCGCCATTCAGGCGGCGCTGACGGGGCATCTCGTGCTCAGCACGCTGCACACCAACGACAGCGCCGGCGCCGTCACGCGCCTGCTTGATATGGGCATCGCCGGTTTCAAAATCGCCGCGGCCCTCGAAGGCGTCGTTGCGCAGCGGCTGATCCGTACCGTCTGCAGCAAGTGCCGCACGCAGTATTATCCGTCTTCAGAAATCCTCGAAATGATCCACTACGGCGGCGACTTGCGGCGTCAGTTCGTGCGCGGGGAGGGCTGCGACGAATGTCACGACACCGGATATCGCGGGCGGATTGGCATTTACGAAATGCTGGCCATCGGCCGCGAACTGCGCGAAATCATCGGTCAGGATTCCTGCCTGGAATCGATTCGGCGCTGGCACAAGCAGCACGGAGGCCGCTCGCTGCTCGACGAGGGAATTCGCCTCGCGGAAGCGGGGAAGACCGATCTGGATGAAGTGGTGCGCACCGGGTTCTTCGAGTAGCCCGGGCCGCGGTCGAAAGTCAACCGTCACGCCGGTTCTGCCATGAATTATCACTACAAAGCCAAAGCGGTGGGAGGCGCAACTTCGAGCGGCGTGCTCGAAGCCGAGTCTCCCACCGCCGCGCGAAAACTGCTGCGCGATAAGGGATTGTTCGCACTGTCGCTCGAACAACGGAGCAGCGGCGCTGTCGAGCGGCCGGCCGCCGGCGCCGTGCCCGGCTGGAATTCGCGCGTCACGAAGCACGACCTGCTCATGCTGACCTCGCAACTGGTGATCATGACGCGCTCAGGTGTGGAACTTGCCGAGGCCTTCAAGACTGCCAAGACCCAGTGTACGAAACCTGCACTCCGCGACTCGCTGGATCAGATCTACAACGATCTCGCCGACGGCGTCTCGATCTCGGCGGCGATCCGGCGGCAGTCTCGGATTTTCGGCGAAGTTTATGCGGCGGGCATTGCCGCCGGCGAGGCGTCCGGGCAGGTCACCGCTGTGCTCGCCAGAATGGGGGAAATGCTCCGAAAAGAGATTCGGTTGCGCTCGGCGGTTCGTGCGGCCCTGGCCTACCCGGCCGCGCTTCTGACCATTTCGCTGGTGGTGATCACCGCCTTAATTTCCTTCGTCCTGCCCCGTTTTGCAGGAATCTTTCACGACATGGGAGTCCCCATGCCCGCTTCGACGCAAGTCCTTTTGAATCTTGCGTCTTCGATTCAGAACCATGGCTGGATCTGGGGAATTGGCGGCGCCGCGGCGACGTTCGGGGCGGTTCGGCTGCGGTCGACCGAAGCCTTTTGCCGATACCGGGATAGAGTGGCTTTGAGCCTGTTTCTGGTGCGCGACGTGGTGCGATCGCTGCTGGTCGGCAGGACATTCCGGCTGCTGGGAGTGATGCTGCAATCGGGCGTGCCGCTGCCGGAAGCGCTGCAACTGAGCCGCTCGGCTGTGCAGAACAGGTGCTATCGTGACCTGTTCGCGACGCTGCACAGCGAGGTATTGAACGGTCGCGGACTCGGTCAATCGTTGAGCCAGACGGCATTTATTCCGGCGGACGCCGCACACATGGCGGGCACCGGCGAACGAACGGGCAAACTGGGACCGGTCCTGGAGATGGTCGGAGAATTTTACGAAGACGACGGCGAACGCAGGCTGCAGGAGCTGATGAAGCTGCTGGAACCGGCGATCGTCGTGATCATGGGAATCATCGTCGGAATCATCGTGGCGTCGGTCATGCTGCCGATGCTCGACGTGTCGAGCGTGTCCTCCAGTTAACGACGGGAGAGAACAATGGATCGTCCAATTGCGACCGGCCGGAATTCGTGGCGCTGGATTTCGGGTGTGGTGCTGGGGATCGTCGCGGGGTATGCCGCAGGAATCGCCGCCCAGTCGTCGTCGCTGCACGCTGAGGTCACCGAACTTCCCCGCCGCGAGGCGTTTCTTGCCGGCGGCGAGCGCTCGGAAGCCGTGTTGCGCGACATTGTGGTGATTTTGAAGCGCATGGATACGCGCCTGGAACGCATGGAACAGGTTGTTGCGGCAAAAGGCGGCGCCGGGTCGAAGAACAACGACGCGAAGAGCAACGAGGCGAAGAAGAAATAAGGCGGAAGCGATTCACGGCGACACAGCGCAGCCGCCCGCCAGAATTCCCATGGTACTCGCAGCAGGCAAACCGGGCATCTTCCGCCGGAGACGAACTCGTTCGACCGGCTGGATCGGCATTGATATCGGCGCCGGCGCCGTCAAACTGGCGCAGGTCGAGTTTCGCTCGAATCGCTGGGTCCTGGCGCGAACGGCCCTGGTGCCCTGGCCTGAGCCCGGGCCATTGACGGTCGAGTCGGTCGCGAACGGGCAACTGGCCGGGCTCGTCCGCGAGGCCTTGAGGGAGTGCGGAGACTTTCGAGGCCGCGACGCCGCGTGCCTGTTTTCGCCGACGGCCACCGAGCTTGTGACTCTCGAAGTTCCGGCGGCCGCGGAACCCGAACTCTACGACCTGATCTGCCAGGAACTGTCTGCTCATCGAGAAGGCTCGTCCGAAGATCTGGCGTTCGATTACTGGGAAGCGCACCCGTCGATGACCACGTCGGAATCCGGCGCCGTCGCAATGCACGTCGTGGGCGTTCGCCGCGAGCTGGTGGAGCAGTCGGCAACTGAGCTCGACGCCGGAAGGCTGACCTGCCGTGGCGTCGATGGCGCGCCGTTCACGTTGGCGCGGGCCCTGCTGCTGACAGACGCCCCTCCGGCCGATGCGGAACCTGTCGGAGTTCTCGACTGGGGACATTCTTCGGCCCTGCTGGCCGTCGTCTCGGGTGGACAACCGGTTTTTTCTCGCGCGCTGCGAACATGTGGCTGTGCGGGCCTCATGAAAGCAGTGGAAACGGCCCTGAGCCTGTCGTCCCCGGAAGCTCGGCACCTGCTGGCGACGTGCGGGGTCTCGGAAAGCGTCGACTCGCGTACCGACCGGCAGGATTTGCCCGAGTTCGTCGCCGAATTGTTGCGAGGCCCGATTGATGAAATGCTCGGCGAGCTGCACAAGACGCTGGCCTTTCTGAAACACCAGTCGCCGGCCCTCGCGCCCTGGCGGATCTGGCTGACAGGCGGCGGCGCGACGGTTCGGAACATGGACCGGTCTCTTGCGGCGGGACTGGGCCTGGCCGTTCGCAACTGGCGCGCCCCACAATCGGGAAATTTCGATGGTCTGAGCGGCCAGTTGCCCGTTGAGTTATTCGCAAATGCGGCGGCCCTGTCGCTGGGGGGACTCGATCCGTGAAAGATCGCCTGAACCTTTTGCCTCTGGCGTTCCAGCGGAATACGCTGCGGCGAACTCAAATCCGGCAATGGAGCGTCGCCGCGGGGATCTGCGGCATATTGGTCGCCTCCATCGGTCTGTTTCAGCACTACGAACTGCACCGCTTGGAACAGGGGCTGCAAATGCGGCGACTTCGCGCCGAACCGCTCGAAGCGCTGCGTACGCAGAATGAACAGCAGCGAAATCGCCTGGCCCTGTTGCTCGACGATCAGAAGGTTCTCGCCGAACTCGAGAGCGAACAACTTGCCTTTCATCTGCTATCGACGGTCAGCCGCAGTGCCGCGTCGTGCACCGACGGGGTCCAGGTGCAGCAGTTCTCATTCTCGCGGTCGAAAAGCATCGTGAAATCTCCCCAAACAGGCGCCACGGCTCCCTCAGACCAGCAGCAAACGACCGAAGTCGAAACGCTGGTGATGACCGTCAAAGGCATTGGCGCAGACAACTTGACCGTGTCTCGTTTCGTGGTTGCTCTGCGAGACAGCCTGCTCTTCGAAAAGGTGGATTTGAGATCGTCGACGGGCGGGCAGGGGCCGGTTCGCGGCGTCCGATCATTCGTTGTGGAATGCACACTCTAAACTCTCGATTGCCGTTTCGGTCGCCATGAATCGACACGATCTCATCCGCCGCAAGCTCACGATCGAACGCTGGCTGTTGCAATTCGTTGGAACCGCGCTGACTCTGGGCCTGGCGACGGTTGTAGCAACCGTCGTGTTTCTGCCCGTTCACGCGAGAAGCAGGACGATCTCATCCGAGTGTGCCGAGCTCGACAAGCTGCTGCAATCGGCGCCAGACGTTCGAGCCAAAAACAAAGATCTGCGCCGGCAGATCGACGAGGCCGAGGCGAGGAATTCCCGCCTGGCCGCTCGTGTGCCGGGCACGCCGCATGAGGCGGATTTTCTGGGTCAGATGACCGCGCTGGCCCATCAGGTGGAGTTGGAGATCCACGACTATCGGCCCGGCGTTGTGCGACTTCTCGAAAACCACGGGGAAATGGAGGTGCAGTTCAATGGCCAGGGAACGTATGCCTCGGTCTGCCGGTTCCTGCGACGGACCGAAGAGCTTCCGCGTCTGTGCCGGATCAGCCGGTTGGAAATCAAAGCCCCGCAGACCGGCGACAAGACGCAGATCGACATCACGCTGCTGATCTATTTCGTTCGTCCGGCCAAAGCCAACGCCGCCAGTGGAGGGACTGCCCGTGGATAACCGGGTATTCGGATTCTCGCTGCCAGGACAGCGCCTCAAGTGGTTCGTCGTGTTCGGTCTGGCAACCGTCCTGATGGCGATCGTCGTGTTCGGAAACGGCGACTCGCCCGATGCCGGCGGCGCTGCGGCCAAGGGTGGCGCGCGGCCGCGGTTGCCTGTGGTTCCTGTCGCAAGCGACCGCGTCAGTGTTCAGGGATTCCGCGGGAAAGGCGCCTCCCCATCCGACGAAGAATTTGAGACGACGCTTCAATTCGACCCGTTCGCCCCAAGACTCGCGCTGCAACAGCAGCTCCAGCCCGCGGGCAATGCAGCGAATGCGCCGCCGACGCCCGAACAGATCGCCGAGAAATCTCGCAGCCTGGCGCTCAGGCAGCGGATGCAGGAATTTCAAGGGAAGAAAGTCAGCGTTGTGTTCCGCATGTCCGACGGCACGGCCGCAGCGCTCGTTGGCGGGCGCCTGATTCGTCAGGGCGAAGTCGTCGACGGCATTAAGGTGGTATCAATATCTGCCGCAGGCGTCGTGCTCGAGGCCGAAACAAACGTACAGGCTTCTGATCCTTCCGCTTCCGGTCAGTAAGACTCGGGCGGCAAAATCGACTGTACTTGCCTTTCCGGTCGTGCCGATAACGTAGATTGTTCCTTACCAGGAACACAGCAGGGGCGCATTCTCTTTACAGGGCGACTCTTGGAAACCGGCACACTGCGTCGAGAATCGACGGAAAATGTTTCGCCCTTCTCACTTACACGACCGACTCCACGACAGGCGGCACGCGCTTCTGGGGCTGTCGTACGTGCTGGTGGCGCTCGCCGGATGTGCAGCGGGTCGCGCACCGCAATTCGCCGATAAAGCCGCGCCGAATGGCGAACGGATCGCTTCGGAATCCCGGCAAATTGCGTTACCCCAGGCTGCTGGCGGTGCGCCGATCGCAGCGCGGCAGCCGGAAAATGCCTTGGTTGCCGACCCTCCGAACAGACTGCCTGCCACAGGACGATCCAGGAAACCGCAGGAGATTCTGCAGACGTCCGCGACACAGACTCCTTTGGGTGGTATTCCAGAGAACGCGGTCAGCGAGTCCCGACGTTCTGTTGCAGCGACCGGAAACGGCGGCGGTCGTTCCACGATCCCAGAACAGGCCCCGCGAACCCGACGCACAGGCGCCGGCGGCGCGCCCGAATTGTCGCCAGCGAAGCCGGGGAAAACCGTCGTTCAATCAGGCGCCCGGACTCGAAAGGGGTCGTCGAAGAAGAATGCTCCTTCTTTCCCGGAGGTTCTGATACCGGTTTCAGCGAGCGACGAGGATTCGCCCCCTTCGCTTCCGGGGCCGAAATCTGATGCCGGATCGACGGAGGCGGACCCCGTCGAATTGCCCGAGAGCGGCCGGCTCAGCATTCCCTTCGACGACTCGGCGCCTGATGACCGCATTCAGCTCACTCCCCTGGGCGACCGCATCACGCTGGTGGTTCGCGAGGCCCCGTTGAACCAGGTGCTGAACCTGCTGGCCAGGCAGAGAGGCCTGAATCTCATCGCCGGCGACGATACCACCGCCAGTATCTCGGTCACGCTGACGGACGTCGATTTCGAGGAAGCGCTCACGGCGATTGTCGAGATCGCCGGATGCACGTGGGTGCGCGCTAAGAACATCATCTTCGTCTCCAAGGTCGCCACCGATTCAAAAGCGTCGGCACACCTGCAAGACCGGCACGTCCAGGTCTTTCCCCTGAACTTTGTCGGCGCCCATGACGTCGAAGTCGTCGTGAAGGGAATGTGTCCCGCCGGCAAAGTCTTCACCAGCCAGACCAGCCCCAAAGATCGGCGCAGCGCGCAGGAACTGATCATCGTCGAAGACATCCCCGCTTCGCTGCAGCGCGTGGCCGAGTACATTGCGACAGTCGATGTTCCGCCGCGACAGGTGATGATCGAGGTTCATATCCTGCAGATCACGCTCAAAGATGACATGCTGCACGGCGTGAATCTGCAGTACCTGTTCTCGGCCGCCGGCTACAACATGGCCTTGAAAACAGTGGGATTTGCCAATCCGGCGGCGACGCCGGCGTCACTGTTCACGGTCGACAGCGCCAACTTCAATTCCGTGGTCCAGGCCCTGCAGACGACGACGGAATCCAAGACGCTGGCCTCGCCCAAGGTCATTGTGACCAACGGGCAGCAGGCGAGAATCCAGATTGGACAGCGGTTCGGCTACTTCGTCACGACGACGACCCAGACCAGCACGCTGCAGAACGTCAACTTCCTGAACACGGGGGTCGTACTGACGGTGACACCGCAGATCAGCGCCGACAACCAGGTGCTGATGTCGGTAATGCCCGAGGTCTCGACCGGGCAGATCAATCCCAACGGATTGCCGCAAACCGAAACGACGACGACCGAGACGACCGTTTTGCTGCCCGATGGCTGCGGGATGGTGATCGGCGGGCTGATCAAAGAACAGGACATCGAAACACAGGACAAAGTTCCGATTCTGGGCGACATGCGCGTCATCGGCCGGTTGTTCCAGAAACGGACCGTCAATCGTCAGCGGGTGGAAATCGTCTTCGCGCTGCTCCCGCGAATCGCGCCTTATCCGATCGAGTACGAGAATGCGGTGCACCAGGTCGAGCTTGAGCAGGCATTCACGCCCCTGATGAATGGCGCGCTCAACCGGGCCCCGCGCCCCTATGAAGCCAGGCTGCCCGATGCCTATGAGAACCCGCGGCATTTGCGACTGGGCCGACTGCCCGACGCGATCGGCAACCTGAGCGATCCCTATCCGCTGCCACCGGAGTATTTCGCGCCGACGGCGCAGGAAGAGTTTCCGCCCGTAATCCCGCCGCCGCGCGGTGCGATCCCGTTTGAGCCCGTCCCTCCGCCCCCGGTCGAGATCGTTGTTCCCGACGGCACGGTAATTCCGGAACCACAGGCCTCGAAGAAGCCAAAGGCCAGCGATCCGCGCACGAAGCGGTAGCCCGGATTTTTCAGGTGCCGGTGTGCGCGAAGACTTCGTGCCTGGCGGCCGGTTGATGCGGATCCCGCTCGACGGCAAAGCCGGTGAACTCTTCCGAGTTCATGAGAGTCAGAAACAGCGCCGTCGCCTGCTCGCGGGACAGCCCCGACCGCAGAACCTCACGCGACTCGTTACGGCGAATGCCGACGATGCGATACAGTTTCTGTTGATGTCGCTTTTCGGACATACCGGAGCCAAAGTCATTCGCGGCAAGCGTATTCCGCCCAGCCGGCCACGTCTGGCCTGCTGCAACGCAAATCGCAAATGTAACTTAGCTCAGGATTGCCTGAAAGCAAGAACTCACTTCGGCATGGGTAGAATAATCAGGGCATTTTCGGCAAAGGTGGCTTCGCCGGCTTTGCCGTTGATCTTGTACTTGATCTTCAACTGCTTGGGCGTGTTGGGGGTCGGGTCGCCACCGAAGCTGGCGTTGTAGTTGCCGTCAGGCAGCGAAATCAGTTGCAGGTCGCCGGCCTGCTTCTGCAGGACTTCGGTGACGTCCTTCTGCGTCGCTCCCGAGCCGTACTCGGCCTTGACGATCTCCAGCTTTACTTTCTCGAGACCGGCCTGCGACAGGAGCTCGCGGACTTCGTCGGACTTACCGCCGATCTTCTGGGCGATTGCCAGCGTGGTTTGCGTCGCTTCGTCTTTCAGCTCCGGGGCCTTGCTCGCCGTGACGGCCAGCTTGAGGGTGCCGATGCTCGGGTACAGCTTGAGCACGCCCAGCACGAGCTTCTGATCGTCGGCATGGCGGGCCGCGGCCATGGCGTTCTGGCACATCTCAAGACGCTCCGGCTCCGGAATCTCTTTGAACCGGCGCACCAGGCTGATGTAGCCGCGGATGGCCCGCACATGGTACTTGTCGCTGGCGGAGGTTTTCGCCAAATCGAGCAGCACGGGCGCGGCGTCGACACTGCTCCACTTGCCGAGCAAACGGCTGCCCGTGTCCTGAAGTTTGTCGTCGTTACTCTTGGCTGCCGTACCAATCGTATTAAGGGCTTTGGCCCCCCCCACGTCGCTGAGGATCTCCAGCAGGATCGTCTTCGTCGCGGCGGGAGATTTTTCGATGCCGCTCGCCAGCTCGGTGGCGCAGGCTTCGCGATCGGGCATACGGACGCAGGCCGTCTTCAGCGCCAGTTGAGCCACGGGAGCGTCGTCGGCGTGCTTCGGTGAAACAACCTGCGCGATCAGAACAGACAGGTTCTTTGCGGGAATAGTCTGCCCGAGGGACGTCAACGCCGCGCTGCGAACCGTTTTGTCGGAATGCTCGACGGCCTTGAGCAGTGCGGAAATGGCTTCGATCCGCCGCTGGCCGACCAGCTCGATCAACATCGGATACGCCTTGCCCTCGGCTTTCGCCAGACGGGCGACAATTTCTTTATCGACTCCTTCTCCCGGCAAATCCGCCAGGGCGGTCTTCGCCGTTTGTCCGACTTCGGCATCAGATTCCATCGCGATTTCCAGGAGCGAAGACAGGCACGAAGAGTCGCCTACCCGTCCCAGCGCGCCGATCGCTGCGATGCGAACTGGCTTGGCACCTTTGCCGGCCGCCTTCACAATTGCGGGCAGCACGACGGTTTCTTTGCGGTCGGCCATGGCCTCGATGATCAGGGCGGCCCGCTCGGGGGCGGCCTTGGTCACTTCAGCAGCGAGAGCTTCATCAATCTTGCGTCCCGGGAACTCGCGGGCCGTGGTGAGTGCGATCTGAAACAGCGCTTTGTCGGGCGACTTGAACTGCTCGGTCAAGAGGGCGATGCCTTCATCTTTGCGCGACAGGATCGCGCCGCGAGTCGCTTCCAGAATCCTCTGCTGAGGGACATCGGCCTTGCGGACTTCGTCGTAAATCTCGGCGGCAGCGGCCGCATTGCCTTCCACGAAGAATCGTTCGGCACACAGCACCAGCCCCTCGGCGACGGCCGAGCGAACTTTGGCAGGCGCCACCGGCAGGGCCTTGCGGAGGGACTTCGAGGCCGGCACATTTCCGATCTGCCCCAGTGCGACGGCGGCGGCCGAGGCGACCTCCGCATCGGCATCCTGCAGGCGGGAGGTCAAGGGGTCGACGGCGCCGGCGTCGCGGCGGACGCCAATCGAGTTGAGAACGCCGACCAGCAGTATTCCCTGCGTCGAATCGAGCGCCTTGCGCAGCGCCTCGTCGGCCGCCGCGCCGGGGATCACTTCCAGCGGAATTCGCGCCCACGAGGCGAGCCGTTCGTCGACGAGCAGCTTCGCCAGCTCAGGCACGGCCACATCCGAACCATGGACGGCCAGGTTTTTGCAGGCCAGGGCCTTCTCGGCCGCCGGCGCGTCGGAACGAAGGAGGGCAATCAGTTCCCGTTCCTTTTCCGGCGAAGGCGAAGTGCCCTCAGCCGCCCGGACCGACGCGGCGGTCAAAGCCAAGAACGCGGCAAGCACGACGACAGAGCGAGCGAAATGTCGAGTCAGGTGCATGGGATCAATCCGGAGGGTCAACAATCTTGACGGGTACGAAATCATCAATTGAGCGAGACGTTACGTCACAGACAGACTTGTTTGGTTACAGGCGCCAGGGTTCGCGGAGGGCTTCGGAACGCAGGCGGTTGGCCTGTTCGTCGTTGATGAACTCGTGCTTCTTAAGGTCGTATTTGACCTGCCGGTTCAGGTACAGCGCGATGTTCGCGGCGTGGCAGGCGATGTGCGCGTTGCAGGCCGCGTCGGCATTTCCCTTCGGCTGGCTGCGCGTCTTGACGCAGTCGAGGAAATCCCGGACGTGGTAGGTCGCCGGGTAGCCACCGATTTCGGCGACCGACCTTCCGGCAAGCAGTTCCGGCGAACTCAACACGAGCTTGCCGCTGTCTCCCGCTTCGACCCAGCCGGTTTCGCCTTCGAATCGGACCGGGCACGAGCCGAGAGGAATCCAGCCCTTTTCACGGTAGATCAGCTCGACGCCGTTCTCGTAGCGAGCCATGAGCTCGCCGTTGGCCGGCGCGTTGTACTCGATCGGCGGGGGGCAGTCTCCCACGGCCCACTGGCAGAGGTCGACGCAGTGCGAGCCCCATTCGAGCACGCCGCCGCCGACCAGCCCGCCACCCTTTTCGAAGTTGAAACCGTCGAGCAACTTGGCGTTGAACGGCCGCCAGGCTGCGGGGCCCAAGTACATGTTCCAGTCGACGACTTCCTTGTTCGGTTCCTGTTCCGGGATCAGCCAGCCGCTCGTCATAGCCTGCATCCCGGCCGGATGGGCGTAGACCTTTTTGAGCTTGCCGAGCTTGCCCGTGCGGGCCAGTTCGCAGGCGAACGCGAAGTGCGGCAGGTTGCGCCGCTGCGTGCCGGCCTGGAACACGCGGCCGGTGCGGCGCATCGTGTCGGCCAGGATCAGGCTCTGCGCGATGTTCTTCGTGCAGGGCTTTTCGCAGTACATGTCTTTGCCGGCCTTGGCGGCGTTCATCGCGGCGGTCGCGTGCCAGTTCGGGCCCGTGGCGATCAGCACGGCGTCGATGTCTTTGCGGTCGAGCAGCTCGCGAAAATCGCGATACATTTCGCACTTCTGCGTGCCGTACTTTTCGTCGGCAATTTTCTTGACGGCGGTCCGCCGCGCCTCTTTGATGTCGCACACGGCGACGAACTGCACATCTTTCTGTTCCAGGAAACAGCCGAGGTCGTAGGTGCCCCGGTTGCCGATCCCGATCCCGCCGACGATCACTCGTTCGCTGGGTGCGACCGCGCCGTCGAGGCCCAGGGCCGAGCTGGGAATGATCGTGGGGGCTACTGCGGCGGCCCCGGCAACCGAAAGAGCAGATTTGAGGAACTGACGCCGAGGAAGCCGCTTTGCCTTGTTCGACATGACTGCTCTCCTGATCGAGTTGATCGCATGACCGCCAGGACGCCCCGCGGGCGCGGCCTGAACTGCGCCCGGAATGCAACCAGCATACTCCTGGGGCAGGGGAATTTCCACGCACAGGCAGTCCAAGTCCGCCCCACACATTGCGGGCTTCGAACGTTCCTGGGGATATGCAGGTTTCCGATCTCTAAACCGGCAGCGGTCTCTGACCGACTTTCGCCCTTCCGGCAAAAGAACCGGTGAAATTCCGTGATCCTGAAAATGCCGGATTACGTTCACGCTGGCATCCGGAACGGCCGACCCCGCCCACCTTTACTCTGGTTTATGCGTCATGGCATAATCTGCCCCATGCTGACCGGGCACGAATGGATCATCGAGGCCGAGGGCTGCGAAAGCGCGGCATTGAGCAATCTGGCGACGCTTCGCGCCTTGTGCAACGAGGTGATTTCGGACCTCGAACTGCGGACGATCGGCCACCCGCACTGGCATCAGTTCCCCGCGCCCAGCGGAGTGACGGGGATGTACCTGCTGGCCGAGTCGCATTTGACGTGCCACACGTTTCCTGAGTTTGGCCTGGCGACGTTCAATCTGTACTGTTGCCGGCCGCACGCGGACTGGCCCTGGCAGGAACGGCTCACAGAACGACTGGGCGCCGCACGCGTCGTGGTGCGGTGTGTGCCGCGCGGCGGGAGGATGGTCGATGATGACTGCGAGCGACTTCCGGCCGCGAGCGGCAGAGGCCCGGCATGAAAGGCAAGCAGGCAGCCTGTCCCGCATGCGCCGGTCCGGTGAGGTTTCAGGTCAGCAGCTCGCTCGTGACGGTCTGCACGTACTGTCATTCAGTCGTCGCCCGGGGAGACAAGCGGCTGGAGGACCTGGGCAAAGTCGCCGATCTCGTCGCGACCGAATCGCCTCTGAAAGTCGGACTGCATGGGCAATACGAGGGGAAACGATTTACGCTCGTGGGCCGCTCGCAATACCGGCACGCGGCCGGTGGCGTGTGGGATGAGTGGTATGCCGCATTTCCCGGCAATCGCTGGGGCTGGCTGGCCGAGGCGCAGGGGCGGTTCTATCTGACCTTTGCGAGAAAGCCTTCGCAAGAAACTCCGCTGCCGCCGTTCGGGGGCCTCGAAATCGAGCACCGCCTCGCACTGGGGACCAAAGGAGAATTCACGGTTGCCGAAGTTGGGACGGCCACGGCGCTTTCGGCGGAAGGCGAAATCCCGTACCGATTCGTGCCGAATGAAACCCTGAATTATGCAGACCTGTACGGCCCCGATTCCTCGTTTGCGACGCTCGATTACAGCGACGACGAACCGAGGTTGTATCTGGGCCGCGAGGTGAGCCTCGACGAAATCGGGATTTCAACGGCGGCACGTGGCGACGACGCCGAACCAGCGAAGATTTCCGCCATTCAGGTGGCGTGTCCGCAATGCGGCGGTCAACTGACGCTCGTGGCGCCCGATAAATCGGAACGGGTCACCTGCCCCAGTTGCATGTCGCTGCTGGACGCCAATCAAGGGAAGCTCAAATACCTGCAGACGCTCAGTCAAAGCGAACACCATCCGCTCATCCCGCTGGGAACGTCGGGCGCTTTGCAGGGTGTCGAGTACACCGTGATCGGTTTCATGGCGCGGTCGGTGACGATCGAAGGCACGGAGTATTTCTGGACCGAGTACCTGTTGTACCAGGCGCGGAAGGGCTTTCGCTGGCTGATCAACAGCGACAAGCATTGGAGCTTCGCGAAGCCGATCTCGGCAGGCTCGGTGAAGACAAGCGGCAAGACGGCGCGGTGCGACGGCCGCACGTTCAAGATTTTCCAGCGGGCGCTGGCCACGGTGCGGCACGTGCTGGGGGAATTCTATTGGAAAGTCGAAATCGGCGAAGAAGTGGCCGCGACCGATTACATTGCTCCGCCCGAGAGTCTGTCGGTCGAGATCACGCGACCGCCAGCCGGCGACGATGCGACAGCCGGGCAGCCCGCTGCCAGGGAAGTCAATTACTCTCTGGCGACGTACATGCCGCATGCCGAGATCGAACAGGCATTCGGCGTCAAAGGGCTGCCGAGACCATTTGGGGTCGCGCCGAACCAGCCGTCACCCGTCGACAAGCGCATCTTTCTGTGGTGGCTCGTGTTCGGATTGCTGCTGGCGCTGCTGGATACGGTGTTTTCGACGGGCATTCGGGAGGGCGTGGATCAGGGGATGTTCGCGGTGTGCCTGGCGGCGGTGTCGGTGTTGCCGCTGGGCGCGGCGCTGTACGCGTGGGGCTTTGAAAAGTCGCGCTGGGCGGAGAGCCAGTTCAATCCCTACGCGACGTACGAAAGCGACGAGGATTAACGATGCTGATACGAATCTATCTGATCTTGGGGCTCGTGGTGAGCGTGGCGTTTTCGGGGGCGGCGGCCAGCGGCTGGCGCATGTTTCCTCGGGCCGCACCGGGCAGCGGCGCTGCGGGCGCCGCTTCGGGCCGGCCGGGGGGAATCTTCATCGGCGGCGGACACCAGACCAGCGGCTCGAGTTCATCCTGGCACGGGGGAAAATAATGACAATGCTACCGCGATTCCTGGGGACGGTGTTTCCAATGGCAGCGGCCGAGGTGGCCGCCGAGGGTTCGCCCGGCGGCCTGCTCGTGTCGCACATCCTGGCCGCCGTGATCTTTTCGGCGGTCGGCCTGGCGGCGTTCTGCGCCAGCGTGTGGGTGATCAGCAAGATCACCCCCTTCTCGCTGCGCAAAGAGCTGGAGGAAGACCAGAACACGGCGGTGGCGATCATCATCGGCGCCATGATTCTGGGGATGTCGATCATCATTGCCGGCGCGATCCACGGATAAGTCGGCATGACCCGGGCACCGCTGTTCCTGCTGTACCTGAACGTGCTGGTCGTCGCGACGTGCGGGCTGATCTACGAATTGCTCGCCGGGACGCTCGCCAGTTACGTGCTCGGGGATTCGGTCACGCAGTTCTCGCTGGTGATCGGCGTGTACCTGTCGGCACTGGGGGTGGGGGCGTGGCTGTCGCGGTTCGTCACGCGGCACCTGGTGCGGGCGTTTGTGGAAGTCGAACTGGCTGTGGCCCTGCTGGGGGGCACGTCGGCGCCGCTGTTGTTTTTCGCGTTCGGGCGGCTGTCGTGGTTTCCTGTCGTATTGTTCGGCGTCGTTTTCGCGATCGGCGTGTTGGTGGGCCTCGAGCTGCCGCTCCTGATGCGAATCCTGAAGGAGCACCTGGATTTCAGTGACCTGGTCTCGCGCGTGCTGGCGTTCGACTACATCGGGGCGCTGCTGGCATCGCTGATGTTCCCGCTGTTTCTGATTCCGCGCCTGGGGCTGGTCCGCACGTCACTCGTCTTCGGAATCCTGAATGCGCTGGTCGGCTTGTGGGGCACCTGGCTGCTGAAACCGCTCATGGACGGGCGGCTGACGGGCTTGCGGCTGCGAGGTATTGCCGTCATCGCGCTTCTGGCGGCTGGTGTGGCGGCGGCCGACCGGCTGACCGAGCTGGCCGAAGAGCAGTTGTTTCCCCATCCGGTCGTGTTCACCCGCACCACGTCCTACCAGCGGATTGTCGTCACGGAAAGCGCGGGGAAGTTTCAATTGTTTCTCAACGGCAACCTGCAGTTCAATTCGGCCGACGAGTATCGATATCACGAGGCGCTGGTGCATCCCGCGCTGCTGAGCGCCGGCACGCCGCGCCGTGTGCTCGTGCTGGGAGGGGGCGACGGTCTGGCGGTGCGCGAGATCCTCAAACATTCGGCGGTCGAAGCGGTGACGCTCGTCGACATCGACCCGGAGATGACGGGCCTTGCGGAAAAATATCCTCCCTTGCGAAAACTGAACGGCGCGGCTCTTCAGGATCGCCGCGTGTCGATCGTTCACGCCGACGCGATGATCTGGCTCGAACACTGCCCGGAACTGTTCGACGCGGCGATCGTCGATTTTCCCGATCCGAACACGTATTCGCTGGGCAAACTGTATACGACACGGTTCTACCGACTCTTGAAAGCGCGCCTGACCCCGGAGGCGGCTGTTTCCATTCAATGTACGTCGCCGCTCGTGGCCAGGTCGTCATTCTGGTGCATTGTACGCACGCTGGAATCGGCGGGTTTCGTCGTCGACCCCTATCAGGCTACCGTTCCATCGTTCGGCGTCTGGGGCTATTGCCTGGCCCGGACGACGGCCGGAGCACGGCCGGCCGAAGTGCCCGCCGAGCTGCAGACCCATCTGCGATTCCTCAACAACCGCACGTACCAGGGGCTGTTCGACATTCCCGAGGACGCGAGCGCCGTTCCTGTCGAAATCAACCGGCTCGATAATCAGACGCTTGTGCGGTACTACGAGGCGGAGTGGAAGCATTGGAACTGACGCGCCGCGAGCTGCTGGCCACATTTCTGGGGGCGCCCGCCGCGCTGGCTGCGGGGTGTTCGCCGCCGGTGCAGTCGCTGCCGCTGGAAGGGGCAATCGTCGGCGCGTCGGCTGCCATCGGGCATCGGCTGCGCGACGGAGTTCGCCCCACGCCGGCGGCGGATCGCTGGCAGAATGTCGGTGTCGTGATCGTGGGGGGCGGAATTGCAGGTCTGGCGACCGCGTGGCGTCTGCGGCGGGCCGGATTCCAGGACTTCGTCGTTCTGGAGCTCGAGCCCCGCGCTGGCGGTACATCCCGCGGCGATTCGCTGGGCGGCATCCCCTGCCCGTGGGGCGCGCATTACGTGCCGGCGCCTCTCAAGGAAAACGGCGCGCTGGTCGCGCTGCTCGACGAGATGGGAGTGCTGGAGGGGCGCGATGGCGAGGGGGAGCCGGTTGTTGCCGAACAGTTCCTTTGCCGCGATCCGCAGGAGCGCTTGTTCTTCGCAGGCGAATGGCACGAAGGCCTGTACCCGCACGAAGGAGAAAGTGAGGCCGATCGGCGCGACTGGACGGCATTTCAAGCTGAAATCAGCAAGTGGGTCGCCTGGCGCGACGCGCACGGCCGGCGGGCGTTCACAATCCCCGTGGCGAGTTGCTCGGACGACGCCGATGTGACTGCGCTCGATCGGATCAGCATGGCTGACTGGCTGGCCGGGAAGAACTTGACTTCGAGTCGCCTGCGCTGGCTGGCCGACTATTCCTGCCGCGATGATTTCGGCCTGACGGTCGAACAGACCAGCGCCTGGGCCGGGTTGTTCTATTTCGCCTCGCGCGTCCGGACGCCGTGGGCCGAGCCGCAGTCGCTGATCACCTGGCCCGAAGGCAACGGCCGCATTGTGGACCATCTGAGCGAACCGCTCGGCGGCGTGCTGCGGTCGGGGTGGGCCGTCTCCGAGCTTGTGCCGAAGGCGGGCGACGAGCCGGGCGTGGATGTTGTCGCCGTGTCGCATGACGGATCTGATGCCCTCGGCTTTCACACACGGCAGGCCGTCTTTTGTGCACCGCACTACCTGGCCTCCCACCTGATTCGCGGATTCGGTGAAGTGCGCGGCAACGCAGCGCGGGAATTCCAGTATGGCTCGTGGATGGTCGCCAATCTGCTGCTTCGCGACAGGCCGCGCGAATCAGGCTTTCCGCTGGCGTGGGACAACGTTCTTTACGAAAGCCCGTCATTGGGATACGTGTCTGCGACGCACCAGCAGGGGATCGATCGCGGACCGGCGGTCTTCACGTATTACTATCCGGTTTGCGACGACGATCCGCGCGCCGGGCGGGCGCGCCTGGCCGGGTTGAGCTGGAACGAGTGCGCAGAGATCGTGCTCTCGGACCTGTCGCGCGCCCACCCGGACATCCGCGGCCTGGTGACGCGCCTCGACGTGATGCACTGGGGGCATGCCATGATCCGCCCCCGCCCTGGTTTCGTGTGGAGTGCTGCGCGCCTCGGCGAAACGCAGCCGTTCGGCCCGATCCGCTTCGCCAACACCGACCTCAGCGGCGTGGCCCTGTTCGAAGAAGCTTTCTATCACGGCGTCCGTGCCGCCGAAGACATCTTGCGCGAGCGTGGAATCGCGTTCGATACGCTGCTCTGATCCGCTCCGCTCGCCACGCCGTTCCTTCGTTACCTCAGTCAGGACGTTTTACCCGACCGTCATTCGGCGCACGCGATCGCCATTTTCGGTGATCCTGAAAATGCTCCCGTGCGTTGTCCCTGGTATGCAGGAATTGAAAAGCCACCCCAGGAGCAATCAGGTGTGAAACAGCCCCCACCCGGAATGTCTTTGACTTTCCGGACGCGTCGTCGTGATAATGGGGATGAATTCGAACGATCCGCAGCACTCCGCCAGCCGATTGCGACCTTCGCGATCGCCAGGAGCCGATCATGGACCAGTTTTACCTGCTCTGCGCCGTCATCGGAGGGACGATTTTCACGGGCCAGTTCGTGTTTTCGCTCATCGGCCTTTCGGGGGATCACGACTTCGCGGGGGATGGTGGGAGCGACCACTTTGACGCGGGCGGGCACGACGATGCGACCGGCGACGGTCACCACGATGCCGGCGCTGTGGGGCACGACTCGGCCCTGTGGTGGTTTCTCAGCGTGCTCAGTTTCCGCACGGTCATTGCCGGACTGACGTTTTTCGGTCTGGCAGGTCTGGCCGCAGAGGCCTCTGGAGCGCGCCCGGCCGGGGCATTCGTGATCGCCGCCGCCGCCGGACTCGCAGCGCTGTATCTCGTCGCGTGGGGAATGCGAGCCATGAGCCGACTGCGCAGCGACGGCACGGTGCGCATCCAGAACGCGGTTGGCGCCTCGGCAACCGTCTATCTGACGGTCCCCGCCCGGCGGTCCGGCAAAGGGAAGATCACCGTGACGGTGCAGAACCGCACGATGGAATACGAAGCCGAGACAGAATTCGACCTGCTGCCGACGGGAACGATGGTGCAGGTCGTGGGCGTCGTCGGCAACGAGATTCTCGAAGTCATTCCGGCATCTGAACCTGCAAGGACACATCATGTCTGACGTGCTCGCTCTGCCTGTGTTAGTGGCTGCCGCTGATCCGGAAAACAGCGCCTTCATGTATTACGGAATGATCGGCATGACGGTCGCCCTGTTCATCCTGAGCATGGGGGTGTTCATCGCCAGGCGGTTCGTGCGCTGCCCGAGCAACCGCGTGCTGGTGAAATTCGGCGGAAAAGTCGGCGCCGGCGTGTCGTCGAAGTGCATTCACGGCGGCTATGCGTTCATCGTCCCCATCATTCAAGACTTTGCCTTTCTGCACCTAGAACCGATCCAGATTGGCATTCCGCTCAAAGACGCCCTGTCGGCCGAGAACATCCGCGTCGAAGTTCCCAGCGTGTTCACCGTGGCGATCGGGACGCAGCCCGAAATCATGCAAAACGCGGCGATCCGCCTCTTGGGTCTCAACACCGCGCAGATCAAGCAGCAGGCCGAGGACATCATCTTCGGACAGCTCCGGCAGGTGATCGCCTCGATGCGGATCGAAGACATCAACCGCGATCGCGAGAGCTTTCTGCAGAATATCCAGCACTCGGTCGAGCCTGAATTGAAAAAGATCGGCCTGGTGCTGATCAACGTGAACATCACCGACATCCGCGACGAGTCGGGATACATCAAGGCCCTGGGCCAGAAGGCCGCTTCCACGGCGCTCCAGCAGGCCCGTGGCGACGTCGCCGAGCAGGAGAAATCGGGCGAAGTCCGCGTCGCCGAGGCCGAACGTGACAAATTCGTCCTGGTCGCCAGCGCCCAGAAGTCGAAAGAAATCGGGATTCGCGAGGCCAAGCGCGAGCAGGCGGTGAAGGTGGCCCAGCTCGACAAAGAACAACAGGTGGGCGAGCAGTCGGCCGCGTTCGAGAAAGAGATGCAGGTGGCCGACGCCGACCGGGCCAAGCGAATTTCAATCGCCGACGCGAACGCCAAGGCCTTCACCGGCGAGGCCCATTCGCAGGCCGAGGTGGCGGCAGCGCAGGCCGGCCTGCAGGTGCGCAAGGCCGAAGCCTACCAGTTGGCCGAGACGAAAAAACGCGAAGCCGAGGCGGCGGTCCTCGAAGCGCAGAACCGCGCCATGGCGAAGGCCGCGTTGGCCGACGCCGAGCGCGTCGAGGCCGAACGCCGGGCCGAACTCGAAGCGCCCGCCAAAGCGCAGAAAGCCAAGACGATCGTCGAGGCCGAAGCCGACGCGCAGAAACTGCGGATCGACGCCCAGGCCCAGGCGGCCGCGATCTTCGCGAAGCTGGAAGCCGAGGCCAAAGGGCAGTACGAGATCCTTGCGAAGAAGGGGGAAGGCCTGCGCGAGATCATAAATGCCTGCGGCGGGGCGCAGCAGGCGTTTCAACTGTTGATGCTGGAGCACCTCGACCACCTGGCCGAGACGGCCGCCAAGGCCATCTCGAACATCAAGTTCGACAAGGTGATCGTGTGGGAGAACGGCAGCCCGGGCGCGCAGAGCGGGCACAGCGCCACGTCGAATTTCCTGCAGAGCTTCGCTCGCACGCTGCCCCCGATGATGCAAATCATGAAAGACATCGGCGGCGTGGAAGTCCCCGAGTTCGTCGCCCGGCTGTCGCCCGACGGCGCCGCCGCATCGCACGTCGCCGCCCACACCAACGGCGCCGACGGAGCGACGGTCGCGCATGCGAGTCCATCATCAGACCCCCCGCCTACGACCCGCTCATAATTTGACGCGGGTGCGTTCACGTTGCAAACGGCGCGGATTGGCAGGCGGAAGCACCCGGGGGCGACCAATTCTCATCAAATTGGTGCCCGTACCCCCGGCTCGCTTGCTCGAGCAGTGCTCACACCAGTCCCCGGCGTTTGCGCAGGAACCATTCGACGCCCCACAGGACGACGCACAGCACGAGCAGGGGCCAGTTGTCCCAGAGCAGGATGCGGTGGACGCGAGTGACTTCCACGTTCAGGCCCAGGCGCGACAGCTTTTTCAGATGGGCCGCGAAATCGCCCGGGGGCACGTTCGTGCCTCCGGTGATTCGCGTGATCTCTTCGAGCAGCGCGAAGTCGGCGGCGGGATTGTGCAGTTCGAGGTCCTGGTCGTAGACGATAAACCGGACGTCGGTTCCCAGGCCGATCGGCTGGCCGCCGCGGGTGGCGCCGATGTGCACGCGATAATCGCCCGGCGTGCGCGTTTCCAGGAATCGCGCCTGGTTTTCGGATCCCAATCGCTGCGGCATGAGCGAGCGTTTCTTGCCGTCCGGGTCGGTGACTTCGACCGTGTACACGGCGTCTTCGATGGGCCGTTTGTCGGCGTCGCGGGCGCCGAACGTCATGTTGACGGGCTGGCCGACGCGGACGCGGCGCGTGTCGAGCTTGGCCCAGACCGATTCGTCCCCCTGCGTGTCCTTATGAGCCAGCCACAGCACGACCTGCTGCCAGAACCGCTGGTGAGCCTCGTGATGACCTTCGGTATACCACTGCCACGTCGAATCAGCGGCAAACGCCATCGTGCGGCTGCGCCCGAACTCCTGGGCGACCAGCAGCGGGACTCGCGTTTGGCCCGTCTCGCGCGCTTCCCCCAGGACGACGGCCCCGTCCTTCAGGTTGACGAACCGGTTCGCCCCCGCCAGCGCTGGGAGCCCCTGCCAGGTCGCCAGGTTTTTCTGAGGCGATTCGAGCCGCATCACGAAGTGCGCGAGCCCCTGCTGGGTGGGGAGCATCGACAGCGGCTTGAGGTAATGCAGCGTGGGGTCGACGTCGTCGCCATTCTGCAATTCCGTCCTCAGCATGACGACGGGCAACTCGTCTGCCAGAGGCGTGTCGCCATAGCCGCCGGGCCCGAAGCTGCGCACTCCGCCGATCATCAACAAGCCTGCACCCTGCCGGACGGATTCCGACAGCGACTTGAGCGCGGCCGGCCCGAAGACGCTGGCCGGAACGCTGCCGATGATGTACACGTCGTAGGCGCCCGGCTTGAACCATTCCGGCTCAATGCGCGTCTTCTGACCGATCCTACCGGCTCGGACTGGCTTGTAGTCGAGCTGGATGTCGGGCGATTCGTCGATCCGACGCAGGAACTTTTGTTCAAACCGGTACTCGGCGTCGAAATAGGCGACGTTCACGCCTCCTTTGAGGACGTTGATGAACGTGGTCTGCGAGTTGTTCGTGACGAGCGGCTCGCCTTCCAGCGGCACGACTTCGACGGACAGCTTGAATTCCCCCGGATCGGCGGCCACGAAGGTGAGATCATCGAGCGCGATGATCTCCTGGCTGAGCGTCGGTTTGATCTTTCGGGGAGGGCCGACCGGCAGCATCGTGCCTGCCTTGCCCGGTTCGACGCCCGTCTTGTTTTCGAGCAGCAGGCGCACCGTCAATTCTTGATTGGCCGCGCCGAGCGCGCGGATTCTGCAGCGCACGACGACCGTGTTCTTGACGAAGACAGTGGGCGTGACATCGAGGTCTTCGACGCTCAGGTCGACGGCCGAATCCGAGAATCCCGACTGTCCGATGCCGACCGTGTCGACGCGCACCTGCTGCTCGGCCAGCCGCTCGGCCGCGGCGCGAGGATCGACGTCGTAGGGAGGCAGAGACCGTTGGGCGCCGTCGCTGATCAGGATTGCTCCCACGAGTTTCTTCTCGCCGACGAGCTTGGGCAACTCGTCGAGCAGATGCCCGATGGCCGTCTGCTCGCCCGGCGCGTCGATCGCAAACCGATCGACGGGCGTGACGTCTTTCGAGAAATCGATGAAAATGATCTCGATGTCCTTTCCCAGATTTTCGAGTTCCGGCCGGGCGTCATCGACGATCTGCACGAGGGTGGCGCGGCGGGTTGCGCCACCGGGGCCGTCGGTCACGGTCATGCTGCGGCTGACGTCGCCGGCGATGAGGAGTGCCGAGGAGTGGCTGTCGGTCTCGGTGAGTTCGATCCAGGGGCGGAACATCAGCAACGTGAGCAGCGCCCACGTGACCAGCCGGAGCGAAAGCAGCACTCGGCGCCAGACGATCGCCGTCGCTGCGGCCAGTATGACCCAGGGCCAGGCCAGGATGGGATCGAGTTGGGGAATCATGCCATCCTGATTCTATCGGTTGGCCGAGGATAGAGGATAGAGGATGG
This sequence comes from Planctomycetia bacterium, assembly GCA_016200145.1. GTDB lineage: Bacteria > Planctomycetota > Planctomycetia > Planctomycetales > Planctomycetaceae > JACQFH01. The sequence continues at coordinate 7,558 of JACQFH010000639.1, read as the reverse complement.
AGGATGGAGCGGGTGAGCCGGGGACGTAAGTCCCCGGGTGCGTCGGCGGCCACACGCGGGCTGGGAGGTAAATGGACGTGCCCCGAATTCTGGCGAATTCGGCTACAAAAAAGTCAGGGCTTCGGCTTCGCGGCGGCGCATCAGGCGCTTTTCGCGGGGGCTCAAATCGTCGTAGCCACACAGGTGCAGCAGGCCATGCGCCAGGTACAGCGCCAGCTCGTGCTGCGGCGTGGTGCCCAGGCGTGAGGCATTGGAGAGGGCCGTTTCGGTACTGATCACGATTTCACCGTCGATCGATTTGCAGGCTCCGCGACGAATTGCCGCCTGCACGTTGTGCCCCGGCCGGAAGTCTGGAACTTGCTGTTTCTTTCCCGAGTGTGATCCGGCCTTCGTGACCTGCCTGCCTGAGACCGGGGTCGCGCCCAGCAGGAAGCTGATCACGTCGGTCGGAAAATCGTGGTTCAGGTACTGGCGATTGACAGCCTGCATCTCGGCGTCACCGACGAAGGCGATGCTGATCTCGGCCGCGGCGACCTGTTCCAGGCCCAGCACCCGCCGCACCAGCATTGCCATCGCGCGCCGATCAATCCGCAAAGCACGCTGCCGATTGGCGATGGCAATGGAGTATTTGGGCATCGCATTCGCATTCCGCACTCCGAATTCCGCACGTCGTTCACGCGGTGCGCGGCTCCGGATACTTCACCCGTCCGTGGTACATGGCCGTCAGCGATTTCGTGAGGCTGTCTTCAATCCGGCTCAATTCTGTCAGCGTCAGGCCGCATTCGTCGAACTGCCCGTCGAGCAGTCGTCGCAGGGCAATGTCATGCACCAGACGCTCGATGCGGCTGGGGGTGGGCTCGCTGAGGGCCCGGCTGGCGCCTTCGACGGCGTCGGCGATCATCAGCACAGCCGTTTCGCGGGTCTGTGGCTTGGGGCCAGGGTAACGGAAGTTCGATTCTTCGGCGTCGGTGCGGTGATCGGGGTCTTCTTCGGCCAGGCGTGCCGCTTCGTGGTAGAAATACTCGACGAGCGTCGTGCCGTGGTGCTGCTCGACGAAATCGATCACCGGTCGGGGCAGGCTGTGCTCACGGGCCAGGTCGACGCCGTCTTTGACGTGCCCGATGATGATCAGCGTGCTCATGGCGGGGGCCAGGTGGTCGTGCCGGTTTTCGCCGTCAGTCATGTTCTCGACGAAGTAATGGGGTTTCAGCATCTTGCCGATGTCGTGGAAGTAAGCCCCGACGCGCACCAGCAGCCCGTTGGCGCCGATCGCGTCGGCGGCCGTTTCACCGATGCTGGCTACGGTGATGGAGTGGTTGTAAGTGCCTGGAGCGCGGCGGACGAGCTCCTGCAGCAGGGGATGGGAGACGTCCCCCAGCTCGAGCAGGCTGATATCGGTGACGGCGCCGAACGTCGCTTCGATGAAGGGCAGGCTGCCCGACACCAAAAATCCGGCGGCCAGGCACCACCCCGCGCCGCGCAGGCTTTCGATCCAGTGCGCCGTGTCGCGCCACATCGCCACGCCGAGTGGGTTGTCGCCGCCGGGCGTAATCCCCTGCTGTTCGACGACGGCCGTGCCCCAATGCATCAGGAAGTAGGCGATTCCCGACCAGAACCCCACCACCACCAGCGTTGACCGCGAGGGGACGCTGGGGAGCAGGATGGCCGCCGTGGCGCAGACGCTCATAAGCACCGTGAACCGCCCCAGCTCGGCGCCGGTCGTGACGGCCACGATCAGGCACAGCGCAAACGCCGTGAGCGTGGCCAGCATCTGGCTGTACACGACGGCACAAACCATCACACAGACCAGAATCGGGCCGACTTCGGCGCGCCACGGGTCATACGACAGCCCGCACCCCAGCGCCACCGCGAGAACCAGCATGCCCAGGTACAGGCTCAAGCGGCCAATATCGCCGAACAGGGCCTGTTCGTTGCGGGCGAGGTAGTATCCGATCAGCGCGGCGACGATCAGCAGCAGCATGAATACGATGGCGACCCGAACCGCGCGCTCGCCCGTGCCGACCTGTGCGTCGAGCAGATTGTATTCATACTGCAACAGTTCGAGCTTGCGATCGTCGATCAATTCCCCCGGCTTGACGAGCAGGTTGCCGCCAGAATATTCGTCTTCGAACTCTTTGGCCTCGCTGGCGGCCTGTTGCCGGGCCGCTTGAGTCGCCTGCGGATCGTAGGCCAGGGTCTCGGGCGACTGGACTTTCAGCCAGTGTTCGAGCTCGTAGCGCACCGGCAGGAGCGTGGGGAACAGGGCCCACCGGCCATGCAGGATTCCTGTCGGAGCCAGAAGCGCCGGCAATTGAACTTCGGCGAGACTGGTCGTGCGCACCTGGCCATCGGCGCCGGCGACGGTGATCTGGGTGGCATTGCCGAGTTCCGCGGCAAAGTGCTCGCGGACGATCAGTCCGGTTTTTTCGACGGGCTGAATGAAGCGCGTGAAATCATCGATCAGATCACGCAGCTGATTTTCATCGGCGGCGATCTGCTTCAATTTCTCGAACGACTCGGTTCGATCACCGGCCGGCAGCCCTCCGGCGGGGGGCAGGTTTCCTTCGGCGGCCAGGCCGAAGGCACGGCGGGTGTCCACGGGGAGATTGCTGACCGACGACGCCGTCAGAAACGAGACCAGCGCGGTCCGCAGTTCCTGCGGGGCACTCTTCAGCGGTCGAGCGTCGTGGCGAAACACCGGCAGAACCTGCTGCGCGGCGCGATCGCGGGCGCGGGACGTCTGATCGGGGTTGACGCGCTTGAACTCGATCACGGCGGCGACGCCGTCTGCCGGGCGCTGGTTCAACCGAAATGGAAACGAGTGCTTCCACGACTGCACGCAGACAGTCAGGGCGCTCACCGTCAGCAGGCCCAGCGCCAGGCGCGACAGCACCGACCGGTCGGCCAGCAGACTTCGCAGGTCAGCCGACGGACCGCCAGCCAGGCGAAGCGCAGTGCCCCGTCCGCCTCGAGCGCGTCTATTTCCCAGCATCGACATCAAGCGTCTGCTTGTTGGAATCCCTGAAGATCAGCCCTTGCGCCGCGGAGTGCGGTGGGCCGGCCCCTCTTCGTATGCCCGGACGATTTCCTTAACGAGCGGATGTCGCACGATGTCGCGCCCGGTGAGCCTGACGTGGGCGATCCCCTCGACCCCTTTCAGGCGGTCGATTGCATCCAGGAGCCCGCTGGTGACGCCGCCGGGCAGGTCGCTCTGCGTGGTGTCTCCCGTGACGACGATCCGCGAGCCATTTCCCAGGCGAGTCAGAAACATCTTCATCTGCGTGAGGGTCGTGTTCTGGCCTTCGTCGAGAATGATGAATGTGTTGTTCAGCGTTCGGCCCCGCATGAACGCCAGCGGCACGATCTCGACAATGTCCCGCTCCATGTACCGTTTGACCTGTTCGTAGTCGAGCATCTCGTTCATGGCGTCCAGCAGCGGCCGCAGGAACGGATTGACCTTCGCCAACAGGTCCCCCGGCAGAAACCCCAGCCGCTCGCCCGCTTCGACAGCGGGACGGACCAGCACGATTTTCTTGACCTGTTCCTGTCTGAGCGCATTGACGGCCATCGCCACGGCCAGGTACGTCTTCCCGCTGCCGGCAGGACCGATGCAGAAGACCATGTCATTTTCGCGAATCGCCCGCACATACTCGGCCTGGCCAGCCGTTCGAGGGGCGACGCGACGGGCCTTTTCCAGAAGGTCGATCATTTCGGCCGGCGAGCCATTGCCTGCCGAATGGCCGTTCCCGTTGCCGATGAGCACGCCGGCAACCTCGGAATCGAGAAGTTCTCCGCGTTTCTCGAGGATCGAGCGCAGCTCGGCGAACACCGCCAGGCCCCGTTTGATCTGGTCGTCGGTGCCGTGCAGGCGGATCTCATCGCCACGCAATGTGACGTCGACGCCAACGGCTTCCCGCACCTGCCGCAGAAATCGGTCTTGCGCCCCAAACAAAAGTGGAATCTGGTCCGGGCTGGAAAGCGCAAGCGAGGCTTCGTTCATTCGCGGGGTGCTCGAAGACTTCGGAAACTCAAGGGGGGAAACTCATGGGGAACCATGCCCCCTCTCCCTAATTATATCCTGAAGAAACCCGATTGCGAGGGTCGGCGTCGCACGCGGCCGTTTATACATTAGTACAGCATATTGGCCACCGATGAAACACGGATAAAACTCGGTTAGCAAACGACTTTCGTTAATCCGTGTTTGATCCGTGTTTCAACCGTGGCTCCGAACCTCCTCGAACGGGTTGTCGGTTTTTCGTGGAAATGCCCGATTTCTGGAGTTTCAATCGTTGTCGGCGGCATATCTGGCACACGCGTCAGCGGTTCCCTTGGGCTCGGAATTCCCCCCACCGGCGGCAGCCTAAAGATGCCCTGTCGGCAAACTCGATGAATGAGGGCAGATAAGCGCGCTTGGAAATCCTGCTGACGAGGCGGTGCCATGTACGAGGCGTATTTCAACCTCCCGAAACGCCCTTTTTCCGCGACCCCCGACCCGACCTGTTTCTTCGCGACCGAAGCCGTTCAAGAACTGCTCGATCAACTCGTGCTGCGTGCCGAAAGCGGTGAAGGAATCGGGGTTGTGACGGGAGCGGCGGGAACCGGGAAAACGCTGCTTTGCCGTCGGATCGCCGCCGAGCTGGCGCCCCGCATGACCCCCGTGTTCATCGCCAACGCCAACTTCCCCACGCGCCGCGCCCTGCTCCAGTCGATTCTGTTCGAGCTCGGCCGAAAGTATTGCGGGCTGGAAGAGCAGGAGTTGCGCCTGGCCGTGTTCGGCCTGCTCAGGGAACTGACGCTGATGGGCCGCGGAGCCGTGCTGATCATCGACGAAGCCCATCTCCTGAACGACCGCCTGCTGGAAGAACTGCGGCTGCTGGCGTGCCTGGCCGAAGAAGACCAGCCGTTGGCTCGCGTCATTCTGGCCGGGCAGGAAGCGCTGGAGGAACGATTGACGTCTCCGGCGCTGGAAGCGCTCAATCAGCGGATCGCTTGCCAGTTGTATCTCGATTCGCTGTCTCGCGGCGAAAGCATCGGCTACATCGCGCACCGCATCTCGTGGGCGGGGGGAGAAATCTCGAAGATCTTCGACGACGGCGCCCTCGACAGAATTGCGTCGGCTGCCGCGGGAGTTCCGCGCTGCCTGAACCAGCTCTGCGATCATGCCCTGCTGCTGACATACGTCCAGGAATCGCCCCGCGTGACCGTGGAACTGGTTGCAGAAGCCCTGCTCGACCTGCGCCAGCTTCCGCTGCACTGGAACATCTCTGTTTCGGCGGATACCTCGTCGACGGAACTTTCGGACCAGGTCGAGGAATACGACGCCCACCAGGATGCCAAAACGGATCGCCGCAAAACGATTGCAGTCGCGTCGCCGGTCGCCAGTGAAGAATTCGGCGACGCTCCCGCCTTCGGGGAGACCGTGTGCTTCGAAGTGGGAAGCGACGTTGCGGATACCGATTCAGCGCCGGATGACTCCGAATCAATTTCGCTGGCAGATGAAATGACCGAAGAACCTGTCGTCGACCATTATGCGCTGCTCGATGCGGGCATGCCGCGCCTGGCCCGGACGTTCGAAGACGCCCCCGTCCCGGCGAACTGGCACGCGGCGCCCCCGCTTGACGTGCCTGCCGCCCCGCAACCCCTGGCGGTGCATGCCGATTCGGACGACGAGCTGGAAGTTGGCGTCGACGTGCCCTTGTGTGCGCCGGTCACCGGGCGCCACCCGTTCCTACTTGACGATGGCTCCGGCGAATTGGCGCTCGACGAGAGCGTGGATTTTCTGCCTGACGAAGACGACAGCGCGGCGCTCGACGCGGAACCGCGGTTCGTCGTCCCCGCCGGGATGGAGCGGCCCGACATCGAAGAGCGGATCGGCGCCAGCGTCGCGGAGGCCTGCCGGGAGGTCCATGCAGCCGTGGGTCGCTGGGACGAAGAAGAGATCGTGCCTGGCGGCCCGGTTGATCAGTGGACGGTCGACGACAACATGCTCGAAGATGTGGCCGACGTCGATTTGCCCGAAGCGTCGACGGACTATGACGTGGTGCAACCCGAACCAGCCGGCCGGGGCAAGCACCGCCGCGACGTCGCCGACGGACTCGAGTCGACCCCTCGCAGTCCAGCCGGCCGCTACGTGCCTGCGCCGAAGTACCGGATGATCTTCAGCACTCTCCGGCGCCGGCTGGGACGCGGCCATCGCTAGCGCTCGGACAGCAATTCCGCCAGCGCATTCACGGCGATCGGCTTGACCAGGTGATGGTCAAACCCCGATTCCTTCACGCGCCGGCGGTCTTCGGGCTGGCCCCAGCCGGTGACGGCGATCAGTTTTGCACGATTGAAATCGGTCGTGGCGCGCAGGCGGCGCGCGACTTCGTAGCCGCTCATGCCCGGCATCCCGATGTCGAGGACAAACACGTCGGGGTCGAACTCGGCGGCGGCCTCGAGCGCTCCGGGACCGTCGAAGGCCGTCTGGCACTGGTGCCCCTTCATGGTGAGCAGCATCGCCAGGCTGCGGGCCGAGTCGGGGCTGTCGTCGACCACGAGAATGCGGCGCGGCGGCCCGGCCGGCGCCGGCTCGGAGGACGCGGGAGTTCCCGTCGCGGCGCGCCGTGCGCGAAGCGCCGCCATCGGCAGGCGCATCACGAATTCACTTCCCAGCCCCGGTCCGGAACTGTGGGCCGCGATGCTGCCGTGGTGCATTTCGACGAGCGCCTTCACCAGATTCAGCCCGATTCCCAGGCCTGCGTGCGACCGGTGCGCTGAATAGTCCACCTGCGTGAACAGATCGAATACTTTGGGCAGCATGTCGAGCGGGATGCCGATGCCGTTGTCGGCGACACGAATCTCGACGTCGGTTCCATCGCGGCGGGCCGTCAGCGACAGGCGACCTCCCGGATCAGTGAACTTGACGGCATTGTTGAGCAGGTTCAACAGCGCCTGCGCCAGGCGCGTGCGGTCGGCGTCCAGCGGTAATGGCTCTTTGGGAATGTCGATCAGCAATTCGTGGCCGGCGGCCGCGACGTGCGGTCGCGACGCTTCGACGGCGTCTTCGACGATATCGGCCAGGTTGACCCTCTCGAGTGCCAGGGCGATCTTGCCGGTGTTCACCCGCCCGACGTCGAGCAGGTCGTCGATCAGGCGCACCAGGTTGCCCACCTGCCGCTCGAGCATGGCGTGAACCTCTGCGGATGGCCCGTCTGATTCTACCGATCCGCCCTGCGCCCGGAGCAGGTCGAGCCCCGTTCGAATCGGCGCCAGGGGATTTCGCAACTCGTGGGCGAGGGTCGCCAGAAACTGATCTTTGTGACGGTCTGCCTCGCGGAGGGCGGCCTCGGCACGCCGGGCGTCCGTCACGTCGTTATTCACCTGCGCTACGACAGGCGGGCCGCCGGGATCGCGGCGGTACAGAATCCAATGGCTGGCGACGATCAGTTCGGTTCCATCGCGGCGCGCCTGGGTTAATTCGCCCGACCATTGTCCGTTCCGTGTCAACTGATCGCGAATTTCGGATTCCGGCGCGCTGAACTTCGTGTGCAGGAGCTCCTGAATCGTGTGCCCTTCG
>JACQFH010000615.1 GCA_016200145.1 Planctomycetia bacterium | reverse complement strand
CCCCCAAGTGTAATACACCATCGTTTCGCCAAAACCCACGACCCCCGAATCGAGCGTGACCTTGCAGATTTCGAACAGCGTCCAGTGCGGAATCTCTCGCCGCATGTTGCGGGCGGGAATCGGCCTCAGGGGCAAGTCGACCCAGGTCGTTTCGATACTTTTGACATTATGACGCATAATGATCCTGTGGCGGGGAGAGCGACTTCGTCTGCGGGCGTTCTTCGGCTTCCGACGAATCGGCAAAGACTCCGGCGGTGATGACCCTCTCGGTCACGTGTGCGAGATACTGCTGCAGCTCGTGGCTCAGTTGCCGGAACTGTGGCCACAGGACTTCGTCGACGAAACTCTTTGGCGCCTTTGCCATGACGGTCGTGCGACGCTGGCCAGAATACCGGTAGGGCGATACGCCATATCGTCGCAGGAGCGCGACAAACAGCCTGCGAGACCATTCATCGGCCATGGAGAATCGAAATTCGATGGCAGGATCAGCTTCCTGAGCAGAGTGCAATCGCTCGCGAATCCGCTCGATGGCATTTGCGGCGGCGGCCCGTTCGCCATCCGAGGCGGCGCCGGCATACAGTGCTTCCACCTTGCGCAGTTTCTCGACGAGCAACTGTTCTTCCGTTGGCATTTTCGAAATTCTCTATCTCACGTCATCCGCCCGGCTGTCGGCTGTCCCCTTGACCCTCATTCTCCATGCAGCCACGGAATCACTGAAATCATCTCGTCCACGCGGTCGTGCATCCGCACTTCGATCACTGTGGGGCCCGGGCGCTGCAGGCCTTCTTCGATCAGCCGTGGCAGGGCTTCGATATCACCGGTGCTGATTCCGTACGCGCCGAAGCTGTGCGCCAGCGTCACGAAGTCGGGAGATTGCATCTGGACGTCAATGCTGCGGCCCTGAAATGCCTGCACCTGAGATCCCTTGATCGCCGACAGGCAGTGGTCTTTGACGACGACCGCCACGACACCCACCCGGTGCTCGACCGCCGTCCCCAGTTCGAAACACCCCATCACGAAGCCGCCATCGCCCGAAAGGGAAACGACCGGACGCTCCGGAGCGGCGATTTTTGCCCCGATCGCCGCCGGAAATGCAAACCCCAGCGACACGCTGTGGCACGGGTAGATCATCGACCGCGGACCCGGGACGGGGAAGCGGTCGAAGCAATTATACCCGGCGGCGGTGATGTCGACTGAGACAATTCCATCGGCGGGAAGCGCGCGCCGAATCTGGCTGAGGATCGGGATCGCCGGTTCCGCGTTCCACGCCTCGTGCTCGGCGTGGGCCATGTGCGACCATTCCGCGTCGACGTCGGGGAGCAGCCATTCCAGTTCGTCGCACACGGCGCGCAGGGCTGGGGCCAGCGAACCCGCGAAACCCGTTGAGATCGGATACTCGCGACCGAGTTCGCGCGGGTCGCGGTCAAACTGCACCAGGTTTTCGGGCAGGCGAATCGTCCAGTTCAGCATGTCGATCTGCGTGAATCGGACGCCGATGGCGATTACGCCATCGGCCGATTCGAGCAATCGGACGGCGCGCTTCGAGCGCGTGAATCCGGCGACGAGGGGATGATCATCGGGGATCACCCCCTTTCCACGCCGGCCATAGACGACCGGCGCCTGCAATCGTTCGGCCAGCCGCCGGACTTCGTCGCTGGCGTTGGCGATGACGCAATCGGCCCCCACCAGGACGACGGGGCGGCGCATCCGGCGGATGGCGCTGGCCGGTGAAATGATCTCGGTGCGTTTGACAGGCCGCTCGACCAGTTTCGGCACCGCGGGAGGTGGCGAAATCTCCCGACCGACTGGTTCAATGGCCAGGTCGGGCGGCAATTCGATGACGGCCGGCCCAGGGCGCCCCGCAAACATCGCCTCAAACGCTTCGGTAACAATTCGGGGTATGTCGTCCACGGTCGCGGGGCGGCCGAAATACCGCGCCAGCGGTTTGAAGAAAGCCGCCTGGTCGAGCCCATGAAACATCTTCGTGCGGTCGCGCTTGGCGAACGGCCGGTCGTAGCCGCCCACGACCAGCAGCACGGGAATGCAGTCGGTGAGGGCGTCGAGAATCCCCGTGGCGGCATTGGCGGCCCCCGGTCCCGGAACGGTAAACGCGATGCCCACGTCGCCGCTCGCTCGTGCGAACCCGTTGGCCAGCATCGTGGCCCCCTGCTCGTGCCGGATCAGGTAATGCGCGATTCCGTCGCCCGATCGATGAAATGCATCGTACAGCCCGACGTTTTGCGTCCCCGGCATTCCAAAGACGGCCCGCACCCCCTGGGCTCGCAAGCACTTCAGCAGCACATCAGCGCCGGTCAGCGACGTCATGTTGTTCGTAAGCTCGTCGTGCAAAGCATCAAGTCGTTTCGCGTCGAGGCGCAGCCGCGAATCTTACGTGCTTTTTCCCCTGCGCCACAAACCCGCCCGCGCGCCGTGCATTGGCACTCGGCGCGCGTTCGCGTTAGGCTACTGGTCGATGCCCGGTGTTGCAAACGACGCAACCGCCGAATTCCGTTGATTCCGGAAATCGACCGATGATTACCGACTTTCGCGGCATGCGCGTCACTGTCATGGGGCTGGGGACGTTCGGCGGCGGGATTGGCGCGGTTCAGTTTCTCGCGGCACAGGGGGCGGCGGTCACGGTGACCGACCTCAAACCGGCCGGCGAGCTGGCCGCAGCCGTTGCGCAGATTGCCGATTGCCCCAATGTCGTGCAGCAACTCGGCGGCCACCGCGATGACGATTTCCGTCGCGTCGACCTGGTGGTCGCAAGTCCTGCCGTTCCCAAAACGAGTCGGTACTTGCAAATGGCCCGCGATTCCGGCGCGCCGATCACGAGCGAGATGAACCTTTTCTGGGAACGTAATCGCGGCCAGACGATCTGTGTGACCGGCAGCAATGGCAAGTCGACGACCACTGCGTTGATCCATGCATTGCTCAGCGCTGCCAAGGGGACGCTGCAAATGCGCGAGACCCCCTCTGAGTCGCCGCCATCCGAGTCTCCCGTGCAGCGCATTGCCGGTGCGCCGCAGACGATCTGGCTGGGAGGCAACATCGGCAAGAGCCTGTTGCCGACAGTCGATCAGATTCAACCGAGCGACTGGGTCGTGCTGGAGCTCAGCAGTTTTCAGCTCGAAGACCTTGCCGTGCTGCAGCCCAATCCGCACGTTGCCGTCGTGACGAATTTCACGCCGAATCATCTCGATCGGCATGCGACGGTCGACGCGTATCGCGAAGCCAAGCAGAACCTGTTGCGCTGGCAGACGGAAGACCGGTTCGCCATCGTCAACCAGAACGACGCCGACGTGGCGGCCTGGCCCACGCGGGCCCGCAGGTTCTGGTTCGGTCGTGACGACGAAGGCCGGCAGGGGATGTTCGCCGTCGGGTTCGACACTTACAAACGGCGGGCGCTGTTTCGTTTCGGACCGCGCGAACAGGTGCTGCCGCTGGGTCGATGGCTCGCTTTGCCGGGAATGCACAACTTCGAAAACGCGCTGTCGGCGAGCTGCGCGGCGCTGCTCCTGGGGACTGCGCCCAGTGAGATTGAGGCGGCCCTGACAAAATTCGAGGGACTGCCGCACCGACTGCAACAGGTCGCGAACAAGGCCGACCGCCGCTTCTACGACGACTCGAAATCCACGACGCCGGAAGCCACGGTCCTGGCGCTGGAGTCGTTTCGGGCGCCGGTCGTGTTGCTCGCGGGAGGCTACGACAAGGGGATCGACCTGTCGCGGCTGGCGGGCGAGATCGTCAGGCGCCGCGTTAAGGCGGTCGCCCTGCTGGGCCAGACCGGCGAGAAGCTGAAATGGCACCTGCGGCAGGCCGACCCCGACGGCCGCGTCGCCGCCAAAGTTCACGTGACGCTCGCCGGGGCGTTCGAATGGGCTGCAGCCCAGTCGTCGCCCGGTGACGTTGTGGTCCTTTCGCCCGGCTGCGCCAGCTACGACTGGTTCGCCAATTACGAAGCTCGCGGCGATGAGTTCACGCGGCTGGCGCGCGCCTGGGTGGGCGGGTTGTGAACGGTGGTGTTCCTTGCAGGCGACGGAAGAGGGGGAGACTGGGAGAGGGGGAGACAAGGGAAGACGAGATGTGAGGCTTGAGACGTGAGGCTTGAGTACTTTTTCCTCAAGCCTGAGGTCTCAAGCCTCAGGCCTCAGCATCAGGAGAGATCAGGAATGACTGTTGGAATTGGGATGATCGGCAGTGGCTTCATGGGGCTCACGTACTGCGAAGCCATTTCGCGGCATGTACGGGGGGCGCGGCTGGCCGCCGTGGCGGGAGGCCGGCGCGGGGCGGAACTGGCGCGCGACTACGGGGTGGACCACGTTGCCGAGATACCGGCTCTGTTCGCGCGCGACGACGTGCAGGCGGTGGTTCTGGCGACTCCCGACCAGAACCGCCGCGAGCTGACGCTGGCGGCCGCCGCTGCGGGAAAACACGTGCTTGCCGAAAAGCCCATGGCGCCGACGATTGCGGATTGCGACGCAATGATCGCCGCGTGCCAGAAGGCGGGGGTCAACCTGGCGGTCGTCAAGACCGAGCGATTCCGCAAGATCACGAAACGGGCGAAACAACTGATCGACGACGGCACGATCGGCCCGGTGCGGATGGTGCGCACCGTGTCGAGCTTTCCGGTGACGCTGGCGAGAGAGCTGTTCGAAACCCGGCCCTGGATGGCCGACGAAGCCGGCGGGGGCCTGTTCATGGGTATGGCGACGCACAACACCGATTTTCTCCGCTGGGTGACTGGCGCCAATGCCGTGAAGGTGTTCGCGCAGGTCACGACATTCAGCGAACTGCCGGCGCCGGCGCAGAGCGTGATGGCGCAGGTCGTTTTCGACAACGGCGCGATGGGGCATCTGTGGATTTCCTCCGAAATGCCGCCCCCCGGAATTCCTTCCAGCGAAGTCCGTTTTCAGATCGTGGGGCGCGACGGCATTCTCGATCTCGAAAATTTCGAATTTCTCGAGCTCGGCAAAGGCGATAAATGGGAGCGGATCGCGACCCCCGAGCGATTCGACTATCTCAAAGAGCCCAAGTCGCCGATCCGTCTGTATCCGCACATCGGCGTGGTGCAGGAATTCGTCGACAGCATCGTGGAGCGGCGACCCCCCGCGATCGGCGGCGCCGAAGGCCGTGCCGCCGTCGAAATCTGCCAGGCCTGCCTGATCTCGGCCCGCACCGGCCAGGTGGTGGATTTGCCGCTGAAGCTGTAGCGAGGACGATGCCTATTGCCGGCTGTGCCGCCAGAGCAGGCCGAAACATCCGACGAGGCCAATCACACAGATCGTTTTCAGAACAAGCAGTCCGACCGGGCGCCACCAGGCGCCGGTGCGCATTTCGATCAAATCGGAGGCGGCGAAGAGCACCAGGAACAGGGCCAATCCGAAAGCGATCCGCCGCGTTCCGCCGATCGCGCGGCGATAGCGGAAGATCACAGCCGCCGCCATTGCAAACCACAGCGCGGCTTCGCAGGCGTTGAAGATGTCGAGCGCCGATTTCAACTCGCCCTCACCCCTGACCCCTCTCCCAGGGGGGAGGGGAACAAAAAATACACATCTCGTTCCCACGCTCTGCGTGGGAACGCCAGTCCCGACGCTCTGCGTCGCGTTCGAGCAAACATCGGCCCACGTTGCACGACGGCGAAGCACGCAGGACGCAGAGCATCCGAACGCGCGTTCCCACGCTCTGCGTGGGAACGAGAGGATGCTCTCAGCGTCCCGGCCGCTTTCAGCGGCCGGGACGCGATTCTTCGTCGTTTGCGCGTCGGCCCGCAAACATTTCCTGCCCGCAGATTCATTCCGGCCGGCGCGCGGCTGTTTCCACTTTGCGCTCGGTGCCTTGATCTTTCACATTGCCTTTCGCCTTGTCGATCAGGTCGCGCGCCGCGGCGACCTTGCCGTCGCCGAAGTACGGCAGCGGCTCATGACCGATGCGGTCGATCTGTTTATTGTGCAGATCATCCCAGCTCATTTTGTCGGTCAGGTGCCAGACGGCGGCCTGGGCCGTCTCGGTGTCGGCCGCGCCGGCGACAAACAGCTTGAGCGTTTCGTGCAGAACCGGGTCGTTTGAATAATCTTCGAGCTTCACCAGCCGGTATTTCATCCGGGCCCGCGGCTCGGGCTTGCCGTGTGCGAGGCAGACGGTCGTCAGCGGCAGTTGCACGGTTTTCTGCGAGGGGACGGAAAACACGCCGAATCCGATTCCGTTCCCGTTTCCGCCCTGAAAACCGTTTCCGCCGTTGTTCTGCATGCCTTGATTCTGACCCATTCCCATCCCTTGCCCGGCGCCGCCTCCGATCGACTGGCTCTGCCCCCCGCCGGGACCGTTGCCGCCGCCGCCAGGGCCGTTGCCGATTCCGTTATTGCGCTGCGGGAACCCCAGTTGTTTGAGGACCTGCACCGCGACGACGGCTTTCGGGAATTGCACACTGACGGGGGCGTCGGACTTGTTGGTGACGAAGACGCTGGCTTCGTGCGAGTTCTTCGCGATCACTGTAGTTTCGACCAGTCCCTTTTCCATCGCGTCGAACAATTCGACGGCGGGGACATTGGGGTCGTGGGTGAGCTTCCGGATCGGCTGCTTCGAAGCGGCAACGGCAGAGGTTGCCAAACCCAGCGACAGACAGACTGCGACGACAAACCTGCATTTCACGTTCATGGCCTTGCTCCGGTCAGAGTGACGATTTACCGGCAGGCACGATGGCGGTCGATTGAACGACCAATCGCGTGAAATGACCCGCCCCGATTATACACGCCTTTCCGCCAGGGGAATAGCCGTTTTCATTACAATTTCGTAGGTAGCCGTTGGAGTTCAGGCTTAAGCCTGCGCAACTGGAGCTCGATCACACGATTGCATCCGCTGAGCGCTTGCCCAACCTGCCAAGGGTGCAATACTGCGATCGACCCCGCAAGAGCGCAGGCTGAAGCTTGAACTCCAGCTACGCCATCACGCTCACCACCGGGCGACCCGAGGAAATCGGGAGCGGGCGGTTCAGGCGGTCGACCACTTCGGTCGACGGGTCGATGCCCAGCAGCGAGAACATCGTGGCGGCCAGGTCTTCGATCGGCACGCCGTCGCGATCGGGAAACGCCCCCTGCTTGTCGGAACGGCCGTGAATGTAACCCCGTTTCACGCCCCCGCCGGCCAGCAGCACGGTGTAGCACTGCGGCCAGTGATCGCGGCTGGTCTGCGAATTGAGCTTGGGGGTCCTTCCGAATTCCCCCATCCAGACGACGAGCGTCGAATCGAGCAGCCCGCGTTCGTCGAGGTCGTTCAGGAAGACCGGCAGCGTGTGGTCGGTGAGGGGCAGGTGCCTGGCTTTCAGGATCGGGTACATGAAGGTGTTGTTGAAGCCGTGCGTGTCCCAGCCGCCGTCGGTGGTGCTCTGCCCGCCAATGCTCGACGAAAAGTAGACGTTGACGAACTTCACGCCCGCCTCGACGAGCCGCCGGGCCAGGAGGCACCCCTGGCCGTACGTTGTGCGCCCGTACTTGCGCCGCAACAGCTCGGGCTCGGCCGACAGGTCGAACGCGTTCCGCACGGCCGGCGTGCTCAGCATGGCCAGAGTGCGCTCGTAGTACGCGTCGAGCCCGCCCATGGCGGCCGCCTGTTCGGTCGCTTCGGTCTGCCGGTCGATCAGCTTTTGAATTTCGCGGCGCTTGTCGAGCCGCGCAGCCGACAGACTCGACGGCAAGCTCAGCTCGGGCAGCTTGAAATCGATCCCATTCGGGTCTTCGGTGATGAGCAGCGGATCGTGCTTCTTGCCGAGGAAACTCGCATGCTGGCCCGGGGTGACGGCCCCGTCGCGAATGACATAAGGATAAGCCACAAACGTGGGCATGCTGCCGTCCAGCGGCGCCAGTCGATCGACGACCGAACCATACGCCGGAAACAGCTCGACCGAATCGCGCAGCCGGATATCGTCGAGCGGAGGCGCGTGCCCCGTCAGGGCGTAGTACGACGCCGAGTTGTGATTCTTCATGTTGTGATAGACGGTGCGGACCAGCGTCACCTTGTCCATCACCTTGGCCGTTTCGGGGAGCAGATCGCAAATTTCGAGGCCCGGCAGGCTGGTGGAAATCTGCGAAAACTTGCTGCGGACTCCGTCCGGCGCGTCGGGCTTCATGTCGAACGTGTCGACGTGGCTGGGGCCGCCGAACTGGTAGAGAAACACGACCGATTTCGCCCGCCCGGCTCTAGCCGGTTTTTGTTCCTGGGCGCGCAGGATCCGCAGCAGCGACAGCCCCAGCAGACCCGTACCCCCGGCTTGCAGTAGGGTTCGCCGGGCGACGCCCAAATTCCATAACGAATCGCGATTCATGTCACAGCCGAAACAGGAATTCCTTTGTGTTCATCAGCGCCCACAAGATGTCTTCGAACGCCTCGCGGCGATTGGATTGTGATTCGACGTGCGCGAGCACCGAGCGGCGTTCTTCCGCCGTCGGTGGACGGCTCAGCGCAGTCCAGAACAATTCGTCCATGATTTCCTCGGCAGGCTGATTGCTCTCCAGCCATTTTCCCAGGCGATTGTCGCGGCGCCTGATCAGCTCCATCACGAGCGAACCAGTCACCATGCCGAACGTCTGGCTCAACGTCGGCTCGTTGCTGCGTTCGCAATCGCAGGCTTGCAGACGCGGAGGTTTCCCGAACATCTTCAGGTACTGGTCGGCCGACGTGGGGCGCGAATCGCGGTCGCGCACGGCGTTGACGCCCGGCAGTTCGCCGGCTCGCAGTCCTTCGGGGTAGCCGGCGAACCGCAGCGAGACTCCCGCCACCTGCGCCATGGCGTCGGCCGATTGTTCGGCCGTCAGCCGCAGCGCCCGCGCACGCGAAAAGTTCGAGTCGTCTTCGCGGTTTGAATCGTTCAGCGTGGCAGACAACTGATACACCTCGGAATTCATGATCGTGCGGATCAGATGCCGCAGGCTGAAATTGTGCGATGCCAGTTCAGTCGCCAGGGAGCTCAACAACTGCGGATTGACGGGCGGGTTCGTGCTGCGGAAATCATCGATGGGGTCGACGATTCCCTGTCCCAGCAGGTGATACCAGATGCGGTTGGCCAGCGTCTCGACAAACTGCCGATTGCTGGAATTTGCCAGCCAGTCGGCCAGGGCCACCAAGCGGTCGGCGTCGCCGGGCAGGTTGGCGGCGTCTTGCGCCAGGAACCGGGCCGCGGGTGGCTGGTTGGTGCGCGGGTCTTTCACGTCTCCCTCGCGGGCCATGATGACGATCTGCTCGCCGTCGAATTCGTGCGAGTCGTTCGTGTCGCGGCGGCGGTTTTCGAGCACGCGGTACTCGACCCGCGCGAACAGGTTGGCCCAGCGGTAATAGTCGTCCTGCGTCCAGCGGTCGAACGGATGATTGTGACACTTGCTGCACTGCAAGCGCACGCCGAGGAACACCTGGGCCGTCGACTCGGCCCGCATGAAGGGGTCGCGCATGGCACGGTAATAATTGGCCGCCGGGTCGCGATACGTGCTGCCTCGCGAGGCAATCAGCTCGCGCGCGAACTGGTCGAGCGGCTTGTCGCGGGCGATGCTCCCCCGGATCCAGGCGTGAAAGTTCTGCACCCCTTTGCGATCGAGTGTTTTTTCCTCCACGCGCAACAGGTCCGCCCATTTGAGGGCCCAGGCGTCAGCGAACTCGGGCCGCTCGAGCAGATTGTCGATCAGCCGGGCCCGCTTGTCCGCACCCGCGTCGGCAGCAAACTGCCGCGCTTCGTCCGCCGTGGGCAGAATCCCCAATAAATCGAGAAACGCACGGCGCAGAAAAGCCGAATCCGACGAACGGGGTGATGGATAGATCCGCAAGGCCTTGAGCCGAGCGAACACGTGCTCGTCGATGAAATTCGCCGGCACGGGCCCCTGCCAGGCGAAATCGGGACGTGCCGGAACGAACGCCACCCGCACTGGAACCTGTCGGTCGAGAAAGCGCACGATGACGGTCGCCGTTCCGGCGCCGCGCCGCTCGACGAGACCGTCGTGCCCGGCTTCGATGAGAGAATTCGACGTATCGTAGACGGCCAGACTTTTTACGTCGCGCCGGCTGCCGTCGGAAAAGACCGCCTCAACCGAAAGCTGTACGTGGTCGGCCGGCTCCACCAGCACCACGTCGCGCGGTTCGACCGCCAGGTTCGCGAGCGCTGGCGTTCCCGGCGGGTCGGCCGGCGAACCCGCGGCGATCCAGCGCCGCAGAATTTCATATTCCCGGGAACCGACCTTAAATCGCCTCGCCCCCTCGTGGGGCAACTGCATCGTCGGTTTCAATAACAGGAGGCTGGCGTCGGGCTCGAGCCGGTTGATACGGCGCGCGGTCAGATCGCGCGACAGAACGGCGAAGTCCCAGTTCGGATCTTCGCCCCGCAGGCTCAGCTTGAATCCCCCTTTGCCGTTCTTGTTCCCGTGGCAGACCCCCATGTTGCAGCCGGCCTTGGAGAGGACAGCCATTACGTCGTTGCGGAACGAAATCGGGGCTTCGGGTCGCTCGCCGGCCTGGGAGCTTGCCGGTGATCCGGCGCTCAGCGCGATCAGGCATAGCCAGCGACTTGCGAGGCGTCGTCCCATGGTTTCCACGTTACGGCATGTAGGTCAGGCTTTCCAGCCTGACGTTGGAGTTCAGGCTTCAGCCTGCGCTCTTGCCGGGTCGAACGCACGATTGCATCCTTGACGGGCGCCAAATGCGCTCGCTCGTGTGCAACCTTGTGAACCAATTCCAGTTACGCAGGCTGAAGCCTGAACTCCAGCATGTAGGGGGGAAAATCGCTCCGAAGGGGGGAAATCTGAATCCCCTCAATTCCCGCGTTTTTCACGAAGGGGGGAAAATTTGATCGAAGGGGGGATTTTTTTTTCGTCCCTGCGGTGCGTTGCGTCTCCACAGCGATTGGAACAAAGAAAACATCCGCTCATCCGCAACCGGGCCACTCCGCCGGAGTCGCAATTCAGTTGAATCAACGGTTGCCGCTTCGACGAAACGCGGACTCTGCCGTGTTCTGCCAGCCGCAGCAACGAAAGCCAGCATCCTATTTACGAATTATAGTGGTTGTATTAAATGATATAAATATAATTTTTTTTATTAATTAAAAATAATGCCCGTTCCTGAATCATTCCGAATTTCGGGCGGGGGGTTCCTCGTTTGCGGCCACGATCGGAACCGTGGCGTTGATCCACAATCCGGACAAGCCTGAGACGACGAACAGCCCGGCGCAGACCAGAAACATGACATTCCAGTCGGCCGTTTTCGGGTCAGGCCCAAGGACCCTGTCGTACAGGAGCGGCGCGAGGGCGGCGCCGAAATTGCCCCACATGTTGCCCCACCCCAGGATCGCTCCGACGTGCTTCCCCCCCACGTCCTGCATGAAGGCCCACACCGCGCTGACCCCAAGATCCACGAACAAGAAGCCGCTGGCGAACGCGATCGTCGCCGGCCAGGGCGAGTCAATCCACAGGCACGCCAGGTACGCGGCCGCCGCCCCGAACCGCGTCAGTGCCATCGGCAACGCCCGGCCCCAACGCAGGCCGATCTTCTGCACGAGCGAATCGGTGAGGTGTCCACCCAGAAACATCCCGACAATCCCCGCCATGGGCGGCACCGCGGCCATCACGCTGCGGTCGAGAATCGGAACGTGGTGTACGTCGCTCAGATAGCGGGCGAAAAACGTGACAAAGAACAGCCAGGCCATATTGGTCGTGAATTGCGAGATCGACGACATCCACAGGCTGAGGCTGGTCAGGATGGCGCGTGCCGGGAATTTCGTTCTGGCCGCCGCGGCCCCTCCCGGTGACTCCGCCGCTTCGCCGCCGATTAGCGATCGCTCGGCCGCATTGCACCACGGATGCTCGGCAGGCGAATTGCGAAAGCAGAACCAGAACGTGGCGGCGACCGCGAGCCCGGCGATTCCGTAGACGAGCAATACGGGGCGCCACCCTTTGACGTACAGTTTGCCAATCTCTTTGGCGAATAGCCCCTCCAGAAACAGCCGGTTGAGCCGAACGGTCTCGGCATCCGAGAGCGATTCTCCCTTCTGCCGTCGTGCCTGAAGTCCCAGTGCCTCGCGTTCCAGGTTCTTCAGTCGATCGAAGTCGCGTGGCTCGAACAGATCGGCGCTCGAGAGCAGTGCATCCAGGCCGGCGACGAGTGCCTGCACGTCGCTGGCGTCCATCGGCACGGGAGGCGCCGGCTCGGCCGGTTTTCCAGCAGCCGCTCTGCGTGTCTCGGCGTCCTGGCGCTGCCGCTGCAACTCGCCGTACGTTACGACCGATGGCTGCACTTCGGCGGGCAGACGACGGAAGATCCTCTCTCCGATCGGCGGCGCATCGCCGAAGCCTGCGGTTGACGGCGGCGCGGTCAGCTTCGCGCACAGGGCCGGGCCGTCGAGAATCGATCGCGCGTCGAGATCGGCAGGCGTCGACAGCGGCACGAAGATCACCATCAGGTACGCCGTCAGGATCGGGGCGATCACGGCCCCCACGCGCCCTCCCAGCGCCACCAGGCCACTGGCCAGGCCCCGTCCTGAAAAGGGGACCCAGCGCCCGAGTAACGCGCCGGCGGTCGGGTAGGCCCCGGCCTGACTCAGGCCGCATCCCAGCCGCATCGCAAGCAGCATCGCGAAGCCCGCGGCCGCTCCGATCATCGCGGTGAAAAACGACCATGAGACAATGTACAGTGCGAGCACGCCGCGGCTGCTGAGCCGGTCGCTCAGCCATCCCGAAGGCACCTGCCCCAGCGCATAGGCCCAGAAAAATGCGCTGATGAAATGGGCGATTTCCCGCTCGGTCAGGCCGAGGTCTTCTTTGATATAGCGCTCGGCAAACGAGACGCAGAACCGGTCGAGATACAGAACGACGGCCATCAGCACGGTGACAGCCACGACGACGTGCCGAACGCGAGTGGGGCGCGATGCGGTTTCTGGAGAACTCGCCGGTGCTGGATTGTCGGTGCTCATCGAAGTTTCAGCACAGTAGACGCAATTGACGGGTGCCGCAAGCATCGCAGGACGAGCCCCTTGCGAGCGTTGTGTGCGACGGTTAATTTGGGGTTGCGCGTGCGGTTAGCTCGTGTGGAGAGGAGAGTCGATCGACAAAGGACTCTGGTGCGCATCATCGCTAAACACGCTTCGCTGCCAACGTCGTCAAATCCGAAATCCGAATTCCCAAATCCGAAATCCCTTTCATGCCTCCAGTTGCTGCCGATCAACAGTTGATCCGCGTCGGGCACAGCCCCGATCCGGATGATGCCTTCATGTTTCATGCCCTGGCGAACGATAAGATCGAGACCGGGCGCTACCGATTCGAGCACACGCTGCAGGACATCGAGACCCTCAACCATCGCGCGTTTCGAGGCGAGCTCGAACTCACCGCCGTCAGCCTGCACGGCTACGCCTTCGTCACGGACAAGTACGCCCTGTGCTCGTGCGGAGCGAGCATGGGAGACAACTACGGGCCGATGGTCGTCGCCCGGCAGCCGGGGGACATCGCCGGCCTGAAAGGCAAAAAAATCGCCGTGCCGGGAACGCTGACGACGGCGTTCCTGTCGCTCAAGCTGCTGCTGGGCGACTCATTCGAGTACGAGGTGCATCCGTTCGACGAGATTCTGAACGTCGTGGAGCAGGGACGGGCCGATGCGGGCCTCGTCATTCACGAAGGGCAGCTCACGTATCAGAACCAGGGACTCTCGCTGATCGTCGACCTTGGAAAGTGGTGGCACGCGGAAACCGGGCTGCCGCTGCCGCTGGGCGGGAACGCCATCCGCCGCGATCTGGGGCAGACGGGGATGCGCGAGGTCACAGAGCTTCTACGGCAAAGTATTCGTTACGGTCTCGACCACCGGCAGGAAGCGCTGATCCATGCCGAGAAATACGGCCGCGATCTCGACCGCGAGCGGACCGACACGTTTGTCGGAATGTACGTCAACGACTGGACTCTCGACTTCGGCCCGCGCGGGCGTGACGCCGTGAAGCTGCTGCTCGCGCGGGCGTACGAAGCGAGGATCATCCCGAAACCGGTCGAGGTGGAGTTTATCTGACCCGCCTCTGCATCACCCCCGCCCATCGTTACCAGGTTCGGTTTCATCCGAAGCGGATTTCGCACGTCTTTACCGATGTGCTGATCGTCGGGAGCGGAATTGCCGGGTTGCGGGCGGCATTAGAAATTCCTCCTGAGCTGAACGTCGTCGTCGTCAGCAAGGATGATCTCGCGCAGTCGAACAGTGCTTACGCCCAGGGGGGCATCGCCGGGGCGATGGACCCGGTTGACGACACGTCGAACCACGCGGCCGACACGATGGCCGCCGGCAAAGGGCTGTGCGATGAAAAAATCGTGGAGATGGTCGTCCGCGAGGCCCCCGAGCGGATTCAGGAGCTGATCGAATGGGGCGCGAATTTCGACACCGAGAACGGCGAACTGGCCCTGACGCAGGAAGGGGGGCACAGCCACCGCCGCGTCGTCCACGCCCTCGGTGACGCCACCGGAAAAGAAGTCATGCGGGCGCTGATTGCCCGGGCCCGCGGCCTGCCCAACGCCGAGTTCTGGGAGCGCACGTTCATCATCGACTTGCTCACGCACGACGGCCGCTGCTGCGGGGCAATCGTCTGGAACCGCGGACACGGCAAGACGATCATCTGGGCCAAGCAGACGATCCTGGCGACTGGAGGGGCCGGGCAGATCTTTCGCGAGACGACGAACCCCTCGATCGCCACGGCCGACGGACATGCCGTCGCCTTTCGAGCCGGCGCCGTCGTCCGCGACATGGAGTTCATGCAGTTTCACCCCACGGTGTTGTACATCGCCGGCAGCTCGCGGCACCTGATCTCGGAAGCGGTTCGCGGCGAAGGAGCCTACCTGCGCGACTGCACGGGCTACCGCTTCATGGGGGATTATTCGCCCCAGTTCGAGCTGGCGCCGCGCGACGAAGTCAGCCACGCGATCGCCGTGCAGATGGACCGCACGCGTCATCCGTGTGTGTATCTCGACCTGTCGCACGTCGATTCGAAGCTTGTGCGCGAGCGTTTTCCGCACATCGGCAAGGTCTGCGCCGATTTCGGGCTCGACATCACGCACGACCTGATTCCGGTTCGGCCCGGCGCCCACTATATGATTGGGGGCGCGGTCGTCGATCCGGAAGGGCGCACTACGGTGCCTGGGCTGTGGGCCGCCGGCGAAGTCACTTCGAGCGGTCTGCACGGCGCGAACCGCCTGGCGTCGAACAGCCTGCTTGAAGGCCTGGTGTTCGGCCGCAGCAGCGGCAAGGGCGCGGCGCAGCTCGCGGCAGGCCAGCCCGACAGTTTCGCTGCGCTGCCGCTCGAAAGCGACTGGCCGCGCGGCGCCCGCGACGACGACGAATTGAACCTGCTCGATCTGCGCAACTCCCTGGGGGCCGAAATGTGGCGCGACGTAGGCATCCGCCGCGAGCGGGCCGGGCTCGAATCGGCCGAACGGCAGGTGGAGTTCTGGACGCGGTACGTCGCGGCCAGAGAGTTCGCCGACCCGTCGGGCTGGGAGCTGCAGAACATGCTGCTGGTGTCGCGGCTGATGATCGCCGGTGCCCTGACGCGTCAGGAAAGCCGCGGCACCCATTTCCGCCGCGATTTTCCGCAGAGTGACCCCACGCAGGCCGAACACATTGAAATCGCGGCGGTGTGACGTGGAGCAGGTCTCCGACCTGCTCGTGAAGGGTCGTTGCGGGCAGGCAGGTGCGAACTCGGAGTCGGCGTTAACTCAGGCAATTCGTGCCTGAACGTCGCTTAGACGGCTCAATTCTGCCGCAGGGGACCGTTCTCATGGTTCCTGCTCCTCGTCCTGGTCATCCTCTTCGTCCTCCTCGTCGTCATCATCTTCATCATCTTCGAGGAAATCGTCATCCTCAAGATCATCTTCGTCGAAGTCGTCGTCTCCAAGATCCTCGTCGTCGTCGAGGTCGTCGTCATCGTCGAAGTCTTCTTCGTCATCGTCCTCGTCGTCGAGTTCGGACTCGTCTTCGGCTTCGTCCGGCGTGTCCGACATGACGCTACGACGTCTGCGGTCAATCATTGAGTTGAGCGCAGCACACTTCCATTCATCGGTTGGCAACACAGTCTCCCCTGGGAAGGGTTCCGCGGAAATCGGTTTATCGATCGAGGGCCTTTAAGAGCGCCGTGGCGTTCGGCACGCTGCCGGTGACTCTCAACAGCTCACGCGCGATTTTGATGGCCTCGACCCAGAGCTTGGCCGACGTCATCGGGGTTTCTCGCCCCTCGGATTTCCGCCGCTGAGGCCTGCCGTCAGACGCCATATTGCTTTTGGTCTTGATCATGTAGATCAAGTTCGGATGAACCTGGTGTCCAAACTCTTTCTTCACAGCATCTGCCACTTCGGCCACTTTCGCACTCGGCATTGTTTTCAGAACCATGCGAATGGCGAGGCTCTTGTTGCGTTTGGGATCCGACCGATCGGAATTTGCGGAAGCCGATTTCTTGACCAAATGTCACCTCGGGTGGTTGGACGTGGATGCGTCATGAAGGGGGGATCATAGTCGACGCGGCTGGGAAAGGCGAGGAGGCGTCGCGGAGTGCATTCTGGTTGATGCGGGGGGCGACCGAATTCGCCCATGCAGACGATTGTGGTGTCCTGCAACAGGTCGCGCCGTTCGAGGTCGGTCGTCAGACCGAAGATCACCTGGTCGAGAACCGTCAGGTCGGAGGCCTGCCCCACGTTTGTTCTACCCTCCGGTCGTCACCTGGTCCGATTGCCTCCCCAGATCGTTCAGTCCCTTGAAGAAGTACTCGCGGACTTTGGGCCAGCCGTACTTGAGGATGAAGATCAGAATCGGCAAAGCGATGGCGCCAATGATCAAAATCGTTTCCAGGCTGACGGCCCCCGCTTCATCGCGGTGCAGCCGCTGCAACATTTTCCAGAAGGGGCGAGAAGTCTTCATGGGAGCGTCCTTTATGCGAATCGTTGTTTTTGGGGGAGAGGGAGAAGAAGCCGCATCCGGAAGGCTTGGCACGATTTCGTCTCAAGGCTGCCGGGCGAGGCCTCGCGTCCCGTCCCGCCGCATCGCAAAGCGATGCGGCGGAACCGGGAGCTCAGGCGAGCGTTATCGATCAATCGTCATGCCCGAGGCGCTCAGCATATCCGCGATGGGGCAGCAGTAGACGGTTCCGCCGTCGCCGGCCATGAGCAGTCCGACCGGCTGGTTCGTTCCCTGCGTCACGACCAGTGAACCCGAGTCGCCGCCCAAGCCGAAGGCGCTGAATCCGGGTTGCGGCTTCACCTCGAACAGGTTGATGAACTTGGCGGGGCCCCGCCCGTAGCCGACGTTGATCGTCACGCCGGTTTGGGAGATCGTGCCTCTCGTGAACCGCGTCGTCCGACCGAACTTCTGGACGGCCAGATTCTTTGCCGGCGCCCGAGGGCCGCCCAACGAGGAATAGCCGGCTGGCGGAAGCGTCTTGACCAGGCTGGTCGACGTCGTCGCTATCGCCGCGTCGTATCGGTTGTTCGCGGATTTCGAGAACGTGATCGGGAAGTACGCCCGCAGGTTGCCCAGCGAGTTTGCCGCCGAAACATTCTGGCAGCCGGCGGGCTGCATGATCCGCCAGGCGGTGATCGTGGTCGCGTCGCCGATCAGCACGTGGTAGTTGCTGAGCAGGCACCGCTGGCCGCCGTAAGTCACTCGCGCTCCCAGCGTTCCCACCCAATTGCAACCCTTCTCATTGCCGATCCCCACGCCGGTCGGAACCGGGCGGGCGAACCGGGAGTCAGTCTTGATGTCGTCGTACTGATAGGGGCTGACGTCTTCGTACAGCGGGAAGAACGGGCCCTTCAATTCGACCTTGACCGGCAGCCCGTCCATCGTCTTGGGCACATTGTCGGGATTCGGAATGCGGGCGTAGACGGCAATGTACAGATTGCCGTCCTCGTCCACGCCAGTGCCTGATCCGTGGATGTCTTTGTACCCCGCTTCGCGAAGCTGATCGTCGAGCTTGTTCTGCGCCTTCATCGCGCTGTCGAGCTGCTCCTGCGTGAACGAGCTCATCCCCGCGTTGGCGTTCAGATCGGCCGGATCGGCCGGGACCAGCACGCGGTATCGCGGCGAGAACTTCTCGAGCTTTTCGGCAGCCGGCTCAACCTTCGCCGAGAACGTCAGTTTCCGCGGGGCCGACAACTTATGGGCCTTGAGGATCTTCCCCTTGGCCAGCACGTCGACGTAGTGGGCCTTGTTTTCGAGCTTCCCCGAGGCGTTCTTCAGCGAGATGCCTTCCAGGCACAGGTCGTCGATCACGATGCGGACCGGGCCCTTCAAATCGGTCCCGCCCCGGTTGAGCAGCTTGACGTCGCCGGTAAGCTGGGACCCTGATTTGGAGAGGCCCGAGAACTCAACCAGCACGGGGTCCTGAATGTCCTGCCAGCCGCGGGGAACGTAATCGACAATCGGACGGTCCAGCGGCGCTTCCGCCGGCTGTGGAATGGCCGTCAGGGTGGGTTCCGGTTCTTTCGGGGGTTCTTCGCCAATCGAGCCGGCTCCGCCACCGAACACAACTGCAGCCAGGGACAGCACCCCGGCACCGAGCAACCATCGAAGCATCTTGAACTTGGACATTTGGGCCCCCCCACTTTCTTTGTCTGCCTGAGATTTGGAATTGTCAGCAGGCTGTCGCGGGCAACCTGCATCCACCGGAGCGGCGGATACCTTAGGAATGCGACCCGCAGCGAAAAACGGACAGATTTTCCGGTCCTTCCGCGCGAATTCCGAAACAATCGCCGGAACAGGACTTCGCCTCCCGAGGCAGGCGCGGGCAGGTCGACCTGCACAGCGGAATTCGTGAGAATTCCGCCGCCGGGGGGCCATTAACGCGGTCGCAAGGGGCGTTGCCCCGGTCAGTCGGTGTGCCGGCCGTTGGAGCCGCGCTTGCGGAAGCGGTCGACTTCGGCTTCGAGTTCGCGGCGTTTGCGTTCGAGGCTGGCCAGGCTCGCGCGGGCGGCGCGGCGGTAGGTGCGGAACGAAAGCCAGTCGAGTGCGGCCAGGGCCATGATCCACAGGGCGATCATCAGGACGGCGATCCAGTACCACGTCCAGAACCGCGGGTGATCACGCTGCATCAGTGAATCGCCGACGGGAATCATCACTCCCAGCAGAATCACCAGGAGCGAAATCTGCACGCGCCGGCGGAATTGCCGGGCAAAATACAGGCGATCGCTGTCGGAAAGTGCCGCGTCGCCGCATTGCGTGGCCCTGGTCGACAAATGCCACCAGATCAGCCCGCAGCCGACCACAATCAGGGCCGCGCCAGCCACCAGGGAAGGGACCAGGTTATTCACGCGCGAGACAGCCCCCCTTCACTGGTTCTTCATCGAATTTCATTTTTTTCAAAGTCACTAACTCCTATGTTCGGCTGGCGTTTACGTCCAAAATGGTGACTTCGAAATGCAGATTTTGAAAATGGCCGTATTGACAAACGCACGAGCCGACTTATATTGGCCCTCTCGTCCAATCCACAACATTGTGGGTTTGAGACCCAGGGCAAGCCCAATATCTTGTGTCATCTCTTGTAAGTTCGGGCTT
>JACQFH010000614.1 GCA_016200145.1 Planctomycetia bacterium | reverse complement strand
CGGAACGAAGTCGTTCGGGATTTCGCACTCGTCGCAATCCAGCGGCGGCCCCTCGATCCACTCGGCGACCATCACCGGCGGCTGCGTCCATTTTCTCGTGAAGCTCAATAAACTGCCTCCCAACCATCGTCAATTGTTTCGGGTCAGCGACGACCAGGGCCGCGAACTGCCGCACCGCGTGGAATCTTTCACGATGGGCGAGACCCGCTACGATTTCGTATTTGTCGACCCGGCAGCCGACGCCACTGGCGTGCGAATCACCGCCTTCGTCCACACGGCACGCAAGGTGGAAGCCCCTTGATCGCGTTGCCACATCACAAGCCACATTGGCGGCTCGGCAGGAGCCTCGCCCTCCCGTTCGTAACAGATTGCTTGCGATCCTCCATCCTCGATCCTCCATCCTCTAGTTTCTTTCCGGCAGCGCACTCTTCGCATCGGCGCCGAAATCCGCCAGCCGCAGGTCTGTCACGTGTATCGGGATCTTGACCTCGCCCTTCTCTTTGTGGATCGACGACGAACGAAACTTGACGACGCCGAACGGAGCCCTGTCGTGCAGGCGGCTCTCGCACGTGAAGACCGAATCGAAATTGCCGCGCGTGATCACAAACTGCGCAGCAATACCCGCACACTTTTCGAGATCGAATTTCGCCCACGCGCCGTCGGCCGGCAGCTTGTGCAGCAGGCCGTCCGCCCGAGTTGCGCTCTGCGCCGTCAGAATCAGTGAGACGAAAATCACGCGAACAGCGAGCCGGCGCATGGGGGCCTCCGCATCCAAGTTGGGGACTGGCAGTCTGGCGATCAACCGGCGCCGATGGGACCGGGCACATCGGCGAACCGCAGCGCAGGCAGCTTATCGCGCGCCGCGAGGCGAGTTCAAGGCCCTGTGGCTAAATAATTGGCCTCGAGGCCTTTACGACAAAATCGGGATTCGATACCACGGCCCGCCTGCCGTCGAAGTTCGATTTTCTCCCTGTCTCGCCTCTCCCCCTCTCCCTGTCTTCATTCACGGCGCAATGCGGCAATCCTGGAACCACCGACATGGCGCGCTACTTCTGCGACAGGGGAATCACCCCGTCCCAGTTCTCGGGGGGCTGGTTCCCCTGCTGGATCATGTAGTTCAGCAGGAATTGCCGGGGGCCGTCGGATTCCGGCAGGCGGTTGAGGATTTCGGTCGCTTTCGTCCAGTTGCCGGCGATCAGCGCGTCGACACCCGCCTCGAATTCAGCAATCTGCTCGCCGGTCACGTCGGGGTTCTGCTCGATCGGCGGCAACAGTTCGCTGACCATCAGCGTCGTGTCCATCCCGTAAGGCCGCAAGCGGCCGAGCCGCCGGCAACGGCCCTCGGTCGCCGGCATCGAGCTGCGCACGTACTCGGCCGTCGATTCGTCGATCAGAATGGGCACCCGAAGCTGCTTCGTCAGACCTTCCAGCCGCGAACCGAGGTTTACCGGGGGGCCGAATACGCCGATTTTCGCCTGCTCGTCCGACCCGATGCGGCCGGCGATGGCCCGGCCGTGCGCGATGCCGATCCCCACCCGGAAATCGGTCAGTGGATGGCCGGGCGTCAGCGAGGCTTCGCTGAACCACGACTGAATGGCGAGCGCCGCCTGGCACGCGGGAATCGGTCCGTCGACCAGCGATACCGGCCAGCCCCAGAACCCCAGCGCGGCGTCCCCCTGAAAATCGGCGATGATCCCGTCGTACTTCACGATGCCGCGCGTCATCACGCTCAGGGCCTCGATCACGCGCCCCAGCAGAAAGAACAGGTCGGTGTTCGACTTCTCGGTCATCTTCGAAAAGCCGCGCACATCGCAGAAGATCACCGTAATGTCGCTCTCGCGGGGCTTGAGCAGCACGTTCGCCGATTCGGCCGTCAGCGTTTCCAGCACGTTGGCCGAGAAGAACTGGCTCATGTTGGCATGCATCTTCTCCAGTTGCCGCACCTGCCTGATCGAGCCGATGAACTGCGCCATCATCTCGACGAACTTCAGATCGCTTTTCAGGTCGTCGGCGGAAATCCCCTCGCTCGACACGCCCGACAGATACAGGCACCAGCCCCGGCAGGCATCGTTGGAGATCGGCGTGCAGATGGCCCAGTCGAGGTTCGAGAATCGCGTGTATTTCGCATTAAACGAGCCGCCCACCGTCCAGATCTGCAGCAGGCTCTTGCCCTGGCTGAGCGCGCTCGAGATCATCTTGCGGCTGGGCTGAAACCGGTCGGCGATTTCCTTGCGGCTGTCCCACCGCATCATCGTCGGATTTCCCGAATCGATGTGCGACAGGTCGGCGTAGTAGACAACGGCCGCGACTTCGACGCGAGGCAGCGCTTCGAGCAGCAGCGACGCCAGCCCCATCGCGAAATCTTCGTCGGTCCGCGAATTGGCGATCAGGTCGGGCAAGCGCGCGGTCAAGTCGAGCTGCCGCGAGGCATCACCGAAGCGGATCGCCTTGAGATCGTTGCGGCCGAATGCGCGTTCCTCGAGCATCTCGACGCCGGCCGACTGCTCGGCTGGCTCGACCGCCTCGCTGACCACGAACCGCGTCTCGCCGATGCGAAATGCGCCCCCGGCGCGGATCGAGAATTCCCGCACGGGCTCGTCGTTGTAATAGATCGGGTTCCGCGCCGTATCGAGGCACTTCACCTGCAGCGAACCGTTGGTCCAGGTCAGCTCGGCGTGCTCGCGCGAGATCAGCATGTCCCACGGGACCTTCAAGCCCTGGCGCGGGGCGCGGCCCAGCCGCACGATTTCGCCCGGGGTAAGCGGCTTCTGCCAGCGATCGTGCGGCCCCACGCCTATGGCTGCGAGTTCTGCCACTCAGTCCCAACCTGTTGATGAACGAGGATTCTCCCGATCCGTGGCCCTGTCATTCACCTGACGGCTCGCATCACAGACCACCGATTCATTAAACCGCCGGGCAGAAGGGGTTGCAAGCGCGGATCGGAATTCCGCGGGAAACACTGGAAACTGCTGCTTTTATGGCCCCCTCGAGATGACCGTCGTGGGCCGCACGGTCGCCGTCAGGCTGGAAAGCCTGACCTACATTTGTCGATCGAGCGGCGTTAAACTGGCGGGCACGACGGTCATTCATTGACAGCCAGGGGACACAATCCATGCCGCAGCTTGCCAATCGCGTGGCGCTCGTGACGGGCGCGGGCCGGGGAATCGGGCGGGCCATCGCGCTGGCCTTTGCCGCGGAAGGCGCGAAAGTCGCCCTGACGGCTCGCAGTGTCGGCGAATTGGACAAGGTCCTCGGCGAAATCCGGGCTGCCGGCGGAACGGCCCTGGCGCTGCCGGCCGACTTGAGCGACCGAAGCGTTCCGTCGAAAGTCGTGGGCGACGTGGAGCGCTCGCTCGGTTCGATCGAGATCCTGGTCAATAATGCCGGCGTGGGCAGCAGCTCGATGCCGCGACCGGTCATCGACTTCGACGACGATTTCTGGGACTTGTCGCTGGCCGTTAATCTGACTGCGCCGTACCTCTTGTCGAAGGCCGTCCTGCCCGGAATGCTGTCTCGCCGTTGGGGACGGATCATCACGATCGCATCGATCAACAGCAAAGTCGGCAGCCTGCACGGCGCAGCGTATGCCGCGAGCAAGCACGGAGTGGTCGGCCTGATGCGCTCGCTGGCAATGGAAGTGGCCAACCAGGGCATCACCGTAAATTCGATCTGTCCGGGACCGGTGCGCACGGTGATGAACGAGAAACGGCTCGAATACGATTCGCAGCGGCGGGGAATCCCCATCAAGGATCTGGAAGCCAGCCTGAACACCATTGGCCGGCGCGTCGAGCCCGAGGAGATCGCTCCGCTGGCCGTCTACCTGGCGTCGGATGCAGCCGCCATGGTGATCGGCCAGGCAATCAACATCGACGGCGGCCTGCTGATGACGGGTTAACGAGTCATGGCAAAATCATGATGCACGAGGGGCCGGGGATTTCGACCGGCGAACCGACCGCCGTCAACTTGCCTGATCGCTCGTCGATCCGAAACACGGCGACGTTGTTTCCGGGCATGTTCGCACACAAGAGCAATTCGCCGCCGGGAGCGATCCCCAGGTTCTGCGGGCCCTTGCCGAGGCTGGGTTCGATGGCGATCAGCATCAGCCGGCCGTCGTCGGCAATGCGATAGGCGGCGATGCTGTCGTGGCCGCGGTTCGTTCCGTACAGAAAGCGCCCGTTGGGAGTAATCTTCAGATCCGCGCAGTGGCTCGTGCCGTCGAAGTCTTTCGGCAACGTCGAGATGGTCTGCTTCTCCTGCAGGATTCCGGCATCGGGCTCATAGTCGAACAGCGTCACCGAATTGCTCAGCTCGTTGATGACGTACACGTGCTTGCCGTTCGGGTGGAACGTCAGGTGCCGCGGACCCGCGCCCGGCGGAGTTCTGGCATACGGCTGCCGATTGGGGGTGAGCTTCGCGGAAGGCGCGTCGAGTCGATACGAGAGGACCTGATCGAGCCCCAGATCGGCGACATAGGCGAAGCGGCCGTCGGGGCTGACGACGATACAGTGCGCGTGCGGTTCCTTCTGACGCGCGGGATTGACGCTGCTCCCCGTGTGCTGAATGAACGTGGCCGCCTCGCCCAGCGAGCCATCGGCTTTGACCGGCAGCGCCGCGATGTTGCCCGACGAATAGTTGGCCACGAGCACCGTTCCGCCTTTGGAGTCGACGTCGAGGTAGCAGGCCGCGGTTCCGCGGGCCGACTGCCGGTTGAGCAGCTTCAACTCCCCTGTGCGGCCGACCAATTCGTAAGCGGCGACCTGCTCGCTCTCCGTTCCCCCGAACTGTCTGGCATGAATTGAATACAGAAACTTGCCGTTGCGGGAAAGCGCGAGAAAGAACGGATGTTCGACGCCAGTCGTTCGATGGACCGGCTTGAGCGCGCCGGCCTTTCGATCGAGTTGAAAGGCATGTATCGCCGCCGCGTCGCCGTCGGCGAACGCCGAGATGAAGACCAGTGGTTCTTCTGCGTTGGACGATTGCATGGAAAAACCCATCACAGCGCAAACGGTTGCTATGAAGGCCCGAAAGAAAGGCGAAACACGCATGCGATTTGACTCCATCAATCCGACGGCCGCCCACGATGCATCAGTCAGCACACCGCCAGCATGGGCAATGCGAGCTCGAAAATCAACGCGACGTCACACCCGGAACAGCTTGCGGTACACGATCCAATCGTTGTCGCGGCGGACGACGACGGCCAGCAGCCATTGCCGCGGGTCTGAGCTGTCGAGCAGCGTCAGGTCTTCGAGATATTCGCCGCCCGTCGGGGCAATCTGCGACACGACGGCGAACAGCCCGGCGGCCTGGCGGGCACTGGCCGCATTGATGAGCCCGGCCAGCGACTGATTCGTCTGGAACCGCTGCTCGTTGCCATTCGAATACGCCTGGTTGTTTCTCAGGTCGTGCATCATGTCGCCGTGAAACAGCAGAACCTGCGCGCCGGGCTCCTGGGCCTCTACGGCCTCGAGCAGCGCTCGCTGACCGGCCGGCGAACCCCAGTCGTTGGGCCGCAGTTGGTTCCAGTCGATCTTCACCGCCGGGACGCCGGCCGCCCCCTCCCCCAGCATCGTGCGGCGGTTGATTCGCGGCGACCACTGCCGCATCTGCTGGTGCACGCTGTACTGGCCCGGCATCACGCCGACATAAACCGGCAGATCGGTCGCGGGCGCGTCGGAGACATCCATTTCTTCATTGTCGGCGAAGACGAACGGGCGCCGTTCCCATTCCCGCAGCAGCGTTTCCGACATGACGGCCCGGTCGGTCAGGTCGGTATAGAGTTCTCCCCGGATCGGAATCTCGACCATCGACTGCTGGGCCACGAACAGCATGTCGAACCGGTTCGTCCGCACGACCTCCGGTTTGCCGCCTGAGCCGCCCCACTCGGCGATGTCGGCGAAGACCAGGCTGGTGTGGTAGTCGGCATGTCCCATGTAGCTCTTGGCGATCAGCACCGTGAACCACGTGAAAGCCGCCGAGACCACCACGAACAACCCCCACGTGTACTTTCGCAGGTTGAGCCGCCCCAGCAGAAAATAATCGCCCGGCGCGATTGTCAACAGGTACATCCCCAGAATGACGACGACGACCGCGAGCGGAACCCCTTCGATCCGCTCGGGCAGCAGAAAATCGCGAATGCTGCGCACCAGATCGTCGTGGTGCGGGGCATACGGACGAAAGATCCGGGAGGTCGCCCGCGGATGCACCGCGGCGACGCCCGCGTTTACCTGCCAGTTCCCGCCCCGCGTGATCGAGTGGAGCTGCTCGTCGCGAACCTTCCACAGGAACGACACGGCCGCCTTCCATTCCGGCGTGCTGAAGTCCCCCTGAGGATCGAGCGGCTCGTGCACGATCAGAGACCGCCCCAGCCCCGTCACGTGCTTCGTGAATTTGGAATTGGCCGGCCGAAACGATTCGCTGATGACGAATTTCCTCTGCTCGTCGAGCGCAAACGGGGCCTCGGCCGGCGCCGATCCCCCATTCCCCGGGGCGCTGGCCCCGGCCAGGTGATTGAGAAAATCGACGTGGTCCGCCGTCAATTTGCCGTGCGGCCAGACGACGACGCTGCCGCCGGCGGCCACCCATTGTTCCATGGCGGCCAGTTGCCTGCCTTTCAACTGCTCGAAGCCGGCGCCCTCCAGAAACAGCAAGTCGCAGCTCGTATAGCCGGCAGCGGTTGTCGGCATGTCTTCGGGCGGCAAGTGCGCGGGATACGTCAAGAGGTCGAGCGGCGAGTCGAGCTGTGCCTGCGGCAGCGTGTTGCCGTACGGATTGAATTGTTCAAGGTTCAGACAATCGACCAGCCCGCGTTCGATCGACGCCCCGCGCTGACGGGCCATTTCCCGTTCCGAATCGCGGATCAGCATTTCCTGCGGCTCGACGATCACCATCACGAACGACCGTTTCCAGGCCGGGGGGAATGACGGGCCGGTTTGTTCATCGAGCTCGATCGTCTCGCGCTCCATCACAAATCGTCCTGCCACGTTGATCGCTGTTTTTTCCGAGCGGACGACGATCTGGGGCACGAGCAACCGATACATCTGCCCCCCCTGCGTCACCGTCAGCTCGGGACTGATGTACTGGTGGACCAGCCGCTTGTTCACGTACCAGTCGAGCTCGAGCCGCCCCGTGAACAGCAGAGGCGAGTTGCAGTCAACGCGGATGTCGACCGTCTGCGGCGCCTGCGACCGCGCCCGTGGCACGACCGTGCGGAACGACATCTTCAGCGGCTTGAGCGGCGGCGGCCTGGGGGCCGCCACAACGGCGCCGGGCGCAGCCGCCAGCAGCACGACAAAAATGACATCCAGCAGTCGCTTCATCGCCCAACCAGTTTCCGCATGCCCTCCACAATCGTTTCTTCGACGGCGTCGCTCCACACCGTCGGCAGACCATAATAGAGCATCGCGCCTCCGCCTTCATAACCGCCCTCTTTCAGCACGCGCCGCGAGGGGATGTAGGCCATCACGTCATTGGTGTACGCGGCGACCCAGGTGCGCCCCGTCCCCAGTTCGCGCTTCAGCCGCAACGAATAGTCGACCGTCACCTCGCCCCCCAGCGTCACCCATTGCAGCTCGGGCCCCAGGAACCAGGCCTGCAAAGGATACGGATACGTCGGGCTCAAGGGGCGCCCGCCGTCGATCTGCTTCAGCAACAATTTCGCCCGCGACACTTCGTACTTATTCGTTGATTCCAGTTGTTTGGCGATCGCGTCGCGCGAGGGGAGCGTGTCGAGCGCCAATGGAACCTCGACGTACCGCGTCACCAGCCCCCCCTCCACGCGCTTCATCACGCCGGCCAGCACCGCGTCGACCGACCGCGCCAGCGATCGGCCGTATTCCTGCGCGTATTCCACGGTGCGGCGCGGCAGCGGGTTCTGGTCTCCGCCGCACCCTGCGAAGAACAGGGCGACCGCCCCCGGATGCGATTTTTCGAGCTCGATCTGGGCAAAACCGGGATAGTCCCCCGACCACTGGTAGAAGTCGACGACGGTCGCGTGACAGGCGTATCCGAACACGATCGCCGCCAGTTTTCCGTCGAGCCGCCGCACCGACAGCACGGGCACTTCGTGATCGACCGGCCCCTTGAGCAGCCCCTGCTCGCGGACCTGGGGGACTTCCGGCTCGCGATTGTTCCGCCGGTTGACGGCGATCGTCGAGTGCCCGTTGGACCACGCGATCCGCGCCGGCGACAGGTTGGCGATCGCCTCTCCCACGAGGGCCACCAGCTTGTTCTCGAGGTCGGCGGTGTAGTCGGCCACGAGCTGCCGCTGCTCGTCGTCGAACGAGTACATCGAGAGCAGCACGCGCCCCACCACCGGTCCCGAATGGGTATGCGAAGTGCAGAGTGCAACCTGCCGCCGTTCCAGCTTGTACTTTTCCTTGAGTGCCGCGCAAACGGCCTGAGAAAAATCGCGGTCGATGCCCACCAGATCGAGCGTGATCAGGGCCGCCCGCAGGCCTTCGTCATCTTCGAGCACGAGCGCCTTGGCCCACAGTTCGGTCGTGACGCCGTCGGCCGGGTGCGTCCGCGAGGCATAGCCCGACATCCACATCGGCCGCTGGGGCGTGATCTTTGTCGTCGCGACTCCCGCCTGCCAGTCCCCCGCCCGCGCGTCACTCGCGGCAAAAAGGCACACCGCGGCCACTCCGGCCCAACTCAAAACCGCTCTCATCATGAGGTCTCTCTCGTTGAATTACTTCACCAGCAGCACGGGGCCGGGGCACAGAACCGACACCTGGTAGCTCAGCGTGGCCCACGTCTGCTGCGGCTTCTGCAAGTCGGGCTTGTGCGAGCTCATGATCACGAGATCCGCGCCTGACTCGTTGCAGCACTTCAGAATTTCCGGCAGCCGTTTGCCGAACCGCACTTTCCGGTCGATCGCGATCGCCGCGGCCGTGAACCGCTGCGACATGCGTTCGAGCTCGGCGTCGGCCCGCTTCTGCAGCCTGTCGTAGAACTGCTCGAGCTCGGCGTCGCTCTCGACGTCGAGGGTCTCGACTACGTGGAGCAGCGTGACACGCGCGCGGTTCGCCACCGCCAACTCGAACGCGATGTCGAGCGCGGCGAGGTTCTTCTCGGTGAAATCCACGGGAACCAGGATCTTCGAAAACCGCGGCAGCATGAAGACCATTATATCCGATCCAGGTGAAATGCGGAATTTGGAGGTGGAATTCACGACACCGCGCACCGGCCACGGTCGGGTTCTACCGCACGCGGCTGAAAAAGTTCGTTGAGGCCTACAACGCCCGCGAACTGTCGTCGCTCACGCCGCTGGAGATTGACGAGCATCTGGCGGCTGCTGGCAACGGCATGTCCGACAGCACGCGGCATCACGACGTCGTCGCTCTGGAACGGCTCCAGAAGTTCGCGATCCAGCACAAGGTGCTCGATAAGCCCGTGTTCGGCATTCTGGAGAAGCCGCGTGTCGGTCGACGGGACCGCATCCCGACTCCTGATGAGACGTCGGCCCTGCTGGCACACGCGTCCCCCGAATTCCGACTGATCTACTCGGCGCTCCGACAGTGCGGTGCACGGCCAGGGGAACTCTGCCGGGCGGCGATCGCCGACGTCGACCGGACCAACAGAGTAATCACGCTCAAGGAGCACAAAACGGCCCGGAAGACGGGGCAGGTGAGGCGCATCACCATCGGCTGCAAACTGGGCGAACTGCTCGATCAGGCGACCGGGACGAGAACGGAAGGCCCGGTGTTCTTAAGCCCAACCGGCCGAGCCTGGCGCGTCG
>JACQFH010000613.1 GCA_016200145.1 Planctomycetia bacterium | reverse complement strand
GGCCTGCCGATCTATCGCGCCCGGTGGGTTCTAAAGTAGGTCAGGCTTTCCAGCCTGACATGTCAGGCTGGAAAGCCTGACCTACTTTAGAACCCACCGGGCGCGATAGATCGGCAGGCCCAGCTTGCGTTTCTTGCGCTCGAAGCTCGTGTGGTAATCCATGTCGTGGAGCGCGCTTCGTTCGGCCGGCGCCGGGAGCGCGGCAAATCGGGGGTATTCAGCGACCAGCGCGGTCATGACTCCGAAATACTCTTCGACGTCGGTCCACGCGTGCAGGACGCCGCCGGGTTGCAGGATGCGCGCCGCCTGCTCCAAAAACGCAGCATCAAAAATCCGGCGTTTCTTGTGCCGGCGCTTCCACCACGGATCGGGAAAGTACACGTGCAAGGCCTGCGCGCACCGGGCCGGAAGGTAGTCGCGCATCACGACCCGCGCGTCGGCCCCCAGGATGCGGACATTTGGAAACCTGCGCTTTTGCAGACGGCGTGCGGCACGCCGTGCCTCTTTGTAATCGTACTCGATCCCCAGGAAATTCGTCCCGGGACACGTCAACCCCGCGTTCACGAGAAACAGTCCGCGACCCGATCCCACTTCAATTTCCAGCGGCTGCGCGGCCGCAAAAGTGTTCGCAGGATTCAGCGGTGGCGGCGGAATGTCGCGCAGCGTCAGAAACCAGGGTCGCAGGTCGGCCCGCTCATCGCTGCCTCCGGACTCGGAACTCGCGGGCGCCGACGCGGCACGTGTCGATTCTGTGCCGGGTAAATTCGTCGTCATTTCCACGTCTGATTTCATTATCGTGCGAGCCAACCGCCGTCGATCGGGACGATGCTGCCGTGCATGTAGTTCGAGGCGTCTGAGGCGAGGAACACGGCCAGGCCCTTGAGCTCCTCGGGCATCCCCCAGCGACCCGCAGGAATTCGA
Source organism: Planctomycetia bacterium (assembly GCA_016200145.1). GTDB lineage: Bacteria > Planctomycetota > Planctomycetia > Planctomycetales > Planctomycetaceae > JACQFH01. The sequence continues at coordinate 16,886 of JACQFH010000613.1, read as the reverse complement.
TCGAGGATCTGCTGGCCGCGCACCGGATGGTACTTGAGCGACCCGGCCATGTTCGTTTCGAAATAGCCGGGGGCGATGCAGTTGACGTTGATGCCGCGGCCGCTCCAGGCCACGGCCAGCGATTTGGTCAGTCCCGCCAGGGCATGCTTCGCGGCGGCATAGGCGGGGATGTTCAATCCCCCTTCATAACTCATCACCGAACCGATGTTGATGATCTTGCCGCGCCCCCGTTCGAGCATCGGCCGGGCGGCCTGCTGCGACAGATCGAACGCCGTATTCAAGTGGACTTCGAGCAGCTCGCGCCATGCCTGCATCGGATACTCTTCGGGGGGAAACCGTGTGCCGCTGCCGGCGTTGTTCACCAGGATGTCGATCCGCCCCAGCGCGGCTACGACCTGATCGACGAGCCCGGCGCGCTGCGCCGGATCAGCCAGCTCAGCTCTGATTCCGAAAAATCGCCGGCCGAGAGCTTCGACCTGCGTGCGAAGCGCTCCGTCGTCTCCCGATCGGGAGACGCAGGCGATATCGGCTCCGGCCTCCGCCAAACCGACGGCCATGGCCTGGCCCAGACCGCGACTGGCGCCGGTGACGAGGGCCACGCGGTCGTCGAGCTTGAAGAGGTCAAGAATCATGGGGGGAATGCAGGATGCGGAGTCGGATGTGCGGAATCGGAAATTGCGGGAGCAACGAACGTCCAGATCATGTCGGCCATCTTGCGGTGGCCGACGGCCGACAGGTGCAGACTATCGATCGTTGCGGTGCTGCCGGCGAACACGCCGGCGAAATACCGCTTCGGTATCAGTGAGACGCGATATTGGCCTGCCAGCCGGCGCTGCACTTCACCATACCGGTTATAAAGTGGCGGAAGCGGAAGTTCCAGCATCACGACGGCGTTGTCGTCGCGGCAAACCAGCGACAGCAGCCGATCCAGACCTCGTTCGAAATCATCCGCCGCAATCGCCCCCAGCAGATCATTCCCGCCGATTTCCAGAATCACCAGGGCGCCCGACAGATCGTCGTCGGCGATCCGTTTTGCGGCCGAGGCGGATTGGGCGCCGCTGAATGCCAGGTTGTCGACTCGAATGCGATGATCGCGAGCCAGCCGTTTCGGCCACGGGTCGCCTCCCTCGGTGAAGTCTTCGGCGCTCAGCGAATCGCCAACGACGACAAGTCTTTGCCATTGTCCCGGCGGAGGTCGCGGCGGAAGCTGGTAACTCAATTCCCAACTGACTGCCATCAACGACCAGCCGACGCACGAGACAAGTCCCATCGTCCTCCACAGGCGCTTCGGCGGTTTTGTCCGCGCGCTGGTCGTACCCCAGGCCACGAGGCTTGCCAGCCAGATGCCATACGCCCAGACCGGCAGCGGCGAGGCTGAAATCACGACGGCAAACACGCCCAGCAGAATCAGCAGCCGGCCGACCGCGCTGGCGAATCGGCCCCGTCGCCGGGTCACGACCAGGACCCCGACCAGCAGACAGGCCGTTCCCGTGAAAAACGCCGCGCCGCTCGCAAAATGCAGGGCAATCAGAGACATCCGTGCAATTATAACCCCCGGTGCGATCGCGTTCATTCACCCGGAATTGCAATTTGCGGCCCGGTTTTCCGGCTCGAAAACTGGTTTTGCCAATGCTACGATGGAGGCGGTTGGTCGTGCCGCAGCACCACATCGCCCCCTCTCACAAAACAGCACCCGAACTATGCCCACGACACACGCCGTCGGAATCGATCTGGGGACCACGTATTCGTGCATCGCGTATCTGAACGAGCAGGGGGAACCAGTCTCGATCCCCAACCAGGAGGGGGAAATCTCGACGCCGTCGGTCGTCATGTTCGACAAGAACGACGTCGTTGTGGGGACCGAGGCGCTGCGCAACGCCATCATGAACCCGCTGCACGTCGTGCAGAATTCCAAGCGGTGGATGGGGGACCCCAAGAAGAAATGGACCATCGAAGGGAAATCCTACACGCCCTCCGACATCGCGACGGCGATCCTCCGCAAGTTGTTGAGCGACGCGCAGCGCCAGATCGGGCCGATCGAGAAGGCCGTGATCACCGTCCCCGCGCAGTTCAGCGAGGGCCAGCGGCTGGCCACCGTTGCGGCGGGCAAGGCGGCCGGCCTCAAGGAGGTTGACATCATCAACGAGCCGGTGGCTGCGGCCCTGTGCTACGTTCTCGGCACCGAGGGGCTCTGGTTTTCGGAGCTGGCGTCCGAGCAGCGGATTCTGGTTTACGATCTGGGCGGTGGAACGTTCGACCTGTCGCTGGTGAGTTACCAGAAAGATCAGGTGCGCGTCGTTGCCAGCACGGGTGATCTGCACCTGGGGGGCATCGACTGGAACCAGTGCCTGCTCAACGCGGTCGCCGAGCAGTTCAACCGCGAATTCGGCGACGACCCGCGGCGCGACCCCGAATCGCTCCAGCACCTGGCGTGGGAAGTCGAACAGTGCAAGCGCAGCCTGACGGTGCGTCCCAAAGCGGCTCTGATCTGCCAGCACGGGGGCAAGCGCAAGACCTACCAGATCGAGCGCGATCAGTTCGACCAGCTCACGCAGCACCTGGTCAAGCGCACCGAAGAGATCACCCGCAAGCTGATCGATACGCACCGCAAAGGGGCGTCGCACCTCGACCTGACGGTGCTCAGCGCCGGCGGTTCGTCGCGGATGCCGATGATTGAATCGATGTTGCAGGACTTGAAGGGCACGACTCTGAGCAAGGCACTTTCGCCCGACCAGTCGATCGCCCACGGCGCCACATATTACGCCGGCATGCTGCTCACCAACAGCGAGTTCGTGCACTCGATCATCGCGCCCAGGGCCGTGGCGCGCCTGTCGAAGATGAAGCAGCAGAGCGTGAACGCCCGCGACCTGGGGATCCTGATTCGCGACGTCAAAACGAACACCCGCGTCCCCTATTACCTGATTCCGGCCAATACACCGCTGCCGACTTCGGTCACGAAGGTGTTCGGCACCGTGGTTCCGAATCAGAAGCGCGTCAACCTGTTCATCATCGAGAGCGGCGCGGGAACCGATAAGCCCTACGCCGAGCTGGGAAACTGCACGATCGAAGAGTTGCCCCCCAACCTTCCGGCCGAATCGAAGATTGCGGTGAAGATCAGTTACGACGAAAGCGCCCGCGTGCAGGTTTCGGCGCGCGACGTCACGAGCGGCCGCGTGGCGCGCACCGAGATTCAGCGGGGCGAGAACCTCGTCACGCGCGGAGAGGGCGAGCCGGCTGAAGACGCATTGATGACGATCGACGAAAAAGTTGCCCCGCGCAGAGCAGCGGCGCGGCCGCCGGTTGCGGCGCCGGTTCCCGCCAGCCCGCCGGGCATGCAAACCGACGAACGGGTCGCGGCCCAGACTCTGGACGAAGTACGGCCCGTCCTGTCGGCCGCGGCTCCCGTGCCGCTGTGCAAGAAGTGCGAAGGGATCCTGGATGACAAAGGGGAATGCCCGGCGTGCCGGCGCAAGGCGGCCGCCAGGCCGGCGCCCGTTCCTGTCACGCCCCCCAAGGCGCCCGCCGCGCGGCCCCCCGCACCGGCCAAGACGCCGGCCGGCCGATCTCCGGGGCTGACGGTGAAACCCGTTCCCTCCAGCAGCGGGGCAATGCCTGCGCTGCGCAAGCCCGAGTCAAACGAGATTATGGAGCTGCCTCGCAAGAAGCCGCCTGTACCGCCGCCGGCTGGCAAGCGCCCCGCCAAGCCGGGCCAGTCCGCCGATCCGGGTGAAGAAGAGTTCTGGAAACTCACCGACCAATGAAGATCGACCGGATCGACCTCTTCCATGTGGCGATGCCGCTGATCTATCCGTGGCGCACGGCGTATGGCGAAGACGCGGCCTGCCACAGCGTCTTGTGCCGCATGACGAGCGGCTCGCTGCACGCCTGGGGAGAAAGCGCTCCGCTGGCGGCTCCCTGCTACAGCCCGGAATGGGCCGGAGGCATTTTCGCGGTCGCGAAATCTTGGCTCGCGCCGGCGATCGTCAGGCGCGACGTCACGAGCGGCGAAGAGCTGCAAAGCCTGCTGGCAGTCTACAAGGGAAATCCGTTCGCCAAGGCGCTGCTCGACGTGGCGTGGTGGAACCTGTCGACGCGGGCGCGGGGCGTTCCGCTGCACCGCCTGCTGGGTGCCACGCGCGATCGCGTTCCTGTGGGGGCCGATTTCGGGGTGATGGACAGCGTGGGCGATCTGCTCGAGTCGATCGGCCAGGCGGTCGACCGGCGCTTCCCTCGCATCAAGCTGAAATTCCGCCCCGGCTGGGACGTGGGCATGCTCGCCGCCGTCCGCGGTCGGTTTCCGCACGCGACGTTTCACATCGACTGCAACAGCGGCTACCGGTTCGAAGACCTGCCGATGTTCCGGCGGATCGATGAATTCGGGCTGGCCATGATCGAGCAGCCGCTCGCCCACGACGACGTCGTCGACCACGCCCGTCTGCAGGCGGCGATCTCGACCCCCGTCTGCCTCGATGAAAGCGTTTCTCACCCGCGCCATGCCGTGCAGGCGCTGGCGCTCAAAGCCTGCCGGTTTGTCAACATCAAGCCGGGCCGCGTCGGAGGCCTCACGAACGCGCTGGCGATCCACAACCTGTGTCGCGACGCGGGCGTTCCGTGCTGGGTCGGCGGCATGCTCGAAAGCGCGACCGGTGCCGGGGTCTGCGCGGCGCTGGCAATGCTCGACAATTTCACGTACCCGGCCGACATCTTTCCCAGCTCGCGGTTCTACCACCAGGATCTCGCCGAGCGGCCGCTGGAACTGACGACGCTCTCCGACGGTACGCCCGGCGTCGAGGCCTTCGCCGAGATTCCGGAACCAAACGCTGCGCGGCTGGAAACGCTGTGCCTGGAGCGGGCCACGATCGTCTAGCCCCGATTTCTCGCATTCGCACACCAACCCCGCAGCGCGAGCGAGTGCGTCACCACGTCGTCGCGGGCGCTGCGGGTTGCTATTTCGGCACCGTGAGGTCGATGCGTGGTTTCCGGCGGAATTATCACGAATACCGCTTCGGCAAATACGCGGAGCGCAAAAAAACCCGGCCTCTGCGGGGAGGCCGGGCTGTTGTGACGGTGCGCGGATGTGAGGTCGATTACTTGTCGCCCTCTTCCGTCTTGTTTTCGCCGTCTGTCTTCTTCTCGCCTTCGTCGTCTTTCTTCTCGCCGTCCTTATGATCCCCGTCCTTATGATCGTCGTTCTTCGCCGACGGCACACCGGCCCCGGGACCGGCACCGCTCATCCCCGGGGCGGCCGGCGGCGTCGTGGGGGGGGTCGTGCCGCCCGACGGAGTCGATTCGCCGCAACCCGCCACAAAGCCGCTCATTCCGACCAACGCGACCAATACAAACAACTTCTTCATGAGAATGCTCCTCAAAGGAAATCTTGACCAATCATGGTCATTCTGGCGCCGATCTCTGCCCCGACATGGGGAACCCGGCTGCAACATACATGAGATGCGCATGACCCGCAGATTATTCCCGACAATCGTACGCCGAACGAGAAACAGCCTAAACGTCCCCTCCCGCGAATGCAAGCCGCCGGTGCGGCGAATCGCGGCAGTGCGCCAAACCAATCTCGGATACCGTACAAATGTTTATGTGTCTGCGCGGTGAGTGAAGTGTTCAAGTTCGGCAACCGGTCTGGAATTTCGCGCGGTCCGCGCATACGCTCAGGGTTTCCGGGAATAATCCGGCCCGTCTGTGGATCAAATCCCAGCAGCCTGTGTCGAAATGTTGCTGGTCGAACGGGGTCGAAATGTTGCTGGTCGAACGGGGATGTCCCGGCGGCCGACTGCACGTGCCTCATGGATTCAAGCGCTTCCAAACTGGCCGACCTGGTCGAGCGGTACTATGCGCTCTTGTACCGTTACGCCTGCCGGCTGACCGGTTGCGAGGCCGATGCGGAAGACCTGACCCAGCACGCCTTCCTGACAGCGCAGGCGAAATGGCACCAGTTGCAGGATGAATCCAAGGCCAAGTCGTGGCTGTTTACGATCGCTCGGAACGCCTACCTGAAGGAGTTGCGGGGAACATGCCGCATCGTCACGGCGGAGCTCGATGAATTTTCCGGGCCGGCCCCCGATTCGGGTCGGTTCGATTTCGACAGCGAACAACTGCAGACTGTCTTGAACAGCCTGCCCGAAGAATTTCGCACGCCCCTGATTTTGTTTTATTTCGAGGAATTCAGTTACCGGGACATCGCCGAGCAGATGGACGTACCGGTGGGAACCGTGATGAGTCGCCTGGCGCGAGCCAAAGCGTACCTGCGACAGCGCCTGACCGCGCCCGCGGCGGCGACGATCGCGCACCGCCTGCCGGCCGCCACACTCTCGGGCGCCGGTTCCCGAGCCGCAGCGCCTATGAGGGCCCCATGAATTGCCAGACCGCCCGACAGACTTTGGAACTGGTTCGCCCGCACGACGCCGATGCACCGGCGTCGGACGAGGCCGAGCGGCACGTGCACGACTGTCTGGATTGCCAGACGGCCGTACGAACGCAGCGCGAGCTCGATGAAAAGATCGGCGGGATTTTCCGCGACGTGACGGTGCCGGCGGATCTGAAAGAACGCCTGCTGGCCGGCATTGCTAGCGCTCAGCCGGCGGCGATCGACGAATCGTCAGGGTCGCAGGTCTGCGTCGTGGCGGAGGACCGCGTGCCTGCGCGCATTGTGGCGCCGGTTCGAGTTTCCCGACGGTTGTGGCTCAATAAGTACGTGCTGCGAATTTCGGCCGGCGTGGCGGCTTCGCTTGTGGGCGGTTTTTGTCTCTGGTTGGCGGTCCGGCCGGCCCCCCCCACGCTGACGCTCGATGAAGTCACGACGCAGGTTCTGGACACAGCCCCAACGGCAATGCCCAGGTTCACGTCTTTCCGGCGGGGGACTGAGTTGAAATTGCCTGCGACGATGGATGTAAGTCCGCTGGGCGGAGCTGCGCTGCAGGCTGGCGATCTGGATGCAGCGGTCTATGTGTTTAAGATGTCCAATCGTGCAGGTCCGCCGATCGAGGGGAGGCTGATCGTCATTCCGGCGGCAGCGCTGATTGATCCCCCGACCGCGGTGAGCTTTCTGGCAGGGCCAACCTCCTATAAGGCGACCTATTGCACAACCGCCTGGACGGAGGGGAAGCTTGTCTACATCTGCTGCACGACCGGCGGTGAAACGGTGCTGCAACGGCTGAAGCGCCTTTCGGTTTGAGCCGGCGGTGCGATCCGAGACGATGCCCCGAGTTCCGGTTTTTCCGGGCGTAACGAACTTCCGGTCAGGCAAGGATTACCAGACAATCCGCGGATAACGCCGCCGCCGTCCGGGCTGCATCCGAGACCGCTCGGCAGCCGATTCTTGGGCGAGAAGAGGCCTTGTTTTCCCGGCAGCGGGAAGACCCCTACCCGGAGCCCATTCCATGAAGCGTTCGATTCTGGCGAGTTTGACGATTGCCCTGCTGATGACGACGGGGTCGGGTGTCCGGGCCCAGGATGCCAAACAGCCGACGTACGAAGGCCGGCTGCGACGCCGTCAGGAAGAGCAGACGCGCCGGTCGACAGCGGATCAGTTGCGGTTCGAGCGGGCCCGCGAGCGGGCACACCAGCGGCTGGCGCAGGAATCGTGGAACGAGAGGATGGGTCGATCGACGCTCCGCCCCTACACGCACCAGCAGTACTGGGCGCTCGGTCTGGGCACGGGCGTTCGCTAGTCTACAGAATCGCGCGGATCTTCGTCAGGAACTCTTTGTTCGTCGGGAATCGCGCCAGCGTCTTCACGAGCTGCTCCATCGCCTCGATCTGATTCAACGAGACGAGGCTGCGGCGAAGCATGATAATGCCGTCGAGCTCTTCGGGGGTGAGGATCAGCTCTTCACGGCGGGTGCCCGAGAGGCCGATGTCGATGGCCGGCCAGATGCGCCGATCGGCAAGCTGCCGGTTGAGCACCAGCTCCATGTTGCCGGTCCCTTTGAACTCCTGAAAGATCACTTCGTCCATTCGGCTGCCGGTGTCGATGAGCGCCGTGGCGACGACAGTGAGCGATCCCCCTTCGTCGAAGCGCCGCGCGGTGCCGAACATTTTTTTGGGGATATCGAGCGCCTTCACGTCGAGCCCGCCGCTCATCGTGCGCCCGGTATTGCCGACCCATTTGTTGAACGCCCGCGCCGTACGGGTGATGCTATCGAGCAGAATGAACACGTGTTTGCCCGCCTCGGCGAGGCGCTTCCCGCGCTCGATGATCAACTGGCTGATCCGCACGTGGCTTTCGACGTCGCGGTCCATCGACGAGGCGATGACTTCGCCCCGCACCTGGCGGCGCATCTCGGTGACTTCTTCGGGCCGCTCGTCAATGAGCAGCACGATCAGGTGCATTTCGGGATGGTTCGTGCTCACCGAATTGGCGATCTCCTGGAGGAGCATCGTCTTGCCGGTGCGCGGCGGGGCCACAATCAGCGCCCGCTGCCCTTTGCCGAGCGGCGTGAGCAGATCCATGACTCGCATGGTGATGGGCGTCGTCCCTGTTTCCAAGCGAATCCGCTCGAATGGATTGACCGCGGTCAACTCATCGAACGGTCGGACTTTCGTGTACTCTTCGAGCGTGCGGCTATCGACCGCCTCGATCGTGCGAAACCGCGGCCCCTGCCCCTTGTGGCCGTGCACAATCTCGCCCTTGAGCAACAACCCCTCGCGAAGCTTATACTTTTCGATGAGCGACGCGGGAACGAACGGATCGCTCTTCCCCGACGCATAGTTATTTTTCGGATCACGGAGAAAACCGTAGCCCTTGGGGTGCAGTTCGAGAATGCCCTCGATCACTCCCAGGGCGGGTGCGTTATCGCGTTCAGGCACGTCGGGTTGCCCGTTCTGGTCGGGGCCGCGCCGATGCCGCTGTGCGTGAGACTGCCCGCCTCCGCCCCCTTGAAAGTCGCGGCCACCTCCCCCGCCCCCGCTTCCGCCTCGACGCGATCGGCGCCGACGGCGACGGCGGCGACGCTGGCGGTCGTCGGGCCGCTCATCCTGCTGACGGCCTTCCTGGCTGGGTGCCCCCACCAGGGCATCTGGCTCTCCCGAGTCGTCTGAGCCGCGCTCCTCGGCTCGACCATCGGCCCGGTCGTCGGGATCGTAGAAACTGCCTTCATCATGGAAGACAACGTCGTCTGGGGAGCCGTTTCCTTGTTCTGCCATAGGCCAAACTACAAAATCACGCGAGGAAAGAATGGGTCGACACACAAGCGCGCAGCACATCCGCTTCGGACTGCCCCGATACCCTGCCGGGTCCCCACTGGCGGACGCAATGACAGCATTATCAGGATGCTGCGAATCCTAAGTGAGCTTGACTCGTTGAGGTGGCAATCGCACACCTGGAACGCATCGCGACACCAGGCACAGGACGCTTTCGCACCCCAAAAGCACCAATTTGAGCCGGAGTTCCCGTGGCACGTGCGAGAGGGACCAACAGCGTCCCACCCTCGCTTGCCGAAACAGTGCCGCTTCAGATCCCCTTACAGGTCTGGCGTGCGGCGTTGCTGCGGCCAGTAAAAAGCCACCTCATCTTGACTCCCCCTCGTCTTTGCCGTCGAGGAGACGCTTGCAGTGCGTCTATAGAGTTATGACGGGAGAAGAAACTGAGGCTCTACTTCCCTTATATTAGCGGCAATTGATTTTATGTCAATTCAAACCGGTCGTTTTTCGCGGAATTCTGGAATGTTTCACACTTCTGGCTTCTGCTCCCGGCATCTGTTAGCTTGGGGAAGATACGCGACGTTCTCCGATTTTTCGCGAATTGTCCGCCGGGAGCTCTGTTTTTCATGCCCCAGATTTCATTTCGCTGGCGTTCGATCACACCCGCTGTCTTCATCGTCGCCCGGCGGACGCGGGCCATAGCGACCGTGGCATTCCTTGTCGCGATCGGCACCACGCAGGCATTCGCCCAGGGACAGCGAAATTCAGGCTTTGAATCCACGACGATCGCGATTGTCAAAGCGCGCCTGGCCATTTCGCCAGAAGAAGAAATCGAGCAGGGCACAATCGTATTGCGCGACGGACTGATCGCCGCAGCGGGTAAGGATGTGGTCGTCCCTGCGGATGCCGAGATCATCGACGGCGCATCCCTCACCGTCTATGCCGGCTTCATCGATGCCGCGACGTCGGCGATGCTCGACCCCAACCGCGGAACGACCCCCAGCGCCGGGCGGCCAATCGATTTTTCGCGGCTCGCCCTGGCGGCGACTCCCCCCGACAATCGCAAGAGCCTGACGCCGGAATTCGAGGCGCCGCACGGACTCAAAACCGATTCCAACGCCATCGACGCGCGCCGCCGCGCGGGTTTCACGGCAGTTCATATTGTGCCTGCCGGGCGCCTCGCCGGCGGCTGGGGCGCTCTGCTTACCACCAGCGGCCTTCCGCTGCGCGAGGCGCTGCTCGTCGCCGAGACGCTGCCCCAGTTTCAGCTCTTTGCGCCGCCGGGAGGAGGCTATCCGGCGACTCTGATGGGAGGGACTGCCCACCTGCGGCAGGCCTTCCTCGACGCGCGCAGGTTCACGCAGCACCAGCGCCTGTACGAGGCGCAGACGGCGGGCGTCGCCCGTCCGCCCGAAGACCCGGTGTTGCGCGCTCTGGGCCGCGTTGCCGAGACGCGACAACCGTCGCTGTTCCTGGCGAACGGATCCGACGACATCCATCGCGCGCTCGACTTTGCGGCCGAGCACGAGCTGCCCCTGATCGTGTGGGGAGGCCGCGACGCGCATCGCTGCCTGGCGCGCTTGAAATCATCATCACGGGGTGTGATCGCGCACGTCAACTGGGGGAACGAACCGCCTCTCGAGCCGAACAAACCCTCCGAAACGCTCGTCCCCATCCTGAAAGACCCGCTGCGCGTGCAGCAGGATCGAATCGACCGCTGGAAGCAGACGGTCGGCAGCCTCAAGGCGCTGCGTCAGGAAAAAATCGTATTTGCGCTCAGCTCCGAGGGGCTCGAGAACCCCGCCGACCTGTTCAAAAGCATGCGGCAGGCCATTGCGGCCGGTCTGCCGCGACAGGCCGCGCTGGCCGCCCTGACGCGCGATTCAGCGCAGTTGCTGGGAGTCGACAAGCGGCTGGGCACTCTCAGCCCCGGCAAGCTGGCGCACCTGACGGTGCTGAATGGAGCATTCGACGACGAACGCAGCAAAGTGCGGTTCGTGTTTGTGGACGGCCAGAGGTTCGAATTCAACAAAGGGACCGAAGCGGTCCCTGCCGGCGCGCCACCGGCGCCGGCCGCGAACCTGGCGGGAACGTGGATCATCGAAATCGAAGCTGCCGACGGGAAAGTCGCCGCCACGCTGGAGCTCGCGCACGCCGGGAACAACCTCAGCGGAGCGTTCCGCAGCGCGGCCGGCGATGGCAAAGTGTCGTCCGGGAAAATTGATGGAACGAAAATCGACCTGGTGATTGCGATCGGCGCGGGCGCTCAGACGATCGAATTGAAGTTCTCGGGCACGACCGAGCAGGCTGCCGAGGGGAAGCTCTCGGGCATGCTGAAGTCGGCGTTCGGCGCGGCAACGAAATGGTCGGCGACGCGCAAACCCGCGTCCGAAGCGGCCCCCAAGAATCCCGTCGCCCTGACAATTGAAAACGACGCTGACCCCAAGGCGAGCGCGAATGCCGCCACCCCGGTCGTCGAGTTGCCGACCGAGCTCGAATCCGATCGTCTGCAGCGCCCGCTGGCCACCGGCGGCAACGCGCTGATCAAAGGGGGCACGGTCATCCCCAGTCACGGCGATCCGCTGCCTGAGACGAGCATTCTGGTGCGGCAAGGAAAAATCGCAGCCATCGGCCGCGACCTCGCTCCGGATGAAGGAGCAACTGTCATCGACGCGACCGGCCGGTTCGTGATGGCGGGCATCATCGATACGCACAGCCACATCATGTTCGCAGACGGCATGGGGGGCGTGAACGAAGCAACCGTCTCGATGGTCCCCGAAGTGCGGGTGAAAGACGTCGTGCGGTCGAACGATCCCTCGGCATATCGGGCGCTGGCCGGAGGTGTCACCGCGGCGCGACTTCTGCACGGCTCGGCCAACGTCATTGGAGGCCAGGACGCGGTCGTCAAATTAAGGTTCGGCCGCGAGTCCCGCGAACAGATCGTGCAGGGGAACCCGCAGGGAGTGAAGTTCGCACTGGGTGAGAACGTGAAGGCCCAGTCGAACCGCTTTCCGAACACGCGCTTGGGGGTCGAGGCCACGCTGAATCGCGCCTTCCTGGAAGCGGTCGACTACCGGCGGGTCTGGCAGGAATACCGCAAGGCGACGGAGAAGCCGGCGGCCGGCGGCGGCGCAACGGTCGAGAATTCGCCTGCGCCGGCGCTGCTGGCGCCTCGGCGCGATCTGCGGCTCGAGGCGCTCGCCGACATCGTCGACCACCAGAAGTTCATTCACAGCCACTGCTACCGGGCCGATGAAATCCTGATGCTGCTGCGCGTGACAAGCGACCTGGGGATTCGCGTCTGGTCGCTGCAGCACGTGCTGGAAGGGTACAAGGTGGCGCCCGAAATCGTGGCGCATGGCGCCAGTTGCAGCACGTTTTCGGACTGGTGGGCCTACAAAGTCGAGGCGTTTGATGCGACTCCATATAACGCAGCCCTGCTGGCCGAAGCCGGCGCGAACACCGTCATCAAGAGCGACGACGCCGAGCTGATTCGCCATTTGTACCTCGAAGCCGCAAAAACGCTGCGCTACGGCGGTGTCGCCCCCGACGCGGCGTTACGGATGGTCACGCTGAACGCGGCGCGCGAACTGGGGCTCGACGCGCGGCTCGGTTCGATTGAAGTCGGCAAAGATGCTGACCTCGCCGTGTTTTCAGGTCATCCGCTGAACGCCTTCTCGCGCTGCGAGATGACGCTGATTGAAGGGGAACCGTACTTCATCCGCGACAAACAGCCGACGGCGATGTCGCAGGCCGCCGTCGACGCATCGGCCCGGCCGGCGCCGCTGGCGTTTCCGTCGGCGGAAGTGCGAGCGAAACAGCTCGATCTGACTCCGTCGCCCGACCGGCGCTATGCGATCGTCGGCGGGACGGTGCACCCGGTCGACGGCGCCGACGTGGAACGCGGTACCGTGCTCATTCATGGCGACAAGATTGTCGCTGTCGGCGCGGCCGTTGAAGTGCCAGCCGGCATCAGGACGATCGACGCCACGGGCCTGCACGTCTATCCCGGCCTGATCGACGCCGGGACGGTGCTGGGACTGATTGAAATCGGGCGCGTGCGTGAAACCCACGATCACCAGGAAGCCGGGCTGTTTCAGCCTGACTTGCGCGCGGGCGTCGCCATCAATCCTGATTCCGAACTGATTCCCGTCACGCGGGCGGGCGGCGTCACCACGGCACTGATCCGTCCGACCGGCGGCATCATCTGCGGGCAGACTTCGCTGATGAAGCTCGAAGGGTGGACGGTCCCCGAAATGGTGCTGTCTTATGAAGTCGGCTTGCAGATCGACTGGCCGGGGGGCAACGACAACCAGCCGCGCATCGACCAGTTGCGCGAATTTCTGCGCGAAGGCCGGACCTATGCCAGCCTGAAGAAGGCGGCCGCCGAGAACAAGACGCAGCCGCCGATTCGCGACCCGCGGTACGAAGCGCTGGGCCCCTATCTCGACGGGCAGAAGCGAGTGTTCATTGATGCCAATTCGCGGAAGGAAATTGCCGAATCGCTGCTCTTTGCCGAGCAGGAGAAACTGAAGATTGTGATCACCGGCGCGGCCCAGGCGTGGAAACTGGCCGGCGAGCTGAAGAAACGCGATGTGCCGGTGATCGTCGCTGCCGTACTGGCGCGCCCCGCCGAAGAACACGATCCGTTCGACTCACAGTACGCCAATCCGGGCCGGCTGCACGAGGCGGGCGTGCTGTTCGCGATTCACTCGAACGCCTCGTCGACGGCCGGGTTCAGCGCGTCGAACAGCCGCAATGTGCCGTTCGAGGCGGCACAGGCCGTGGCCTACGGGCTGCCCGAAGCCGAGGCGCTCAAAGCGGTCACTCTCAATGCAGCCCGGATCCTGCAGGCCGAAGACCGGATTGGTTCGCTGACGGCAGGAAAGCTCGCCAACATCCTGATCTGCGACGGCTCTCCGTTGCAGCAGTCGACGCAGTACAAGGCGATCTTCGTGGCGGGCCGGCCATTCGCGCCGGAGAGCCGCCACACTCGGCTCTACGAGAAGTACCGCGGTCGGCTTCGCGAGGTGCGTTCGCGGCAGCCGTGATTCAAATGCGGAGTGCGGAATTCGGAATGGCAAACGGAACCTGGAGCACGCGCCAGCGCGTATTCCGCACTCCGAATTTCCGGGGCCTACTTGTCGGAATTGCTGGCGACGCGCTTGACGTCTTCGGGCCTCAGGACGTGCTTGAGCTGCGAGTACCGCTGGGGAGTCTTCTTGAACCGGGCTCGCGATTCGGCGGTCTGGAACAGGAACAGCGACCCTTCGTAATACGCGCCAAATTTCGTGCTGCCGCGGATGGCCAGATCGCTTTCAGCAAGCACCACAGGGTCGCAGCCGAGCAGCCGAGGAGCGAATCGCTCCGGATTGGCTTTGAATTCCTGCATCTTTTCGGCGGCCGTGAAATAGAAGACCTGGCCGTCGTATTCCGTCGCAAAGTCTTTATTGCCGGTCTTCCACGTGCGGGAGGTCCGCAGCGTCACCGGGCAGTAGCCGTCCATGGCCACAATGATTTCGGGAAACTCCGGGGGTACGGTGCGATCAATTTCGCCGTCGGCGGGCGGCGTGACACCGGGGACGCTGTCGCCCGGAACGTCGACCTTCCGGGGTTCGGTTGGCTGCGGCACGAGTTTGTCATTGCCAGCCAGAGCCCGGTCGGGAATGGCCGGTATCGACGGCAGTTTCTGGTCCACCGCGCCGGCAGCCGTGCGGGGCAGTCGCGTGCCTGCGGCGGCATACTGGTTGTCAATCTTCGTCAGGTTGTTCACGTATTTTTGTTTTGTTGCTGCTGCCCCGTCATAGCCCTCAGCCCGGGCCAGGACCCGACCGTCGGGACTCAGAATCACGTCGGTCGGCATGCTCTGGACGTTGAATCGCTTCTGGAGGGCCGGATTCGACGGGAGGTCGACTTTTACGGCCACGAAGCCAGCGTCGAGCGTCTTCAGTACTTGCGGAGTGTGGAGCACTTCCTTCTCCATCCTCCTGCACGGCGGGCAATACGTCGCACCAAAATGAATGACCAGCGGGCGCTTCAGCCGCGTAGCTTCGGCTTCAGCCGCGGCAAAGTCGTGCCCCCAGACCGAGGCCGCAGTGAGTTCTGCGACCGCGATTCGTGCCGTCAATCCTGACAGCAGGCTGAAACTCAAAACGAGTGCGAACCAGCGAGTGCGCATCCCGGAATCCTCTTGCAGGTGATTCAAATCGGTCAGAGGTTGAACGAGGAAAACGTCTTAGTTTTTCTATCGGGCCGTTTGCACACGATGGTCATCATCTAAGTGACAATTCGACTTCGTTCCCTTGGGATCACACCTAAAATTTCGGTCGTATCGGAACGCCCGCTCCCCTGCGGCGGCGCTAATCGGCGCAACCGATACAATCGCTCCAACCGGACTGCGTGCCCGCATCAACGTCCCCCTCACCCCTAACCCCTCTCCCGCAAGGGGAGAGGGGGACGCGAAACTCAGACCGGGTCATGCTTTGGAAAGGGAGACGATCTCTACAGCCGGCCGGGAACTTGTGTTACGGTAGAGTTTTCCCTGTCCCGACCCCTTGACCTCCCATGCTTCGACTTCTGACTGCGGGTGAATCTCACGGCAAGATGCTGCTGGCCGTCGTGGACGGTTTTCCAGCCGGCCTCAAGATCGATGCCGCCCAGATCAACCGCGAGCTCGAGCGCCGGCAGGGGGGGTACGGCCGCGGGGGAAGGCAGAAGCTCGAAACAGATACGGTCGAGGTGCTCACCGGTGTCTGGCAGGAAACGACCCTCGGCAGCCCCGTCACGCTGGCCGTTGCCAATCACGATTCGAAACTCGAACGGCTCAAAGACGTGGAGCGGCCCCGTCCCGGCCACGGCGACCTGACCGGCGCCGTCAAATACCTGGGGTCGATTCGCGGCGTGCTCGAACGGGCCAGCGCCCGCGAGACTGCCGCCCGCGTCGCCGCGGGGGCGCTCGCCAAACAGCTCTTGGGCGAATTCGGAATGTCGGTGTTCGGATACGTCGTCGCTCTCGAACAGATTACGGCCGAACCGCGTTCAGCGAGCCTGCCTGAGTTGATTGCGCTGCGCGACGCGAGCCCCATGTACACGCTTAATCCCGAAGCCGACCGGCAGATCGTCGCGCGCGTCGACCAGGCGACATCCGACGGCGACACCCTGGGGGGAATCGTCGAGGTGCAGGTGTTCGACCCGCCGTTCGGTTTGGGATCGCACGCCCAGTGGGACCGCAAGCTCGACGGCCTTCTGGCGCAAGCCGTGATGAGCGTGCAGGCGATCAAGGGAGTCGAAATCGGGATGGGCTTCAGGGCCGCGGGGAAGCCTGGATCTCAGGTACACGATGAAATCGGGTACGACTCGGCGGCCAAAGAGGGGCCGTCACTGGGATATGTGCGCAAGACGAACAACGCCGGCGGGCTGGAAGCGGGCATGACGAACGGCCAGCCGATCGTGGTACGGGCGGCCATGAAACCCATCAGCACGCTGCGCCGCCCGCTCGCCTCGATCAACCTGACAACGAAAGAAGCGGAAAGCGCCGCCTACGAACGCAGCGACGTGTGTGCCCTGGCGGCGTGCATCGTGATCGTCGAAAACGTCGTGGCGTTCACCGTTGCCCAGGCGTTCATCGACAAGTTCGGAGGAGACAGCCTCGTCGAGATGCGGGCGCGGTTTGAGAAGTTCTTGGAACTTGCTCGGGCGCGGTAGCGCGACGCATTCCAAGTTTGACGGGAACG
>JACQFH010000595.1 GCA_016200145.1 Planctomycetia bacterium | reverse complement strand
CGGGGAAAACTTCGGCGTTGATCCCCGCGCTTCGCAGCACGCGGCCGATCCGCAGGTAGTGCCCGAGAAACTGCTCGTCGAACAGCAGGACCAGCACGGGGGCCGGCGTCGAGGCGGCCCCGATCTGTCCCTGGTTCTCCATCGCAGCCAGCAGCCGATCGACCCCCAGGCTGGCGCCCACCCCGGGGAGTTTCTGGTTCGTAAACAGCCCCGCGAGGTTGTCATATCGCCCCCCCGAACAGACGCTGCCGATCGCCTGGTCGTCGGTCAGGAACGTTTCGTAAATCGTCCCCGTGTAATAATCGAGACCGCGGGCGATCGAGACGTCGAGCACGACTCGTTCGACGGCAATCCCGGCGGCGCCGGCCGACGCGAACAGTTCGCGGAGCCGCGAAATCCCCTCTTCCCCCACGGCGTTCCCGGCGAGCAGCGATTCGAGCTGCTTCAGGATTTCGGCTGAACTTCCCGTAAGCGCGGCCAGTTCCAGCACGCGCGCCGCCTGGTCGGCCGTCGCGCCGACGAGACCGGCCATCTCGGCGATGACCCCGTCGCGGCCGATCTTGTGCAGCTTGTCGAGTGCGCGCAGGACTCCCGCCGTTTTGTCGGCAAGCCCCACCTTTTCGAGAAGACCATTGAGCACGAGCCGATTGTTGACGCGGATCGAGAATCGTTCGAAGCCCAGTGCGACGAAAAGATCGTGAATGACGAGCAGTGTTTCGATGTCGGCGGCGTTCGATTCGGTGCCGATCGTATCGAAGTCGCTCTGCATGAATTCGCGGTAGCGGCCGCGCTGCGTGTTCTCGCCGCGCCACACCGTTCCCTGATGATACCGCTTGAACGGGACGCCGATCTCGTTGAGGTGCTGCGCGGCAAAGCGGGCGAACGGGACGGTGAGGTCGAACCGCATCGCGACGTCGCGGTCTCCCTGATCGGTAAAGCGGAACAACTGCTTGTCGGATTCCGTCCCGCCTTTGCCGAGCAGGATTTCGGCGTATTCCAGGGCCGGCGTGTCGATGGGGGAAAATCCATAGCTCCGGTAAACCTGCCGGGCGGTTTCGAGGATCCGCTCGCGCGCCAGGGCCAGGGACGGCAGGTAGTCGCGAAAGCCCTTGAGGGTCTGTGGTTTGATCAATCCGCCGGACACGTGCTCTCCTTGATTATCGTGACCGGAACGACACGGCGTCGCTGCGGCGAGTTCGGTTTACGACACGATCGGCAAGCTGATCCGACGCACTTCAGGACGTTTCTGCGTGCGTTTCGGCGGGAAGATCGCCTCGGCGTATTCCGCGATCTGTTCGGGCGTTTCGAACAGCCGTTCGTGTAATCCGGGGTCGTCGTATTCGCATTTCGACGTGCTGTACTCGCGGCAGATCTGCGGGCGATCGTCATAAATGCCGCAGCGATTGTCGGGAAGCAGGTGCCGGCAGTCGCTGTAGACGCACAGGTACCACGTTCCGTCTTCGACGTAGACGGTGACGTGCCCGTGAAGCATGAACCACCGCAGGTTGTCGAAGTCTTTGCGATTCGTCGGCGTCTCGATGGGGACGGAAAAATACCGGCAGCAGAGTGCCGTGCAATGCGAGCACAGCACTTCGCCCGGTGAAAGCTGGCTGCGCTTAATGGGAAACAGTGGCATGCCCGGATTGTAGCGGAGGTCGGGGGTTCGTTGAATCGAACGCCCTGCCTGATATACTGACAACTGTGCCGCGCAGTGCTTCCGACGTCGATATTTCGGGCAGACTGCGCCCTGATCACGATGAATTTCATTCAGGACCAGACGTCATGACAACGGTTGTTGCGAAGGAGACTCCGGCGCCCCAGGCCGCCGTCAAAGGGCTCAAAGGGGTGATCGCGGCCGACAGCGCAATCTGCCTGGTCGACGGGCAGGAAGGCCGCCTGATTTACCGCGGCTACAACATCCACGACCTGGCCGAGCACAGCACGTTCGAGGAAGTCTGTTACCTGCTGCTGAAGGGAGATCTGCCGAGCGCCTTCCAGCTCGAAGAATTCCGGTCGGAGCTGGCCGAATACCGCCGGATTGCTCCCGAGGTTGTGTCGTTTCTCAAATCGCTGCCGCGGGACATGCTTCCGATGTCGGCCCTGCGATCGGCCGTGTCGGTGGCGGGTTTGTACGACCCGCAGGCGGAAGAGACGTCGGCCGAAGCGCAATCCAGGACGGCGCTGAAGTTGATCGGCACGATGTCGACTCTGGTCGCGGCGATCCACCGTCTCAGGCAGGGACAAGAGCCGCTCGAACCGAAGCTCGATCTGAGCCATTCGGGCAACTTCATGTACTTGCTCAACGGCCGGGTCCCGACCGCCGACGAAACGCGGGCGATGGACCTGATCCTGATTCTGCACGCCGAGCATGGGTTCAATGCCAGCACGTTCGCGGCGCGGGTCATCAGCGCCACGCTGTCTGACTGGTACTCGGTGATCGCGGGCGCGATCGGCGCGCTGAAGGGCCCGCTGCACGGCGGGGCCAACACCGAGGTGTTGAAGTCGCTGATTGAGATCGGCGACGTGAGCAACGTGGGGCCATACGTGGAAAGAGTTCGCGCGACCAAAGGCAACTTCATGGGGTTCGGACATGCCGTGTATCAGGTCGAAGACCCTCGCGCGGGCCACCTGAAAGAGCTGTCCCGCCGGCTGGGGCTCGAACAGGGGAAACCCCAGTGGTACGAAATCTCGGTCGAGCTGGAACGGGTGGTGAAAGAAGAGATCCGCAAGAACTGCAACGTCGATTTCTACTCGGCCAGCCTGCAGCACTACATGGGAATTCCGGGGGAGCTGTTCACGTGCATCTTCGCCGCCAGTCGCATCGCCGGGTGGTGCGCCCACGTGCTCGAACAGTGGGACGACAACAAGATCATCCGCCCGTCGAGCAATTACACCGGCCCGGCCGAGCGCGCCTATCTGGCAATCGAAAAGCGGTAGCTGGAGTTCAGGCTTTAGCCTGCGCAATTCAGGTGTGAATCGCAGAATTGCAACCGTTGGGAGCTGACTCGGCGATTCGCGCGTGCAATATCGAGATCGATCCGGCAAGAGCGCAGGCTAAAGCCTGAACTCCAACTCCAACGCATGTCGCCGACCCCCGAACAGACTGTCTCCCGCTGCCAGGCCGTGATGGCGCATGCCTGGATGGTGCGCACGTTCATCAAACACGCTCCTGAGGCAGAAGAATTTCCGGAATTGATGGAAATCGTGCGCACGGTGTTCGACGTATCGCGGGCTCTCGAAGCCCATGCGGGAGACCCCGCGGCGTACCTGCATACTCTGCGCAAGAAGATCGGCAAGCTTCGCGCAGCCGCGGATAAATTTCGTCACGACGCCCCGCTGGCCTCGAGCCACACCAACTTTCAGCAGGCCGTGATTTCGATCGACACGTGCGTCGCCGATCTGGCCGAGCTGCTCGACGGCGGTTCCACGTCGACCGGTTGAATAAAATCAGGATTCACGACTGGGGGGGATTCGTCATGGCGGAATTCTGGGTCGATGACGATCGAATCGATGAGCGACCGGCCGGTCTGCCACCCAGGAAAAGGAGTTGGCTGATTCCCGTCCTGCTGGCGTGCGGTGTCGCCGGAGGCGGCGCGCTGCTGCTCGTCTGCTGCGGCGGACTTTTCCGATTCGGCATGGGCGCCCTGTCGGAAAGCGTCTGGCAGAAGGTGGAATCTGACCCGCGCTTTACGGCCCATGTCGGTCAGGTCAAGAAATCCCAGATGGTGTACGGGGCCAGTTTCGTCGCCGACGAAGACGTGCTGGTCTTTGACGTCGAGGGCACAAAATGGAATGGGCGCGTGACTGTCAAGTACATGAACGACGACGCGGGGGATGAACAGATTATCTGGGTCCGATTTACGCTCCCTTCGGGCGAAATCGTCGAGCTGAAACCCAAAATCGAAGCCACGGATTGATCTGGGGCAGTCAGGGAATTCTAGGGCAAATCGCGGCTTGTCCCGCCCAGATTATCGGATTGACGAATCTTCCGCAGATTCGTATATAGCTGCCGCCAATTTTCTGCACCATGCCGCCGCTGAGCCGGCCGGGAAGTCGGTCGCGAAAATCGTCAGGGAGGATGATCGTATGGCCGCCGAAGTCGCCGAACAGCCAAAACCCGCCGAGGCCGCTGCGCACGATGCGCCTGCGCACGGCAAGAAAAAATCGGTGAAGATCCTGCTGATCGCCGGCATCGTCACGCTGGTCATCGTGGTGCAGATCGTCGTGACGTTCATGCTGCTGCCCGGGAACAAATCATCGGGCGGCGAACACAAATCCGATTCGAAAGACCACGCCTCAGACGGACACCACGGGGCCGGCGAGGGGGAGGCGGCTGAAGGCGAATTCGCCGAAGTCACCTTGGGCGACTACAGCTTTTCGAACTCGACCGCCGTTCCGGGGATCATCATTCACGTCGATTTCAAGCTGTCGGCGGTGGCCACGTCGAAGATGGCCTCGAGCCTTGAATCACAGCTCAAGATTCACCAGATGCGGGTTCGCGAGAAAGTCAACAAAATCGTCCGCAGCTCCAACCTCGACGAGCTCAACGACCCGAACCTGGGGACGATCAAGCGTCTGATCAAAGAAGACATCAATCGCCTGCTCCGCAAGTCTTACGTGGTGGAAGTGATCATCACCGACATGCGCGTCATGGAGCAATAAGCAGCGGCCGTCAGCCGCCGGGGACCCGTGGCCAACGAAAACGACGACATTCTGGATCCGGCCGAGATCGAAGCGCTGCTGAACTCGGCCGGGGCGGGCGGGTTTCCCACCGCGACTCCGCCCCCCGCCTCGGGCACCGCTGGCGCGGCCAAACCGGCCGGCGCATCCTCCGGGCAGGGCATGTCTCCCGGAGATATCGATTCCCTGTTGCGGCAGCACAGCCGCGCCACGACGGCGGGCGACCCCGAGGCGCTGCTCGAACAGGCCGCCGAGCAACTGGCAGCCGCAGTCGATCCGCAGACCGGTTACGTGGGGGCCCACGTCGACCGGAATGCCGCGCCCCAGGCGTTCGCATTCCAGCCGTTCGACCAGGGGCCGGCGGCCGAAGTGCCGGCGGCCCTCGGCAATCTCAAAGACGTCGAGCTCGATCTGCGGATCGAGCTGGGACGGACGGAACTGCTGATCGAGGAAGTTCTCAAGCTGCGCGAAGGCTCGGTTGTGGCGCTCGACAAACTGGCGGGCGACCCGGTCGATATTCTCGTGAACGGCCGGCTCGTGGCGCGGGGCGAAGTCCTGGTGCTCAACGACAACTTCTGTGTGCGCGTGGCCGAGATCCTGGCTCCGACATTGGTGTAGATCACCGGATGGAACGCCTTCATGCGACGAGTCGCGACAGCAATGGCCGTGTGGTTGCTTTTGTACGGCACAATTTGCGCCGGCGGGACGTTCGATGATTCGCGGTTGATTCCAGCCCCCGCCGCGGGCAAGTCGCCCCGCACGGGGAGCAGGGCGGCCGAGACCGGCAAGCCGGCGGGCGGCGCCAGGACCGGCTGGTGGACGACGCTGGGAAGCCTGACAGCCGTTCTGGCGCTTGTGTACCTGACGGCGCGGGTCTTGAAGAAGAGCCTGCCCGCGGCGCAACGCTCGCTGCCGGTGGAAGTCGTGCAACTGCTGGGGCGGAAAGCACTCGACTACCGGAACTCGGTGCACCTGGTGCGCTGCGGTTCGAGGCTGCTGATCCTGGGGTCGTCGCAGGCCGGTTTGACTTCGCTTGGCGAGATTTCCGATCCGGTCGAGGTGGACTATCTGGCTGGATTGTGCAAACCCGGCGAACCGGCTTCGGTTGCCGAGTCGTTCAATCAACTGTTTCGCAAGTTTCAGGGAACGGAAACGCCCGACCCAGGCCCGGAAGGCGAGCCGGCAGTCGTGCCCGGCGACGCGACCGAGCAGGAGCCCGATCCAGCCGTCGTGCGCTTGCAGTCCAAGCTGCAAAAACCGCAGCGAGATGGATTCAGCGGCAATCCGGGCGCTTCGCACGGGGAGGCGGCCGGATGAATTCCAACAAACGCCACATTTTGCGACCGAAGAGACGGGTTTCCGCGATCGTCTGGATGGGCCTGGCTGTCAGTTGCCTGGCGTTCTGCGCCCGGGGGTTGCTGGCCGAAGGGACGATTCGGACCAAAGGCGCCGGCAAGACGCCTCAGAGCTCGGCGGCGCCCAACACCTCAAAGGAATTACGATCGCCGTCGCGCAGCGCGGGGCCGGGCCGCGTGCGGCAGGCTGTCGATGATGGCGAACCGGCGGCCGACGAAGGGATCGAGCTGCCGGGCGGATTCCGGCCCGAATCAGTGGTCTCTCCGGGGGGCCTCAGCTCGACGATTAACCTGATGGTCGTGCTGACGGTGCTGAGCCTGGCCCCGTCGATTCTGATCATGACGACCTGTTTCATCAGGTTCATTATCGTCATCAGCCTGCTCAGGCAGGCGATGGGGACGCAGCAGTTGCCCCCCAACCAGGTGCTCATCGCGTTGTGCCTGTTCCTGACGTTTCTCGTGATGTCGCCTGTCTGGCAGGCCAGCTATGACGAGGGAATCAGGCCGTACACAAACCCTGCGTCCGATGAGGCGACCCCCACGCTGGCGCAGACGTTCACCAACACCGCGCGGCCGATCCGCCAGTTCATGTTCGAACAGATCGAAAAGGCCGGGAACGAAGACGCGTTGTGGCTGTTTCTCGACTACCAGTTGCCGGAAGCCGACGGCGAGGCTCGCGAGGTACGGTATGCGAACCTCCGCTACAAAGATGTTCCGCTGCCGGCGCTCGCCTCGGCCTACATCCTCAGCGAGCTCAAGGTGGCGTTCATCATCGGATTCCAGATTTTCCTGCCATTTCTGGTGATTGACATGGTGGTGTCGACCGTCCTGATGAGCATGGGGATGATGATGCTGCCGCCGACGCTCGTGTCATTTCCTTTCAAACTGCTGTTGTTTGTGCTGATCGACGGCTGGGTGCTGGTAGTGGGCATGCTGCTGGAAAGCGTGCGGTCGAGCGCGTGAAACGGCGTCGCCAGAGGGGACCGGAGCGCGCGGCGGATGCACCCGGGGACGACCAATTCTCATCGAATCGGTGCCCGTCCCCCGGTTCGCAGAGCGGAATTCTCAATACGAGTCGACTTGTTCCATGAATCTTGAATCCGCGATCGAACTGGTCCGCGAAGCGACCTGGGTGGCGTTGCTTGTCGGCGCGCCGGTGCTGGTCGTCTCGATGATCGTGGGGCTGGCCATCAGCATTCTGCAGGCAGTCACGCAGGTTCAGGAGCAGACGCTGAACATGGTCCCCAAAATCATCCTGATGACGGTGACGATGCTGATCGTCCTGCCGTGGGTGATTCAGCGCATCGTAGACTACACCGTCACGCTGTTTCACGAGATTCCATCCACGATCTAAGCCGCGGACGGGGCATGGACGCGCTGATTTCCAATTTGTCGCTCGACGCGTTTCAGGCGCCCGACCTATCGCAATTGCTGCAAGGCGCCACGAGCACATTTCTCGCGTTCGTGCTCGTCGTGACGCGGATGACGGGCCTGGTCGTGCTGGGGCCGGTCTTCGGGCACCCTGGAATCCCTGTGCGGATTCGCGTGTTCCTCGTCCTGGCCATTTCGCTTGTCATCACGCCGACGCTGGTCGGCACGAGCCGCGAGCAGACGTTTCGATCGCTCGACCGGAACCACGACGGCGAACTGACCGTCGAGGAAGTTCCACATTCGCTTGCCGCGCCGGTCGCCCGGCTGATCGAGAGGTCGAACACCGAACCCGGCCGCGGTCTGAAGGTTGACGATTTTTTTCTGACCCTGCCGGCGCCCCAGTCGCTGATCGAGCTGGCCTGGCTGATGCTCGTGGAGTTCGCGCTGGGAATCGCGCTGGGCCTGGGGGTGTCGACGATCGTGTCGGGCCTGCAGCTCGCAGGCAGCCTGATCGACGCGCAGATCGGCACGTCGCTGGGAAGCGTGTTCAACCCCGAGTTCCAGACTGATTCATCGCTTTCGGGAGAGGCGCTGCACCAGCTGGCGCTCGCCGTATTCCTCATCGCGGGAGGCCACAAACTGATGATCTCTACGCTCGTCGACACGTTTCAGACGATGCCGGTCGGCTACGCCTGGGTTTCGGCGGGGCTGATCGAGCTGCTCAGCGAATTTGTGCACCAGTCGCTCGCGCTGGCTGTGCAGGTTTCGGCCCCCGTGATGGCGACCATGGCGCTCGTGGGGCTGGCGATGGGATTCCTGGGGCACACGATTCCGCAGCTTAACGTGCTGGTGGTCGGGTTCCCGGTGCGTACGCTGGTGGGGCTCTTTCTGCTGGGGTTGATCGTGCCGGCGGTGGCTGAGGCGCTGGCGCGGGTTCTGCCCGCCGGAATCGAACAGCTTCGGCAGGTGCTGACGGGAGGGGCCGGTTAGTGCCCTATGGCTGAAGACCAGGACACAGGCGACAAGACAGAACTACCGACCGAGCGCCGGCGGGAAGAGGTGCGCGAGCGCGGCAACGTCGCTCGCAGCGTCGATCTGAACGTCGCCGCTTCGGTTCTCACGGCTGCGGCCGTGCTCAATTTCTTCGGCGGCGACGTGGCCTCGTCGTTGCACGACGTATTGCACCGGTCGCTTTCGGCCCCGGCCTGGATCGAGCTCGACACGCCGCGACTGATGAACGAGCTGTTGACGCTGTCGCGGCCGGTCGCCAGTGCACTGCTGCCGGGACTGGCGCTGATTATGGTCTCGGCGGTCGCGGTGAACTCGGCGCAGGTCGGCTTCGTACTGACGACCGAGCCCTTAAGCCCTAATTTCGAGCGGATCAATCCGCTCGCGGGCGCGCGGCGGCTGCTTTCGCTGCAGAGCACGGTGCGAATGGCGGGGGGATTATTAAAACTCGTCGTATCGACGGCCATCGTGGTGGGTTTCATCGCCGCGCGGATTCCGGAATTTCTGCACGGAGTCGACACCGATACGGCCAGCTTTTGCCGGCAGCTTGGGGGCTGGCTGGCTGCGCTCGCGTTTCAGATGTCGCTGGGGCTCGTCGGGCTGGCCGTGCTCGATTACGGATTTCAGCTCTGGAGATTCGAGCAGGACATCAAGATGACCAAGCAGGAAATCCGGGATGAAATGCGGCACATGGAAGGGGACCCGCACATCCGCCAGCGGCGCCGCGAATCACACCGCAAGCTGGTGAGCGCGCGACAGGTGCAGCAGGCCCGCAATGCCGACGTCGTCATCACCAATCCCACCGAACTGGCGATCGCCATCAAATACGACCCAAAGAAGATGGACGCGCCCGTGGTCATCGCCAAGGGAAAAGACCTGCTGGCGGCGCAGATCCGCCGCGTCGCCGCGGAACACGGCATCCCGATTATCGAAAAGAAACCGCTTGCGCAAGCGCTGTACCGCCTCGTCAAAGTGGGGCAGGCGATCCCTGCTGATCTGTACGAAGGCGTCGCCGAAATTCTGGCGTACGTGTATCGGCTGTCGAATCAGCGTGCGCGGCGGGCCCGCTCGTAGCACTGCCGTCTTCGCTGGAGTTCAGGCTTCAGCCTGCGCTCTTGCCGCGTCGACCGCACAGTTGCATCTGTGGACGGCGAAGGCAGCGTACACCGGATGCAATTGTGTGAATGGCATCCAGTTGCGCAGGCTGAAGCCTGAACTCCAGCAATCAGACAATTGTCGCGTTGATTGGCGCGACGTTTTTTACTACGATCCCGCCGGATTTCCCGCTCCCAGCCAAAGGCCCGTGCCATGGAACCGCTCAAACAACTGATCCGCACGATCCCCGATTTTCCGAAACCCGGGATCCAGTTTCGCGACATTACCACGCTGCTCCAGGACCCGTGGGGCTTCAAACGGGCGATCGACGAATTCGTAACCCATTATCGCTATTCGCCGATCGACAAGGTTGTGGCCATCGAATCGCGCGGATTCGTGGCCGGCGGTGCACTGGCCCACCACCTCAACTGCGGCATGGTGATGGCCCGCAAGAAAGGCAAGCTTCCCTGGCACGTCGAGCGGCAGGAATACCAGCTCGAATACGGCACCGACTGCATCGAGATTCATAAAGACGCCATCAAGGCGGGGGAACGCTGCCTGATCGTCGACGACCTGCTCGCGACCGGCGGTACCTGTCGCGCGACGTGCCAGCTCGTCGAACGGCTGGGTGGAAAGGTGGTCGGCTGCGCGTTCATGATCGAGCTGGCTGGCCTCAAGGGACGCAGCCGCCTGACGGGATACGACGTGCACGCGCTCGTTTCGTACGAAGGGGAATAAGCCCCCGTGGGGCAGGTCTCTGACCTGCTGTCGATCGGGGCCGCGGATCATCGGACAAAACAGTCTTGGTAATCTGCGACGGCGACGCCGTGAACCGGATTCCTGCAGCGACGAGAAGCACGAGCAGGTCAGAGACCTGTTCCACGCGGCGCGAACCTGCGCAAGACGGTGCGTGTCTGCCACGGAATGAAACTTTCTCAGCTCAAGCGCGATCACACAGAATGCCTACGGCAGGGAGCGCTGCTCCTGGGCACCGCAGTCCGCGCCGTCGGAATGGACTGGGACGTCGAGAATCTGCTGCGCAGGCACCTCCGGCTGGAACAGCGCGCCGGATTCGATTCCGAATATCCGCGGCTTTCGTTTTCTTCGGGCCCGAAAGGACAGTACCTCGAATTCGGGGTGGAACGCTATCGGCTGGAGATCGACGGCCGGGTTCTCTCGCTGGCAAAAATCGTGGCCCCCTGCCCGGAGCTGCGCCTCTGGCGCTGGTACGAATTCTGGGCCGTCCCGGTGGAACATCACCGCCGGCTGTATCGCTTTCTGCGGCGACTCGAGCGGCGTTCGCTGGACGTTGCACCCCCGGTGATGCGCGAGGAAGAACGCACGCGGCTGTGGCAGGAAACGATCGGGTTCCTGCGTCACGGCAGGCAGAAATTACAATCATTCGGCATCCCTCAGAAACGGGGAATTCTGTTGCTGGGCACGCCCGGCAACGGCAAGACGATGGCATGCCGCTGGCTGTTGTCAGAATGTCATCGCCGCGGGCTCCGCTGGCGCTCAGTCTCGTCGCAGGAGTATTCGAGCGCCAGCGAATCTGGCGAAGTGCGTGAACTGTTCGAGCTCGACGGGCCCGGATTCATTCTTTTCGACGACCTCGACTCGGCGCTGCTCAACCGCGACGGCAACGATGCCGACCGCGCCACGTTTCTGACCGAGCTCGACGGAGTGCATCCGCGCGAAGGAGTGGTGTACCTGTTCACTTCGAACGCACGCGTCGCCGAGATCAACCCCGCATTCCGCCGGCCGGGACGAATTGACCTGTACCTGCATTTTGCGCGTCCCGACGATGAGCTGCGGCGAAAGCTCGTCAGCGAGCGCTGGCATCCTGAGCTGGTCGCGGCGATCGACATCCATGAGGTTGTGATGGCGACCGATGGAATGAGCTTTGCCGAAATGGACGAAGTCAAAAAGCTCCTCGTGCTGCGGCATCTTGAGCGCGGTAGCTGGGACTGGCACGGCGCGTGGACCGCTTTTCAGAAGGGACACGATGCCGAGAAGTCGTCTCAACGGATCGGCTTCAATCCGCCTCTCGTGGGCAATCGTGCGGGGACCGAATCACGAGTCCCCGCGAGCCGGGCATAATCGCGCCACTACGTACCGCTGGCCAGTTCGCGCAGGCCCGACTCGGCCAGCGCCGAAGGAAGCGCCACGAGGTTTTCGCCGGCCACGCGAATCGGCTGCAGCGCGTTGAACCGGCGGAACTTGACGTAGATCATCGTGCCCAGTCCGCCCAGGACGACGGCGGGCATCCCCAGCATGAACAGGATGCTGTA
Organism: Planctomycetia bacterium; assembly: GCA_016200145.1. GTDB lineage: Bacteria > Planctomycetota > Planctomycetia > Planctomycetales > Planctomycetaceae > JACQFH01. The sequence goes on along the minus strand of JACQFH010000595.1, from coordinate 1,255 downwards.
CATGAACGCGTGGGGCAGCAGGTTGTCGTCGGCGATCGACTGGTTGCACATCGGACAGGCCTGCGCGACCGAAGCACACAGCACGACGCCGCACAGGACTGCGCACAATCGCAAAATACGCCTCAAAGTCCGTTGCATCGAGATTCTCTAAACCGGCCAGTGGTACAGAATGAAGTAGATTATAACCCCCGTTACAGACACGTAAAGCCAGATCGGATACGTCACCCGCGCGAGACGCTTGTGCTGGTCGATCTGGCCTTTCAGCGCGCGATAGAGCACGGTCGGGGCGAGCACGGCAACCGCCGCCGCCAGCAACACGTGCGACACGAGAATCGCGTAATAGACCGGCCGAATCGGTCCTGTGCCGTGGAATTTCCGCGAAGAACTCCCGGTGTAGTGTCCGAGCAGATAGTGGTAGGCGAGATAACATGCCAGAAAGACGGCTGATGCGGCAAACGCGGCGAGCATCGTCCGTTTGTGCGCGACCGGTTTGCCTGATTTGATGAATGCGAAGCCAGCGAGCAGCAGGACCGTCGCCAGGCCGTTCAGCAGCGCGTTCACGAGGGGCAGTCGCAGGACCCATCCGGGGACCTCTGCCAGGGCCTCGGCGGCGGCTTCCGCGTCGGCCTTTTGCGCCGCTTCGGCTTCGGCCTGGCGCTGGAATTCGGCCTGCCGGCGTTCGTTCTCGTCCCCTTCCTTGATCAGGGCTTCGTCGCCGGGGTCGGTCTTGCCCCGCAGTACGCGGCGCAATTTCGCCATCGCGACGTCGTCCTGCGCGTTATAGCGGCCTCTCACGACCCCTTTGGCGTCGACGTGCATCAGCTCCAGGCTGTGCTCAATTTCGAATCCGGGAATGGGATCGCGGGCTTCTCCCACCAGCATGCGAAAACTGCGGCGGATCAGGCGATAGATGACCTGCTTGTCGCCCGTCAGAAACCACCACTTCTGCGGATCGGCCCGCAAATGCTCGGCATAGCGGAGCAGGTCTTCAGGAGTATCGCGGTCGGGGTCGACGGTGATCGTGACCAGCCGTACATCAACTCCCTGCAGCCGGTCCTGCAGCAACCTCATCTGCTCGCTGACGCGCGGACAGAAATTGGCTCCGGCACAGCGGGTGAAAATGAAACACGCAACCCAGGGCTTGCCCAGGAGGTCAGCCTTTGTCACGGTCTGCCCGTGGCACTCAGTGAGCGAAAAGTCTTCGACCCCCTCCGGGTCCCAGGTATACTTCTGTTCGACCGCGGCGCCCGTTCCG
>JACQFH010000594.1 GCA_016200145.1 Planctomycetia bacterium | reverse complement strand
GGGCAAGCACAAAGACCTCGTCGCGGCGTACCGGCAGCTCCTCCAATACCGTGAGGCACTCGAAAATCCGCCGCTGTTGGTCGTCTGCGACCTCGACCGGTTCGAGATTCATACGAATTTCACCGGGACCGTCAAAAAGGTCTACGCATTCGACCTCGCCGGACTGGCGGAACCGGCCAACCTGGACGTGTTGCGGCGCGTTTTCACGGACCCCGATTCGCTCAAACCTGGAAAAACTGCCGAGCTCATCACACGCGAAGCTGCCGAGCGGATCGGGCAGATTGCCGACAGCATGTACGTCCGCAAGATTCCGGCACCGCGCGCGGCGCATTTCCTGATGAAGCTGATGTTCTGCATGTTCGCCGAAGACATCGGGCTCTTGCCCGAAAAACTGTTCTCGCGAATCCTGGCGAACTCAAAGAACGATCCGCCCCGGCTGGCGAACCAATTGACCGCGCTCTTCACGGCGATGGCCACCGGCGGGGACTTCGGCGCAGAGACGGTGCTGCACTTCAATGGGGGCCTGTTCGCCGACGCCGACGTGATCGTGCCGACGATTTCCGAGATTCAACACCTGTCCGACGCCAGTATCCACAACTGGGCCGATGTAGAGCCGTCGATCTTTGGCACACTGTTCGAGCGGACACTAGACCCGGCGAAGCGCTCGCAGATCGGGGCGCACTACACCAGCCGGGAAGACATCCTGACGTTGTTGGAACCGGTTGTCATGGCCCCACTGCGCCGCGAATGGGCCGACGTGCGCGAAAAGTGCGATGCGCTGTGGCCGAAGATTCAGGAGGAATCGCGAAAGGACGCGAAACCCGGCGGTCGCCGCAAGGCATCGAAACCGCGGGCCGCGTTCGACAAGCTGGTGAGCGATTTCGTCCAACGTCTGGCGCACGTGCGTATTCTCGACCCGGCGTGCGGCTCGGGAAACTTTCTGTATGTCGCCATCAATCTACTGCTCGATCTGGAAAAGGAGGTCATCGCCTACGGCGCGTCGCACGGGCTGACACAGTTGCCGCAGGTCCGGCCGACGCAGCTTGCCGGAATCGAGATCAACCCCTACGCCCAGGAACTGGCGCAGGTCGTCATCTGGATCGGCTACATCCAGTGGATGCACCACAACGGATTTAATCCGCCGCGGAATCCTGTGCTCGATCCGATCGAAAGCATCTGCTGCATGGATGCGATCCTCGACCTGAGCGACCCGCAGCACCCATCCGAACCGGAGTGGCCGGAAGCGGATTTCATCGTGGGCAATCCGCCGTTTCTGGGAGGCAAACTGCTTCGAGCGAATCTCGGCGACGATTACGTGGACGGAATGTTCAAAGTTTGGGACGATCGCGTGCCACGTGAGGCGGACCTCTGTTGCTATTGGTTTGAGAAGGGACGACAGGCGATAGAACGCGAGAGGGCAACCCGAGTTGGGCTACTCGCAACGCAGGGAATCCGCGGTGGAGCAAATCGAGAGGTATTGAAGCGAATCAAGGCATCGGGTGACATCTTCTTCGCGGTGAGCGATCGGGACTGGATACTTGATGGCGCGAGCGTGCATGTTTCGATGGTCGGATTCGATTGCGGTCGCGAAACCCCGAAGGTGCTCGACGGCGCAAACGTGCTGTCGATTTTCGCAAACTTGTCGTCGCAGACCGATATAGCTTCGGCAGTTCGGCTGCAAGTCAATTCTGACATCGCGTTCATGGGAACTACGAAGGGCGGCAGTTTTGACATTGCGGAGCCGAAGGCGCTTGCGTTCATCAGGTCGCCAAATCCGCATGGCCGGCCAAATTCCGATGTTCTTGTTCCGTGGGTGAATGGGAGAGACCTTACCGATCGCCTTCGCGGTATGTGGATAATCGACTTCGGACCAGAGATGAGCGAAGAGTCTGCTTCGCGATATGAAGCGCCATTTCAATTCGTTCTGGAGAATGTCAAACCTGATCGCGACACCAACGCGCGAGAGACATATCGTCGCTTTTGGTGGCGACACGTTGAGCCGCGACCGGCAATGCGGGTCGCACTTGAGCCGCTTGGCCGATTTTTGAGCACGACCCGTGTTTCAAAACATCGCCTCTTTGTTTGGCTGAAGTCGCCAACGCAGCCGGACTCCGCCACATTTGCCTTCGCTCGTGAAGACGACCTTTTTTTGGGGATCTTGCATTCCCGACTGCACGAGGCGTGGGCACTAAAGCTTGGGACGCGGCTTGAAACTCGGCCGCGGTACACGCCGACGACTTGCTTCGAGACATTTCCCTTTCCCGAATCAACCGCAGACCAGCGCGAAGCAATCGCCGAGGCAGCGGGCGAACTCGACCACCTACGTAGCGGTTGGCTAAACCCGCCTGAATGGACGCGCAAAGAAATCCTCGAATTCCCCGGATCGGCTGACGGACCTTGGCGACGCTACGTCACCAACCCGGACGCTCGTGGAATTGGGCTCGTCCGTTACCCGCGAGTCGTTCCCAAAGACGCCGCCACTGCCAAGCAGTTGGCCAAGCGCACGCTCACGAACCTCTACAACGAGCGGCCGACCTGGCTCGACATCGCCCACCGCAAACTCGACGAAGCCGTCTTCGCTGCCTACGGCTGGCCCCCCGACCTGACCGACGACCAGATTCTCGAACGATTACTTGCGTTGAACCTGGAGCGCGCGATGAACAGTGCGCAATTGAGGGCCACGAAGACGTGACCGAGTATCGCTTTTGCAAATTCTGTGCTCGCAGCCAAGAAGGACGCGGCATTCGATATCGCTTCTCGTCAGAAGCGTTGCTCCGCTGCTTCCTCAACTCCAGCATGGCCACGATCGCCCGCACCTGCCGCTCGTGAACCGGGTCATCCCCGCCACGACCGACGGAACGCGGATTGCAAGATTCGCTCGTCAGTCAATTCATTGCCGTCGCCTGACGGGCGAGGTACGATGATGACCTGCCGAATCATTTCTGGAGGACACCACTTCGTGCTCTCTCGGCGAGTCCCATCCGTTCTCTTTTCGATTTGTGCCCTCCTGGGCTGCAGTCCCGCACCCCCGACCAATCCGTCGCCTGCGGTCCGCCAGGCAATCGACGAAGCAGTCGCGGAATTGCCGGGCAAGATCTCAAAGGAGCTGGATGCGGCCACTCAGCGCTTGAATGCAAATGCCGTGGGTTTCGTGATCGACGGCGTGCGCGACGACGCGCATCGCCGCGAACTCTCGCAGAAGATCCAAAGCCTGAAGGATTCCGACACCGGCGACAGTAGCTTTACGTCTGACGGTGCCTATCACCAGCGAGACACGTACTTTCGAGTCAGCCCGATCCGTGACATTGAAGACGCTGCGAATCGGATCGATTTCGGACGAGTGCTCTCCGTCGATCCAAAGGAGCGCACCATTCTGGTTGATGCGGCTGCGGAGCGCTCAGAGCGGCCGGCTGACGGCTGGCCCGGGAGCAAGGCATTCGAACAGTACATTTTGCAGCAGGTGCGCAATGCTGCGACTCCGTATCAGGGACTCGTCGACAAGTTCGGACGTGACAAGGTGGTTGTCATCTGGGCGCCCGAAGAATCGATGGAAGAGCCCGGCTTACATCCCTCCCCCGACAAGCATCCGATGGTAACGGAGCTTCGGAAGTTCGCGCCCGAGACTCTGGCGTCGTCCAGCGACTTCGGTCCCCGGCACTACTACTTCGTTATGATCACTGTCGCTCCGGTGTCGGATCTGGCCGACGTCGTGAAGAAGTTTGAAGGAATCTCGACTCTCGTTATTGATGAAGAGAGACGGAGCATCATCGTTGCGGATTTGGCCGATCTGAAGCCGATTGGAGCCAAGACGTCGGAACAACCTGTGAAGTCGCCGTGAGCCGTGCTTGGGGAAGTCATTCTGCATTCTCTGCCGGTTCAACCTTCTCAACGTAAACGATGACAATCGGGTCGAACCCGCCGGTGATTTGAAGAACTTTCAATAGCTCCTTGGTGGCTGCCGTGAATTCGCATGTCACCCGGTCGGGATAGCCATCGACGATGGAACGAATCGCGTCATCATTGAAGAAGATGTAAAATAGGCCGTGTTGGAGAGGGAAGCCGCTGTATTCGATCACCGAGGGATCAAGGAAAGAAATGGTGAACGTGTCAGCTGGAAAGCCGATTCGCGCCAGAAGCGGATTGACGAGATGGGAAATCGCCGTTTCATCCGGCGTGATCCCCGTGTTGACGACTTCCTGCTGGAAAAAGTCCGCGTCCAGTTTTCCCATTCCCGTCGCCATGCAATAAAACCACGCTGGATCGACGCAATAACACTGGTTTATACCGAATTCGTATGGCATCAGATCTCCTCATGATGGGTCGGGTGTTTCAAGTTCGTTCGGACGTTCGTGGCCCTTCCGCTGCTTCCGGCATTGGACTGGCGCCGTTGCCCAACAATGATTCCCGCGAGCGGATGGACCGGATACGTTTGTACAACGCAGCCCAGGTCCTCCAGCATCTTCGCCAGGGCAGTGGCCGTCTCCGGGTGATCGTTCTGCGGGTCGTAACCGGCGGCGGCGTACTCTGCTTCCAGTTCCACAGGATCGTCGAAAAACATGAGGTCGCCGAGGACCGCGAATCCCGCCGCTGGTGACAGGGCTCTGACCATGCTGTCGATCACCGTGCGTTTCTCGTCCCGCGGCAGATGATGCAGGGCGTAGTTCTGCATGATAACATCGGGGAGAGTGCCCACCGGCCAGAACTGGTGTTTGCTGTTGAGGTCGTGGAATGAGCCGAATGCGAATTTCAGGTTCGCCGCTCCCGCCACGGCGGCGTTGCGAACGGCAACCTTTAGCATCTCATGACTCACGTCGAGCCCGATTCCCAGTTCAATCGACGGAGCGAGAGCGATGAGCGCCGCCCCGGTCCCGCAGCCGAGATCCACGACGATGCGAGGTCGGAGCGTTCGAACGATCTCGACCAGGCGGTTTCGGACCGTCGTCCGAACAGGACAGTCGGACGTCCGGCAATCGTAGTCACCCGCAAAGCCGTCGAATCGACGGCCTTCTGCGATCTCATGTTCGAGAGGCATGGGACAGCGGCGTAACAATCACGCGAACAGTGGAGCGATCACTTCGCCGGCGTTGAGCCGGTGCGGGCGGCCGAGCCGGTCGACGATCGTGCTCGCCGGGTCGATTCCGAGCACCGAATAAACGGTTGCGCCCAGATCGGCTGGGTACCAGCCCCGCGTCGCCGGATACGCCGCATGAGCATCGCTGGCCCCGACGACTTGCCCCCCGCGCACGCCCGCGCCCGCAAACAGCGCTGAGAAAACGCCCGACCAGTGATCTCGGCCGGCGCCAGGGTTGATCTGCGGCGTGCGGCCGAATTCGCCGATGCACACCACCAACGTTTCCTCAAGCAACTGCCTGTCGTCGAGGTCGGCGAGCAACGCCGACAAACCCTGATCAAACGGGGGCAGCAACCGATCTTTGAGCTGGGCGAAATTGCTGCCGTGCGTGTCCCAGTTATTCATCGTTCCCATGTTGGCCTGGACGACCGGCATACCGGCCTCGATCAACCGGCGCGCAAGCAGGAGCGACTGGCCGAAAGCATGACGTCCATAACGATCGCGCATTTCAGCTGATTCACCTTCGATATCGAAGGCCTCGCGAAATCGTCCCCCGGCACTCAACAGATTGTACGCTTCGCGCTGCGTCCGCGTCAGCGCCGGGCCTGCCGACGCGGCTTCCAGGTCGCGGCGCTGATCGTCGAACTCCGACAAAATGGCCCGGCGTTCATGCACGCGCTGAATTGTCAGTTCCGGCTGCAGTGTCAATTCGTCGAGTCTGAAATTAGCCGAGTTCGGGTCCTTGGTGACGTGCCAGGGATCGACCTGGCTTCCCATGAACCCGCCCGTCTGGCCCGAGAAACCATAGCCGTTGTGCAAATACGTCGGCAGCATCACGCCAGTCGGAAGCCCATCGGCACGCGGCCGCAGCGTTTGTAAGCCGGCTGAATAACACGGCCAGTCATTGCGGCTGGCCATGTGCGTCGCCCCTGGCGGAAGTTGATTGATTCCAGTCAGCACGAAATGCGTTGCCTGCTCGTGCCCGGGAAGGGCATGCGTCATGGAACGCACAATCGCAAAGCGGTGGGCCATCTGGGCCAGCCTGGGGGTGTGCGGTCCGATGCGGACGCCCGGCACACTCGTATCGACTGGCTGAAATTCTCCGCGAATCCCCGCAGGCGCATCGGGTTTCAAGTCCCAGATATCCTGATGCGACGGCGCACCCGTCAGGAACACGAGTATGACGCTCTTTGCCCTTCCGCCAGCCACGGTCGACCGGGGCGCTCCCCGGGCCTGACGCTGCCCAAGAATATCGGTGAGCCCCAACCCGAGCACTGCGGAGAAGCCGACTTGCAGCAACTCTCTGCGCGACACGCCGTGCGTCGGTTGGTTTGAGGTGGGCAACCCCGGCATATCATGCTCCGCTGCGTGGATGTGCTGATTGGGGGTGGGGTACTGGAGGCTGATCGAAGAACTACCTTATACATCGACATTTCTCGATGCGTCAATGGCGTGATCAGCACTCAGCGGGCGATTGCGCCAGGCCGGAAAGCAATGGCCCCAGCAAGAGCGAGGCCCAATCAAACGACAGAACCCGGCGTCACTCGAGCCGGGTTCTGTCACTCGTGAACAGGCCGCCCGTGGGCAGCCCGCTTGGCATCTTGTCGTTCAGGCAGCACAAATCGCCAGCAGCTCGATCAGTTGAATCTTCAGGTAGCAGCTTCCCCGTGCGTCGTTCGACCAAGAGAATATCGGCCTGCAGGGAGGGCTGGTTTGCAGATGGTTCCGGGGGCTGACTCGATCGGCAGCTTTTGCACTGGCGGAGCATCCGGTCCAGGTGGAATTCTGGGGATCGATATGAAGTTGGAAGTGGCTTGCACTGGCAACATGAAGCTGGCCTCATCGCGAATTCTACCGGCCCTATGCCGAACTCGATAGAATGAGCCCACTTAGCGGATCGGGATGACCGCATCGTCACCCGTCGCTAAAATGGCACCGGGACGTTACCCGCCCCGCGGATCACACGGGGAGATTCTGGCATGACAAACGACGACGACAACGTGCTTGTAGTCGCATCCAACCGCAGCAGCCAACACGACTTGCCGGGCGCGTGGGAGCTGTACCGGGACATTTCAGCCGCAATGAACGGCCGGATTTCCGCGTATATCTGTCAACCGGCGAGAGACCTAACTATCCAAGTCGTCGGCCGGATCGCATTCTACTCGTCGGGGAGAATTGAACCGCTCGTGCCGGCTGTCATTGACCGGCTTGATGACGAAGAAATGGTTTCAAGTCACAAGAATCCCGACCTTCGAAAGATCATCGTGCACTTGATAAAACAACGTGTATTGCGGAACGGCCAACGCAATAGGGTCTTCCTTCTATCGCCGCCGGAGCCGGCTTTCTCGGCACCGAAAGCACGTTGTTCCATCAAGTTGCGGAAACCAATCCCCAACGTGAAGATGGACAAAAACGGCGACCGTTCTCCGTTTACGTACGGAAAACGATACGTGTCATTGGCGGCCCTGTTGACCGCGAACGACAGCGATGACCTGGAGTAGCCCATAACTTCGTTGATCCGTCGGCGGGAAACTCATGGGCACCGGACGCCCCGTCCGCAAGTAGCGGCGACCAACGTCGATCACGCAATTCGATGCCAAAAACGCGGGTGTCACTGACACCAGTAAGCGGCTATTTGTGGGCACAAACGGCCATTTGGAATCGTTGCGACAAAGGCGCGTTCTGCTCGGGAATCCCCGCATTTTTCGGCGTTTTCGAGCGTTGTGCGGAAATCCCGTTTTTGTTTTCCAGAACAACCTGAAACGGGCTGGTGGCAACGCTCGTGACGAGCTGCGACAATTTTGAATTATGGATTCATCAATATCCGTGTTGATGAGGATGCCGACCACGTGAAGAATCGAACAGCAGTCATCATCGTTCTCGGGGTTGGAGTCGTTGGATTGCTCATAATGGCAGCTTGCGGAACGTTTGGAATCTTTATCAGTCGCCGATTCGCAAGCTCGACAGTGTCTATGCCGCCGGCCCTTACGCACCCGGGAGTGATTCGAGGTAAAGCATTTCTTGAGAAGTCAGTATTCCTTTCGGACGCGAACGTAGGAACTGTCACTGACATGATTCTGAATCCGTCCCCCGATGCTCGTTTGGGCATTTCAGGAACAGGGGGAGCGCTATTTGTGAAGGCCGATACAACCGTGCAGTCGCGAGTCGCTTTTTCGTCGTCACCGGGTTTCGTGCAGTTTGTCGACGTTGAAGGCGACGGCGTATGGGAATTTCTCAATCGGGGCGGGGGCGGATGGCAAGATGCGTCCCTCCTCGATCGCGCGGGGCGCGTCGTCTGGACGTGCGGCGGAATGCCGGGTGTGGACGACATGGCCGCCGGGGACCTCGACGGTGACGGCGTTCTCGACTTCGTCGTCGGCTTCAACGGCAGTGGTGGCGTCCGCCGGCTCGACAAAAGCGGCGCCCAAAAATGGCAGGTGCCGGATGGAAATGTCTGGCATGTCGAAGTCGTTGATGCCGATGGAGACGGCAAACCCGAAGTTGTGCATAGCAATGCGGGGGGTGAAATTACGGTTCGCGATCAGACGGGGAAGGTGCTGGGCCGATCAAATCCCGGAGCGTATTTCTCGGATTTCTCGCTGTGCCGCTGGCCGAATCACGACGGGAGGAAATATCCAGTTTCGGCCGAAGACGATAAGGTTCGGATTTTCGACTACGATGGAAAGGCTATCGCTCAATTTGACGCTCCGGATGCAGGTACTTTGGGCCACGCGCATGGCACTGTCGTTCGGCTCCGCGACGGAGATCTACCAAATTTTGCCGTTATCGTTGCATTTCAAAACTGGCACGTATCGATTCTCTACGTCTACGCAACCGACAGGAAGCTCGCATTTCAAGAAGTCATCGCGGACACGTGCAACTCGGTCTTGGCACTGCCGCGCGAGGGCTCGGAGATCGAAGATCTCCTGGTCGGCGGAACGGGAAAAGTATGGAAATTCTCCGCCGCCGCGCAATCGGATGCACGTGATCCCGCAGCTGTCCCGCAATTAGTGCCCGACGAGGCGGGTGGGAATTCTCCGGGCACGCCCGACAAATGACGTGGGTCACCCGCCATGACGTGTCAATTCATTCGCGATACGGGCTCAGTGAACCGACCCCCTGCAATTGAAGTTGATCGGAAACGCCGAGTTCCCGGCGCTTGTTGCCGCATTCTTCGCTGTCGAACGGGCCATATACCGCCGGAGCACGCGTGTCCAAAATCCAGAAGTCAAATTCTCCCTCGACAGGCTCCTCGTAGCCGCCGTTCCCGTGCTTCAGATGCTGGCGCTTGGCCAAAATGAATCGGCCATCGGTCCCAACTTCCACGACTTTTGACGGAATTATTGGGGTTTCGGGGGTCCAACCAGATTCCGGCACAACGACGACATGGTGTGCGGAGCTCTGCACAAGTTCATAGTCGCCTGCGAGGCGGTGCACGAAATCCGTCTGTGTTGGACCGCACCCTGTGAGAGCGAGAATCAGCAAGATGGCCGCGCAATAACCACGGCTCGAACGTCGTGGTCGAATGGGGGCGATCCGCTGCGGGCGTGGCATACGAGCATGCGTCGTGGATTTCTCGGAGCGAGGTCTCTCCAGTCTATCCCCACCCGCTGTCAGGTTGAATCCCAGTCTCATGCGCAGGCGGGCTGCGGCCGTTCTTCCCGACAGCGCTTCACCCCGACTACAGTGCCGGCATGGACGCGACATGCAAAAAGGCGACGAATGACTTGGCGACGCAATATTCGCGGTTTTGTCGAGCAGCAATCTGAAGAGTGGCGTGTCCAGTGCGCGGTTGTGTGCCGTGAGCGCGCCCAAAAACTCGGCCTTCTGAAGAGGCAACGCGTTCGCACCATCACCGATTTGCAGTCGCGGTTGTTGGGCCTTTCACCCAGCCTGAAATTGTTTGGAATCGAGTTGATCTGGATTCTGGGAATTCGCCAAGCCATTCCCGTGGTGCTCGAAGTCATGCTCGACCAAAAGTCTGACCGAACCGTGCGTTTAGCCTGTGCGAATGCGCTCTACGTATTAGAAGCTGGTAAGAGAACAGCACGTGCTTTGTGCCGAATCGGTAATCGAGAATTAAAATCCGACCGTCCAGACCGACATTGGCTTGAAGCGGTGGTCCTTGGACTGGGCGTTCCCGACGAACTGCGGGCGATCGAATTGTTGGTCGCCATTTTCGAGCGGGTTGACCTGCCGGGATCGGTGCGCGGTGACGCCGCGGACAAGCTGGGCTGCGTCGGGCACATAAGCGACCGACGGACCGGTCTGTTTCGGCGCTGTCGCGATGCCGCTGCGGGGACTGAACGACGATTCCGTCAATATGCAGTTCTGGAGCATGTATCTCATCGGTTCGCTGTGCAGCGACTTTCGGTCGCGGCGAACGTCACACGCCACGGGCTTTGAATTGGCACTTCCGAGATTACGTCACATTGCAGCGTCCGACCATCGCTTGGCACCAGGTTATTGGTGGCCAATGTCTGCCGAAGCGGAGGACGTCATCGGCTGTATTGAGACGGGGAAGTGGCCTCAGCCGGATGCGGGCGAACGCTGGCCTGTCAGTAAGAGGCGCGGAGTATAAAGCGACGATTGACGAATCGACATTTCTGCGGCGACCCTGCCACCACAGTCTCGGGATGTATTGTGATTACACGTCAGCCGGCGGAGTTGAGCGTCGCGATGGGCGTTGCTTGGCGTCGCCCGATGTGCCACGAGCCAGCTTTTCGGCTTCCGTTTCACTGGCGATGCCTGCTTGGACGAGTTGATTGACGCCCGGTTTGCGCGCGAGGATGTCGGTCCACTCGCTTTCCGTGCAAATCGAACGAATGCCCGACTGCGCCCCCTGGAGGGCCTGGAAGACAACCCAAGTTTCCGTTGTTTCCGGTTCACGCATGGGCAAACTCCGGAGAATGGGACTTACTTTTGTATCGCAGAGGTTGATTTCGCCAGGCGGTTGAGTAGTTCGCGAACCTGACCCGTGTCGATCGCGGCGGCTGCCTGCGTGACGGCCGCGCGCGGGTCGGTTGTGCGCTCGGCGGCCAGCAGGCCCGCGGCGGAATTTGCCAGGACGATATTGCGGGCGGGGCCTGGTTCCCCTTGGAAGATGCGGCGGAGGACTGCGGCGCTTTCGGCCGGCGAGCTGACTTGCAGGTCGGCGACGGTGCACTCGGGCAATCCGAACGTTGCAGCAGCCCAGCGGTGTTCGACCAGCCGGCTGCCGGAAATTTCGAACGCGGTCGTCGTCCCCCACAGGCTGACTTCGTCGAGCTGATCGGCGCCACAGACGACGAACGCGTGCCTTCGCCCCAGTTCGGCCAAAGCCCGCGCGAGGCGCTCGGCCGTTTCGATCCGCCCGGTCCCCAGCAATTGAAATTCGGCCCCGGCAGGGTTCGTGAGCGGCCCCAGCAGGTTGAAGATCGTGCGAAACCGCAGTTGCTTGCGGACCGGCGCAGCGTGCTTCATCGCGCCGTGCAGGAGGGGAGCGAAACAGAACCCGATTCCCAGTTCATCGATGCAGCGGGCCACCTGCTCGGGGGACAGATTGATATTCACCCCGAGCTGTTCCAGCACATCCGCCGAGCCGCTGCTGCTCGACACGCCGCGATTACCATGCTTGGCGACAGGAACTCCGCACGCGGCCAGCACGAGCGCTGCCGCCGTGCTGATATTGAAGGTCTGCAAGCGGTCGCCACCTGTGCCGCACGTATCAAGCAGGCCCGATTTCTTCGGCACAATGCCGGTGGCCCGCTCGCGCATGGCGCGGGCGGCCCCCACGATCTCGCCGACCGTCTCCCCTTTGACGCGCAGCGCGGTGAGCAGCGCCGCGATTTCCACTTCGCTGACCTCCCCCTGCATGATGGCCGCGAAGGCGGCGTAAGCGTCGTCCGACGTGAGGTCGTTTCCGGCGGCGAGTCGTTCGAGATGTTCGTGCAGAGACGTCATGAAACCGATGTTATCACATCACTGACGGACTCGGCACCTGCCGCCCTCGATCCCCGGGGCTATTCCAGCAGCGAGAGGTGCCCGTCGTCGGGGCCGTGACCGGCGACCAGCGACAACTGCGGCCGCGTCGGCTGGCTCTGTACCAGTGATTCGAGCTGCCGATCGATCAGCTCCAGCCTCTGTGAGATCTGCTCGCGCCGCTCAGACCAGCGGGCGCGCCACGAGTCGAACTGTTCTTCGGCGGCCACTTCGGTCGTGCGTGCCTGTTCGAGATGGAGCTGCAGCCGCAGCAGAGATTCTCCCAGACGCGACCGGCTTCGCCGCTTCTGGTCGGTCGCGTCGAGCTCACACAAAGGCATGATGTCTCCAGGCTTGCCGATTTGTCTTCGATAGCACCTGATCGACAAGGCCACGGCAGGCGCTTGAGTCGCGCGCCCGACCGCCACAGCAGGCGAGTGTTGTGCCGCATCGATGGGTCATGCCGGTTCTGCCGGCTGTATCACATGACGCCATTTTCCGGCGGGTCTAATCCACGTTGCCGATGCCGCCAGCATCGGCGCCTCTTGAATCACAATTTCCGGCCGCGCGTGTAGACGAGCAAGACACCGCCGGCATTTCGGAATATGATGAGAGGTATTCAGCGGCAGCAATCTTGGAGAATTGCGACATGGCAGGCGACACGGACCAGCCTCAAGTCGGTTTCGTTGGCGCGGGCAAAATGGCCACCGCGCTGGCGCGCGGCCTGTGTCACAGCCGATTCACAACGGCCGACCGGATTCTCGCCAGCGATGTGATCGCGCCTGCGAGAGACGCCTTCGCTGCCCAAACCGGCAGCCGCGCCGTCGAATCGAACGCCGAAGTCGTTACGGCCAGCCGCATCGTCGTCCTGGCCGTCAAGCCGCAGCAGTTCCGGCCGGTGCTCGAAGACCTGCGGTCGCAGGTCGGACCGCAGCATCTGATCATCTCGATCGCCGCGGGTGTCCCGCTGGCGACGATGACGTCGATTCTGGGCGCCGCCTGCCGCGTGGTGCGCGTCATGCCGAATACGCCGTGCCTGGTGGGTGCGTCGGCGTCGGCCTATTGCCTGGGGGGCGGGGCGACGCGCGACGACGCCTGTACCGTCGCCGGGATGCTCGAATCGGTGGGCTTGGCGTTCGAGCTGCCCGAACACCTGCTCGACACGGTGACGGGCCTTTCGGGGAGCGGGCCGGCGTTTGTGTGCCTGGTCATCGAAGCGCTGGCCGACGGAGGCGTCAAAATGGGACTGCCACGTGACACGGCGCTCAAGTTGGCCGCTCAGACCGTGCTGGGAACGGCGAAGATGGTCCTCGAATCGGGCCAGCACCCGGCGGCCCTCAAAGATGCGGTCGCGAGCCCGGGCGGAACAACGATCGCCGGCCTGCACGAGCTGGAACGAGGCGCCCTGCGTGCCGCCCTGATGAACGCCGTCGAGGCCGCCACCCTCCGCTCCCGCGAGCTGGGGCGGCAGTCGTAGTCTTACCGCAGGGTGGCGCTCGTCCGCCAATAGCGTCATTCATTTGCCGTGGCGAGCATCGCAGCCGCAGAGTCGCGAGCAAAGCGCTTCTGAAGCAGCCGGGCCAGCGGATATGCGAGGCGAGCCAGGGGGTGCCGGGGTCGCGAGAATGCCAGGATGTCGTACCACACGCTGTCGTTGGCGTGGTCCCATTCGACGAGAAAACGCTCTTCACCCATCTCCACGTGGCCGGGCAGAGTACCGTACGCGAAGCCGAAGCGGTCGATCGGCCCGGATTCGTCGACGACATACACGATCCGGCAGGCGTTGAGCGACCACAAAACGCCCAGCCGCGCGAGGACGGCCACGACTTCACCCGTCTGAATGGGCGTGTCGGCGGGCCCGGCTTCGAGCCACGAGAAGCGGAACTGCCGCCAGCGCTGGAGGGCTTGCGTCGCCGCCAGAAAGGTGCGATCGCCGCTTCCCAGTTGCCGCCGGGTGTGATCGACGTTGAATCCGGCCGGTGGTTTCCCGGCGGTTGCCCCCACGGCGGAATAAGTGTATTCGAGCCGCGACTGCTCGCTGAGAAACCGGCGGATGTCAGGCTGAGACGGTTTCTTCAACGTGAACATGAATTCGGTGATTCGTCGTCAGGTGGATTAACCAGGCTCGAAGCGTAAGATGGTGGTTGCGAACTGGCCCCGCGAGCGTGTTGGCAAGTGTAACGGACCAGTACGAATTCTTCCTGACATTTATTTGTTGAACGCGGCTAAGGATGAAAGGCCACCCACCATGAGGCGAAGCCTGAAGTTGATGCCCGTTTTCGGCGTTTGCCTATGCGTCCAGGTCGGACTTGATGTGCCGCACGCCCGGGCCGACGAGCCCGCCGCGGGCTGGAAGGCGGGTGTGGCCTCGGTGGTTGTAACGCCGGACGAATCGACGTGGATGGCCGGCTACGCATCCCGCGACAAGCCGGCCGAGGGCAAGGCCCACGACCTGTTCGCCAAGGCGCTCGCCGTGCAGGATGCCGGCGGGACGCGGCTGGTGATCGTGACCACCGACCTGATCGGCATTCCGCGGCCGCTGCGCGATACGGTCGTCCAGCAGGTACGGGAACGATACAAGCTGCCGCCCGAGGGGCTGCTTCTTAACTCGTCGCACACGCATTGCGGTCCGGTCGTGCGCATCGGCAAATCGGCGCTTTACGCGCTCGATGACGAACAGGCTCGCCGCGTCGATCGCTACGTCGCCGAGTTGCAGGAGAAACTCGTGCGGGTGGTCGGGCAGGCGCTCGAGCGGCTCGAACCGGCACAGCTCAGCTACACGCACGCGCGGGCGGGGTTCGCCATGAATCGCCGCCTGCCGACCGATACGGGTCCGCAAAATAGCCCTTATCCTGAAGGCCCCGTCGATCACGAGGTGCCGGTGCTGCGGGTTGAAAACCCCGATGGAAAGTTGCGCGCGGTGTTGTTCGGCTATGCCTGTCACAACACGACACTCGCTTTCTTTCAGTACTGCGGCGATTACGCAGGCTACGCACAGGAATATTTCGAAGAAACTCATCCTGGCACGACCGCGCTGTTCTTAATGGGCTGCGGAGGAGACCAGAACCCCTACCCGCGAGGCACGCTGGAACTGGCAAAGCTGCACGGAAGGACCCTCGCCACGGCGATTGATGCGGCACTGCTGCCCAAGCCGCGGCCGGTGCGCGGTCCGCTGCGAACTGCGATCGCCGAAGAGTCTCTCGACTTCGCGCCGCCCCCTGATCGTGCCGAGCTCGAACGGCAGGCACAGTCACAGAACAAATTCGAGAAGCGGCACGCCGAAGTGCTGCTCGAAGAACTCCGCGAAACGGGGAAGTTGCGAACGAACTATCCCTACTTGATCCAGGCTGCTCGATTTGGCGACGACGTGACCCTCGTGGCACTGGCGGGAGAAGTCGTGGTCGATTACGCGCACCGGTTGAAACGCTAGTTGCCGGGCGCGACGGTGTGGATCGCCGGCTACTCCAACGACGTATTCGCCTACGTCCCGTCGAAGCGCGTCCTGCAGGAGGGCGGCTACGAAGGCGGGGGGGCGATGACCTACACCACGTTACCCGGCCCGTTCGCCCCGACGGTGGAAGAGCGCATCGTGGCGAAGGTACACGCCCTGGTGGACGGTTTGAAATCTGTCCAATCGGACTCGCGGTGAGTGGTAACGCTAAGACAGCAACGAGGCCCTGGAAAACAATGCCGAAAATCGCTTGCCAATGCGGCACATTGGTGCAGGTGGAGTACTGGCATGCCGGGAGCGAACAAAGAACAGTACGAGCCAGCCGGGCTTGGCGGCCGGCTGGCTCGTCTGCTTCACGCTTCAGTCCAAGAAGCACTCTGAACTTACGCGTCGTAATCGACTTTCACCACCCCGTTCTTCGAGCGGATTTCAACCTTGTACTTGCCGAAGTCGTACTTCACGTACTCGCCGTTCTTGCGGCACACCACCCGTGGGGGGCAGGTGCTGCACGGCGGCACGCAGATCTGGACCGCCACGCACGGCGGTGCCGCACACGGATCGCAGCACTTGGCGCACGGGTCTTTCACTAGCACAACCATCGGTACGGCACAGGGGGCGATCTTGCGCTCGTCCTTGTACTTCACGCAGTGGTACAGGGGAATCGCGACGCTCTGGACAGGCACCGGGGTCGCTCCGGGCACCGGGGTGGCACCGATCGCCGGACCGGGCTGAGCCGAAACCGCGTCGGGCACCGGCTGAATCGGGGTCAGCGACGGACCTTCAATGGCGGACGCCACCGAAGCCGTCAACAGTCCCGCAATCGCCAACATGACACATGCAAATCTTTTCATCTCTGATGCTCCCTTCCTGGCTGCAAACGAAACGCTCAAACAAACTATACACCACGCGGACATCCCGGCGGGCTGACAGGCGGATTTTAGTGGAGGTCCCCCTGAAAAGTACAGCGACTTTGCCGGTCAGGGGTTCTGGGAAATCTGAGCCCCGCGGCCCGCTGGCTTGCTGCCAACCGGGTTCATTTGAGAAAATGCCGGAAACGATTGGACCGTGGCCGGGGTTTAATCAATCACATTCCCCTCAAATGCCGTTCTTGCACGCCGCTTCCGGCGAAAGGCAGACACAATGCACACCGAGATGTCGATCGTCACGCGGCGCGGGTTTCTGGGTGGGATGGCTGTGGGGGCAATGGCCTTCACCGCCCCCGGGGCGTTTGCCGAAGAACTGGTGCGGACCCCGGCGCAGACCGAGGGCCCCTTTTATCCCGACAAGCTTCCGCTGGATACCGACAACGACTTACTCATTCTGAACGACTCGATCTCCGCGGCTGTGGGCATGGTCACGCACCTGACGGGCAAGATTCTCGATTCGCACGGCGATCCGATCCGCAATGCGGTTGTCGAAATCTGGCAATGCGACAACAACGGCGCCTACCTGCACACCAAGAGCAGCAACGACGAAAAGCGCGACCGGAACTTCCAGGGCTTCGGCCGGTTCCTGACCGGTTCTACGGGGGAATACTACTTCCGCACAATCAAGCCGGTTCCCTACCCCGGCCGCACGCCGCACATCCATTTCCAGGTGAAGGTGAAAGGGAAAGACAAGTTCACGACGCAGTGCTACGTGAAGGGAGAACCGGGAAACGAGCGCGACGGGATTTACAAATCGGTGCGCGACGAGAAGGCCCGCGACTCGATCACGGTCGACTTCGCCCCGATCAAGGAATCGCGGATCGGCGAAGTCGCGGCGAAGTTCAATATCGTGCTGGGGTTTACGCCGGAGGCGTGAGGCTGACCTACTTGCGATGCCGCAGCGTGTCGATCAGCACGGCGGCGAGAATCACCAGGCCCAGAACGACTTTCTGTGTGTAACTTTCGACGTTGGTCAGGTTCATGCCGTTCTGAATGACGGCGATTGTGAAGGCGCCGATCAGCGTCCCCAGCATTTTTCCTGCCCCCCCCTTCAGGCTGGTTCCGCCCACCACGACGGCGGCAATCACGTACAGCTCGTACATCGCGCCGTAGGTGGGCGAGCCGCTTTTGAGCTGTGACGCCATGATCACGCCCCCCAGCCCGGCCACGAGGGCGCTGGCGATGTAGGCGAACATCAGCACACGCTCCACGCGCACGCCAGACAGCCGCGCCGCTTCGCGGTTGCCCCCCACGGCGTAGATGTAGCGCCCCAGCCGCATCCGCGACATCATGACATGCGCTGCAAAATACAAAACGATCATGAGCAGGACGGCGTTCGGAATCGAGAGCACGTCGGCCCCGCGCCCGAGCCACACGAACGAATCCGGAATCTGGTAGACCGATTGCCCCTGGGCCAGGATGTAGGCCAGGCCGCTGGCCACCAGCATCATCGCCAGCGTCACGATGAACGGGGGAATCCCGAACAGCGTGATCATCGCCCCCGAAAACGCGCCCGCCAGGCCGCACAGCACGATCGCCGCCAGGCACGCCAGCGTCATGCCGGCCGCCGAAGCGGTCGCGCCGCCGGCATAATCGCGAATGAACATCGCGGCGAGCACCGCCGCCAGCGCGATCAGGCTGCCAACCGAAAGATCGATGCCCCCGGTGACAATCACCATGGTCATGCCGATGGCCACGATGGCGATGACGGCGATCTGGTTGGCGATGTTGAGCAGGTTTTCCGCCTTGAGGAAATTCGGCCAGCGATACGTCTGCGGCTTGAGGACCACCGGTGTCCCCAGCCCCGGAAAGTCCGAAGGCAAATCTGCAAACACGAGCCACGCGGAGGCCGGCTGCGTGCAGGCGATGGCGTCGAGCTGGCCTCCCGAAGCGGCAATCTTCTGCAGCGCTTCGCGTGCGTCCTTCGGTTCCCCCTTGACGACTGCCAGCACCTGGCCCCCCGCGGCTGCCAGGTCGCGCGACAGCGCGTCGGCGAACGCCGCGTCGTCGGGCTGGTCGCGTCCGGCGATCAGCACGCGCGGCGATTTTCCGAACTGCTTCTGAATCACCCCCGCGACCTGCCGGCCGGCCCCGGCCCCGGTGGGAGACTGCTCACTGTAGGTGACGACGCTGAAGAACGCGCACAACAGCGCCAGCACGACGACCATGCCGTAGTCGCTGAGCAATCGGGAGACGAGCGGCTTGAACATGACGGGCGTTCGCGCGGTTCCTGATCGGTTCGTATCAGAGTCGCAGGGCGCGTTCCAGCGCCGCGCGCATCACCTGCGCATCGGGCTCTATGCCGGTCCAGTATTGCACGCCGATCACGCCCTGGTTGACCAGCATTCCCAGGCCGTCGAGGGCCCGGCAGCCGCGCGCCTCGGCGTCGCGGATCAGGCGCGTCCGCGGCGGATTGCCGATCACGTCGGCGACGACCATCGTGGGCTTCAATGTCGCCGTATCGAGCGCGATCCGCACCTCGCCGTCATACAGACCGATAGAGGTGGCGTTGATGACGACGTCGGTTTCGGGCGGAATGGAATAATCTCCCTGCTGCACGACGAGCCGGGCTGTCAACCGCAACTTGTCGCGCAGCAGTTCGACCAGCTCGGCGCCGCGCTGTTCGGAGCGGTTGACGACAGTGAACTGCTTCGCGCCCGCCAGCCCCAGTTCGACGGCGATCGCCCGTGCCGCGCCGCCGGCCCCGAACAGAACGACCGACTTCCCCCGCGGATCAGTCGCGGCGGCGAGCGACCTCAAGAATCCTTTTCCGTCGGTGTTTTCGCCAATCAGCTTGTCGCCACGTCGGACGACGCAGTTGACCGCCCCCATCACCTCCGCCGACTGGCCGAGCCCGTCGAGGTGCTTGATCACCGTCACCTTGTGTGGCAGGCTGCAATTGAAACCGCGAAATCCCATCGCGCGGGCCCCGCACACTGCTTCGCCCAGATGTTCGGGGGCGACTTCCATATTCACGTAGCGCCAGTGCAGGCCGTGATGCGCGAACGCGGCCTCGATCATGGCGACAGTCGGGTTCCCCGCCGCCCCCTGCGACATTGACCCGACCAGCTCATGCAGGAAATTGGGCTCTATACTCATGGTTTACTTCAGCTCCGGGTCGGATTCCGCGTCGGCCTTGCGGTACAGTTTCGTCGGAATCAGCGTCTGCTCCGGGAGCGTCTCGCCTTTCGAGTGCCGGATGATCGCGTCGACGATGCGGACCCCCATCTGGTCGGGGAACTGAATCGGGTCGGCGTAGATCTTGCCCTCTTTGATGGCCTGCTTCCCTTCGGGCTGGCCGTCGAAACCGATGATCGTCACCTGGTCGGCCTTGCCCGCCTTTTCGAGCGCGGCCCGCGCGCCGAGGGCGGAGGGATCGTTGATGGCGAAAATGCCGCGCAGATCGGGATTTGCCTGCAGCGTATCTTCGGCCGCCTTGTAGCCCATGTCTTTTGCGCCCCCGCCTTCGAGTTCGGCAATGATCTCGATCTTCGCAGCGGAGCCTTCATTATGCGATGCGATGAACTCACGGAAACCTTTCACACGAAGCTGGCATGACTCGGCCTGTTTGAAGTGCAGGATGGCGACTTTGCCCCCCGCCTCGCCCAGCGCTTCGATCATGGCCTGGGCCGCCTCTTTCCCGCCGCCGAAGTTGTCGGTGGCGACCTGGGTGGCAATCTTCACTCCCGGTTCATTACAGGGAATGTCGACGGTGAACACAGGGATGCCGGCTGCGTTCGCCTCCTGAATCACGGGAATGATCGACTTCGAATCGCAGGGGCTCAGAACAATGGCGCTCACCTTCTTGACGATGAAATCCTTGATCTGATTTCCCTGCTTGGCGACGTCTTTATCTGCACTGACGACGATGGCGTCGTAGCCCTTTGCGCGACCTTCGGACGTGATGTGGTCGCCGATGACCTTGAAAAACGGGTTATCGAGCGTCAGAAGCGAAACGCCGATTGTCCCTTTCGACTTCGTCTCTGCCGGGGCGCTGCCCGATTTCGGGGTGGCGGTATCGGGAGAAGAGCCACAACCAGCGGACAACAACAGCGAACACACTGCGAAGATGAATGTCAGGCGTTTCATAGCAACTTGCCGGTTTTCAGGAACTCGTGTTTCAAAGGGGCGATAACGCGCAGGCCGGTCGTGGAAATGAACGTCACCTCGCCGGGGGAGAATTCGAGCGACTTCACGGCTGCGAAACCCGCCGGGACGCGCACGACTCCCTGGATGTAATTCACGATGAACGGCTCGCCCGCTTTCAGGTCGACGGAGGTCTTGATGCCTTCGCGGGTCAGCGCGTTCTCTCGCGTCGACGCCGCCAGTCCGTCCGCAAAGTGCGACGTGACGTCCTCCAGGCCCAGGCAGTTGTTCCGGCCGTTCCAGGGATGGCCGTGCCGGCCGTGGCTCCCAGATCCTCGCCGTCGATCGCCAGCCGCGCCTCGCCGGTCACCAGGTCGATGCGGCAGTCGAAGAAGCGT
>JACQFH010000589.1 GCA_016200145.1 Planctomycetia bacterium | reverse complement strand
GAAGTGGCTGATCGAACGGCAACTGCGCGGCGAGCCGTCGCTCAATTTCGACGCCGCGAAGGGCGCGGTTCGTGCTCCGTGGCTGAGCTGGGGACCTTACCTGTGGGCCAATGGAACGACAGGTCGCGACGGCGGCCTGAAATACGAACCAGGTGACCTGGCCGGCGATGGCACGCACCCATCCCCGTCTGGTCAACGCAAGGTCGCCGAGCGACTGCTCCAATTCTTCAAAGCCGACTCGACGACAAAAGGCTGGTTCGTCAGTCATGACAAAAAATAAGACCGCGGATGACGATCTCGATCCGCAATCGTTGGCGTTTGCGGAGTCGCTGTACGCGGAATTCCTGAAGCGGCCCGACGCGGTGCCGGATGACTGGCGCACCTATTTTGAAAGCGCGGGGGCGAATGGTCGCGGGGCGTTTCTGCCGGCGGCCGACGTGGCATTTCCGCGGCACAGCCTGTTCCGCAACGGCACGGGCGCGGGTTCTGTCATTGCGGCTCAGGCCCCGGCCGGCCTCGACGACGCCCTGTTGCAGGAGCGCGTCGGCCGGCTGATCCACGCCTTCCGCGTTCGCGGCCACATCATCGCCCGCGTCGATCCGCTGGGCACGCGCCACGAAACGCCCCCCGAGCTCGAGCTGGCCTTCTACGGCCTGACTGATGCCGATCTCGATCGCCAGGTCGCCGTGTCATTGCGCGACGGGGGGCAGTCGGAAACGCTGCGACAGGTCCTGCAGCAGATGCGGAACACCTATTGCCGGTTCATCGGCGCGCAGTTCATGCACATCGATGAATTGTCGGTGCGCAAGTGGCTCCAGCAGCGGATGGAGAAGTCGCAGAACCGGCTGACGCTCTCGCGCGAAGAACAGTTGCGAATCCTGAGGCGCTTGACCGACGCCATCATCTTCGAAGAATTCGTGCAGAAGAAATACGTGGGGGCCAAGAGCTTTTCCCTGGAAGGGGCCGAAAGCCTGATCCCGCTGCTCGACCTCGTGATCGAACGGTCGGCCGAGGAGGGCGTCGAGGAAATCGTAATCGGCATGGCCCACCGGGGGCGCCTCAACGTGCTGGCCAACGTGCTGGGCAAGCGCCCGCGCGAAATCTTTCGCGAGTTCGAAGACGCCAACGCCGAAATCCAGGCCGGGCACGGCGACGTCAAGTACCACCTGGGATTCAGCAGCGACTGGAAGTCGTCATCCGGGCGGTCGGTGCACCTGTCGCTGTGCTTCAATCCCAGCCACCTCGAGTTCGTCAACCCCGTGGCGCTGGGACGGATGCGCGCCAAGCAAGACCGCTTCGGCGATGCGGAGCGCCGCCGGGGGACCGCGCTGCTCATCCACGGCGACGCCTCGTTCGCAGGTGAAGGCGTCGTGCAGGAAACGCTTAACCTGAGCGGCCTGGCCCCCTATACGGTGGGAGGCACGATTCACGTCATTGTCAATAATCAGATCGGGTTCACCACGCCGCCGGCCGAAGGTCGATCGAGCACGTATGCCACCGACGTCGCGAAGATGCTGCAGATCCCCATCTTTCACGTCAATGGCGAAGATCCCGAGGCCGTGGCACAGGTCGTGCGGCTGGCCCTTGAATTCCGCCGCGAGTTCCAGCGCGACGTGGTAATCGACATGTACTGCTATCGTCGCCGCGGCCACAACGAGGGGGACGAACCCGCGCTCACGCAGCCGGTCATGTATCGCCAGATCGAAATGAACGATTCAGTGCGCGACAATTACCTCGAGCGCCTGCTGCTGCTGGGTGAAATCGGCGTCGATGAAGCCGAACAGATCAGCGAGCAATGCCGCGGGGCCCTCGAAAAAGAACTCGAACTGGCCCGCAGCCGCGACTACGTCGCGCAGATCGAAGTTCCCGCCGGCCTGTGGGCCGGTTTCACCGGAGGGCCGGCTGCGAATGCCGACCAGGTGCAGACGGGCGTTCCCGCGGAGCGACTGGCCGCCCTCCTCGCAGCGCAGATCGAGCCCCCTCCCGATTTTCATCCGCACTCCAAGATCGCTCGCTGGCTCAAGCTGCGGGAAGAGATGGCCGAGGGGCGCCGCGACCTCGACTGGGCGGCGGGCGAAGCGCTGGCCCTGGCCAGCCTGACGGTCGAAGGGCATCGGATCCGGCTCACCGGCCAGGACAGCGCGCGCGGCACCTTCAGCCATCGCCACGCCATCCTGTTCGACCTGGTCGACAATCACTCGTGGATGCCGCTGGCCCACCTGGCGCCAGACCACGCCCCTTCGCAAGGCCCCGTCGAGATCTGCAACAGTCCCCTTTCCGAAGCGGGAGTATTGGGATTCGAATATGGATACAGTCTCGACTGCCCCGACGGGCTCGTAATGTGGGAAGCCCAGTACGGCGACTTCTGCAATGTGGCGCAGGTTATCATCGACCAGTTCATCGTCAGCGCCGAGGATAAGTGGCGGCGGTTGAGCGGCATCGTGCTGCTGCTCCCGCACGGGCTGGAGGGACAGGGTGCCGAGCATTCCAGCGCGCGGCTCGAACGGTTTCTGGCCCTCGCTGCTGCCGACAATATCCAGGTCGCGTGCCCAACGACACCGGCGCAGTACTTTCACCTGTTGCGGCGCCAGGTGCTCAGGCGCTGGCGCAAGCCGCTGGTCGTCATGACTCCCAAGAGCCTGCTGAGGCACGCGAGCGCGGTCTCGCCCCTGGTGGACTGTGCAGCCGGGTCGTTCCAGACGGTGATCGGCGACGATCGCCTGGCCGCCGGCGCTCGAATCGGGCACATTCTGCTGTGCTCCGGCAAAGTCTATTACGATCTGGTGCGGCGGCGCGACGAATTGAAGCGCGACGACGTGGCCGTCGTGCGGATCGAGCAGTTGTATCCATTTCCCGAAGCGGCGCTGCGCGATGTGCTGGCGCCGTTCCGCGACGGCACGCGGACGATCTGGGTGCAGGAAGAACCAGAGAACATGGGAGCGTGGCAATTCCTGCGGATGCGCGCAGGAGAAAAATTGTTTGATCGTCTGCCGTTGTCGGGAATTGCCCGTCCCGCGTCGGCCAGCCCGGCCACCGGCTCGGCCGCCAGCTTCAAACGCGAGCAGGAACGCCTGCTGAGCGCCGCGCTGGGGACGTAATTTTCCCCCGTACGCCAGATGGCTGGGTAAGACCAGTTCAATGCGATATTGTCTAACCCGGAGGCCGAAGGAACAACATGCCCGTAGAACTCAGGATTCCTCCCGTCGGCGAATCGATTACCGAAGTGACCATCGGGGCCTGGCGGAAGGCGGTCGGCGCCGCCGTCGACCGCGATGAAGAGCTCGTCGAGCTGGAAACCGACAAGGCCACATTCGACCTGCCCTCTCCCGTAGCCGGCGTGATCGCAAAAATCCTCAAGAAACCCGGAGAGACCGCCGCCGTCGGCGAAGTCGTGGGTCTGATCGACGACTCGAAATCAGGCACGCCAGCCGCGCCCGCGCCGACGGCCAGCTCCCCGCCTGCCAGTTCCAGTGCGCCCGCCGCCATGGTTCCGAAGAAAGACGTTGCCGCATCGCTACCGCAGACAGCTCCCGCTGCCGAGCTGCCAGGTCCGGCAAAGAAGCCGGCGCGCGTCGAAGCGCCCGCCGCATCGGCAGCCGTCGGACCGGCCGGCCGTGAAGAACGCCTAGTCCCCATGAGCCCCATTCGCCGGCGTATCGCCGAGCGGCTCGTCGAGGCCCAGCGCGACGCCGCGCTGCTGACCACTTTCAACGAGATCGACATGACGGCGGTCGTCGCATTGCGCAAGAAATACCGCGACTCATTTCAGGCCGCGTATGGCGTCAAACTGGGGTTCATGTCATTCTTCGTCAAAGCGGTCGTGGAGTCGCTCTCCGCCGTGCCGCAGCTCAACGCCGAAATCCGCGGGACCGACATCGTGTTTCGCAACTACTACGACATCGGCGTCGCGATTGGCGGCGGCAAGGGGCTGGTCGTTCCCGTTTTGCGAAATGCCGAGCGCTTGAGCTTTGCCGAGATCGAACGCACGATCGCCGATTTCGGCCATCGTGCCGGTGAGAATAAGATCAAGCTCGAAGAGCTTCAGGGAGGCACGTTCACGATCAGCAACGGCGGCGTGTACGGATCGCTGCTCTCGACGCCGATCGTCAACCCGCCGCAATCAGGCGTCCTGGGAATGCACGCCATCCAGGACCGCCCGGTCGTCCGCGACGGGGCGATCGTCATTCGCCCGATGATGTACGTGGCCCTCACGTACGATCATCGCGTCGTCGACGGCCGCGAAGCTGTCACCTTCCTGACCCGCGTCCGCGACATCGTCGAAGACCCGACGCGATTGCTCATCGAAATCTGACAGCGCGCCGCCGCTTCGTAGCGTGGACTTCAGTCCACGCGCCCGTCCGTCAGACCGCTCCCTGTTCATCCGACGACATCTTGGCATCACGTCAAGAGTGCACTGGAAAGTCGCCCGGTCGGGGAACGTATGGAAGGAGCCACGGATGAAACACAGATCAACCCGACTTATTCACCACGCGGAAAATGTGATCGTGGCACGTGGAGACGTTCAGTGTGATGCCGAGTGAGCGGAGTGCGGGCGCACTGCCCCCTTACCCCCAGTTGTCCGTATGCGGTTGTCACCGGTTTCGCCAGTAAG
>JACQFH010000588.1 GCA_016200145.1 Planctomycetia bacterium | reverse complement strand
AGCGGATGGCGCGGATGGGGTGCGTGGGCATCAGCGAGCCGGCCTTCTGGGCCGGCTTCGACCGAGGCAGCGCCGAGAGCTTTCGCGACTACTTCCGCCAGCTCACCGAGTTCGAGCCGACGCGCGCGGCGGCCGTCGGGATCCAGCACTTCACCTGGCTGTGCATCAATGCCAAAGAGGCTGAGAACATCCCCCTGTCGCGGGAAGTGATTTCGGTGATCCCCGAATTCCTGGACAAGCCCAATGTGCTGGGGATCGGCGAGATCGGCCTCAACAAGAACACGATGAACGAATCGACGATCTTCCGCGAGCAGGTCGATCTGGCAATGAAGACCCGCGAGCTGATTCTGATCCACACGCCGCACCTCAAGGACAAGTTCAAGGGGACGCGGATGATCGTGGATATGCTGCTGGAAGACACTCGCGTCGAGCCCGAACGCGTGCTGATCGACCATGTCGAAGAGCACACCGTGCGGGTCGCCAAGGAGGACGGCTTCTGGTGCGCGATGACGCTGTACCCCCTCACGAAGTGCACGCCCGCCCGCGCCGCCGACATCATCGAGATGTACGGCGACGACCGGATCATGGTGAACTCGGCGGGAGACTGGGGGCCGTCGAACCCGCTGGCGGTCCCGGATTTCATCATGGAGATGCGCCGCCGCGGGCATTCCGAATCGAAGATCAAGAAGATCGTGTACGACAACCCGCTCGAGTTCTTCCGCCAGGCGCGGAATTTCAAGTTCACGCCGCCGGATACGGTGCCCGACGAAGAACACGTGCACGCGAAGTAGCTGTTCCCGAAGAGTTAAATAGGCATGGATTCGTCTCCCCTCATCGCGACCACGCCTTTGCACCGGCGCACGCTGTTGCACGCCGGTGCGCTGTCGGCGGTTGGGCTGTCATTGCCGCAGTTGTTTGCCGGCCGCTCGGTCGCCAACGCCGCGCCGGCGAACGGATCTGCCGCGAGCCAGGGGACCGCCAAAGCCTGCATTCTGCTGTACATGCTGGGCGGGCCTCCGCAGCAGGAAACGTTCGACATGAAGCCCGAGGCACCAGGCACTGCACGCAGTCTGTTTAAGCCAATTCACACCAGTGTTCCCGGCATTGAAATCTGCGAGCTGCTGCCTGACCTCGCGCGGCAGGCCGACCGGTTCGCCATCTTGCGATCGGTATTCCACGGCGGCAACGCGCTCTTCCACGGCGCCGGTGTCCATTACAACCTCACCGGCTGGCCCAACCTGCCTCGCGAGGGAGAGCCGTTTCTTGACCGGCGCGATTACCCGGCAATCGGCGCGGTGCTCAACCAGTTGCGGCAGCCGCAGCGCGGCTTGCCCGTTTCGGTGCAACTGCCGATGTGGATCACGCAGGATGGGCCCGGGCGGGAATGGGCCGGCCAGCACGCCGGGTTCCTGGGCCGCAAATACGATCCGCTCGTGATGGACTACGGCTACCTGAAACTGAACATGGATTTCAACAACGCTCCCGCCAGCGGCGAGGCGAGCCTGCCGGGAATGCTGCCTCCCGGGTTTACGCTGCGCGACGAGATTGGGCGCGATCGGCTGGGCAGGCGGCTCGATTTGCGGCAAAGCCTGGGCCGCGCGCAAGTCGGCGAGGGAACGCCCCTCGTCCGCGACTGGACGAAGCACCAGGCGCAGGCGCTCGACGTGCTGGGGGCCGCGTCCACTTGGAAGGCGTTTGCCATCGACGACGAACATCCCTCGCTGCGGGCCCGTTATGGCGACGACCGGCTCGGCCGAAGCTGCCTCGTCGCTCGCCGGCTGGTCGAAGCGGGGATGACGCTGGTGACGGTGATCTTCGGCGGCTGGGACACGCACTCGCATCACCTGGAGCACACGCGCGATCTGCTCTTGCCGCCGCTCAATCGGGCGATGAGCGCGCTGCTCGACGACCTGGCCGATCGGGGCCTTCTGGATTCGACCCTGGTGGCGTGGACCGGGGAATTCGGGCGCACGCCGGCGATCAACGGCAACGCGCCCCCCGGCCGTGACCACTGGGCCCGCGTCTACAACACAGTGCTGGCCGGCGGCGGCATTCAGGGGGGCCAGGTGTACGGCAAGAGCGACAACATCGCCGCCGATCCGAAAGACAACCCGGTCCACGTCAGCGATTTCGTGGCGACGATCTATCACGCGCTGGGCTACGACGCCGACACCGAAGTCATCGACGCCTTCGGCCGCCCGCAGCGCATCGTCGCCGGCCGCCCGGTGCTGTCGCTGTTCTAAGTCGACCGCATCGCGAACGGTTCTAGTTCGCACGCCCCGCGTGGGAACACACGTCCCGACACTCTGCGTCGCGTCCGGGCAGGAAGCGCCCCTCCGTCGGGTGGCCTTCCCAGGCCGCTCGTCCCAAGAAATGCCCGGTTGAGGGCAACAGACGAGCAGGTCAGCGACTTGCTCCACGCGTCGTCTCGCAGCTCACGGTCGCAGATTCACCGCACCCAAAACGGCGGGCGACGGCGAAATGCTCGAAGTCGCGAGCTGAGCGCATGCTGCGGTCAAGGCGGGAATCTCTGGAATCACAACCCGCGGCAGCAGTGGAATTGCCGGCTCGCGTACGTCGCGCCGCGCGGGGCCATTCAGACAGTCGCCCACCCAGGTGCGCCGCACGAAGACCTGGTACGTCATCAGCGCCAGAAACATGGCGATCATCGCCGACACCAGAAACTTCAGCGACGCGGGGATCGGCAATCGGGCGATCGCGATCTGGGCCAGCACGACGAACGGCAGGTACACGACGTAGATCCAGTACGACGCCTGTGAGAGGTAGCGCGCAATCCGGGTCGACCCCCGCCGGGCCGGCAGGATCTGCGGCCCGACGTGGGACAGGAGCTGCTGAGCGACGCACTTCAATCACCGTTCATTGCCACGCGAAAACCGACGAGCACGTAGCGCGTCTCAGGCGTGTTGTAGTTGCGGAACGATGAGCGCATGTAGAGGGGCCACGTGTGCCATGATCCGCCGCGGCGAACGCGGACGACGCCCGACGAGGGACCCTGGGGATCGCTCTCCGGCGACCGGGAATAATAATCTTCGCCGTACCAGTCCGAGCACCACTCCCAGGCGTTGCCGTGCATGTCGTGCAACCCGAACGCGTTGGGCCAGAATCGACCGACCGGGGCGGTGAACGCGAACCCGTCGCTGCCGGTCGCCGCGTAGGTCTCCCACTGCGGAAACACGCTTCTGGTCTGCGAGTCGTAAAGGGCGGCCACGTGAATCAGTTCACTTGTCGCTACGTTTCGGCAAGAGACGGTCGCGCCAAAAAATGTCCGGGGGCACTTGTGGCGGGGAACAGGGCACTTGTGGATGCGGGAGGGCGAAGCTCCTGCTGAGCCGCTGCTGCGCCGCCGGTCGCCGAAATCCCCGCCGTTGGGAAACGTCAGACCATTGTCGAAGTCAACCTTTGCCCAGTGAGCGCGTCGCCAAAAGATGAGACACATTGGCGGCTCGGCGGGTGCCTCGCCCTCCCGAGTTCGGCGACGGGACTGGCAGGTTGGAAAACCTGCCCTACGGGGTGGCAAGTTCGGCGACGGGATCGACAGGACCGCAGGATGACCTTTCAGGCCGTCGCTTACGTGTCGTTTCACTCGACGGCCTGGAAGGTCATCCTGCGGATCGCGGGGATCCGCCTGTTTTTCACGCATCCCGGCGAACGCCTGCGTGCGACTGCGGGGAAATCTCCCTGAATCGGTTTCGGCAATTCATGGAGCCAGGTAGTCTGGTAAATGCGTTAAGGAATTGAGCCATGGATTGAACACGGATCAAACACGGATGAAGACTGCAGAACCACGAAATACGTGAGCGACGCGCATGGTAGTACGGAAGCAACTCACCACCGGCACGAGGCCGGTGGGGTCGTTCACATGACCTTTGGTTCCGGCCGAAGGCCGGGCTGGGCTTTTTCCGCGGCTCCCCAAAACTTCGATGAAGAATTGCAATGACTCCTCTTCTCTGTCGAAAAAGTACTTCACGAACAAGTCCTCCCACTCTCCGCATCGGCGGGATGGTGTTCGTGGCAATGACGCTCCAACTGTCGTCCGCGGCGGTTCGGGCGGGCGACGATCCGCAACCGCCGGCGGCCACGATCCGCACGACAGGAACTACGGATTCAAAAATGGCTCCGTTCGACGAATTGCTGACGTCGTTTGTCGCGCAGCACAAGATCCCCGGCGCGGCGGTCGCCGTGGCGCGCAAGGGGCGGCTCGTCTACTCGCGCGGGTTCGGCCTCGCGGAAGTCGAAACCGATTCGCCCGTCGAGCCGACGGCGCTCTTTCGCATCGCCAGCATTTCGAAGCCGGTCACGGCGATCGCCGTGCTGCAATTGGTCGAACAGGGCAAACTGGGCCTCGACGAGCGGGCGTTTGACCGCCTGCAGGGGGACGAACGCTATACGCCGGCGGGTTCGCCCGACCCGCGGATGGCGACGATTACGATTCGCCAGCTCCTGCGGCATACCGGTGGCTGGGACCGCGATGTGTCGTTCGATCCCATGTTCCGGCCAATCGAAATTTCCCGCGTGCTCAATACCGAACCTCCGGCCGGCCCGGCAGAAGTCATCCGTTACATGGGGGGCATGCCGCTCGATTTTCCGCCGGGAGAGCGGTACGCCTACTCGAACTACGGCTACTGCGTGCTCGGCCGGATCATCGAAAGAATCTCGGGGATACCTTACGACGCGTACGTGAAGGAACACGTCCTGAAGCCCCTGGGAATCACGCGCATGCAGCTCGGCAAAACGCTGCGCGACGGCCGGGCCGAGGGCGAAGTCTGCTATTACGAACCAGGGAACAAGCGCGGTGCGGCCGTTCGCGGCCCCGATCTCGGCCAGGAAGTTCCCTTGCCGTACGGTGCGTGGAACCTGGAAGCGATGGACGCGCACGGCGGATGGATCGCCTCGGCGGTCGATCTCGTGCGGTTCGGTTCGGCCCTCGACGACGCCGAGCGCAGTCCCCTGTTGAAGCCGGCGTCGATCGCCGAGATGCTCGCCCGCCCCGAAGGCCTCGCGGGGCACGATGCCCAGGGTAAGCCCAAGCCGTTCTATTATGGGCTGGGCTGGTTTGTGCGTCCCCATGCGGGCGGCGGCGATAACTGGTGGCACACCGGCTCGCTGGATGGCACGTCGACGATCCTGGTGCGGCGCTACGATGGCCTGACCTGGGCTGTGCTGTTCAACACGCGCAACAGCGCCCCCGACAAGGCCCCGGCGCGCTTGATCGACCCGCTGATGCACGTGGCCGCCGGCAAGATCCAGGCGTGGCCCGAAGGGGAAGCCCTGGCGGCGCAGAGATAGGCCGGAAATCTTTGCCGTGCAAACGCACCGGCATCCTTCGTCACGGAAGCGTGATATTGGCCGTGAATTAACGCCTGATGCGTGCGACGACATGGACTATGCCGCCCCGTCCGGAGCTGCCGCTGCGACGCTTCGTTACCAGTGGCTCGCGCCACCGGCTAAACTATGTCGCCCCGTCCGGGGCTCTGCACCAGGGCCAACGAAATGAACAACCGGCGGACAGGAGTTGATGTCGACAGAGCATGACATCGGAACAGAACAAGGAGCCAGGCAACCTGCCCGAATCGCTGTGGCGCGACCGGTCATTCCTGGGAATGACGGCCACCCAGTTTCTGGGGGCCTTCAACGACAACCTGTTCAAGCAGGTCGTGCTGCTGATGTGTATCGATTTCGCGCGGCAGCAGGGCACGCGTGATCTTCAGCCTCGCGCGCAGGAACTGTTTGCACTGCCGTTCGTGCTGTTTTCGGGGTTTGCCGGTTTTCTTTCCGATCGCATCAGCAAGCGGCGGATTGTCGTGATCTGCAAGATGGTCGAAATGGCCATCGTGTGCCTCGGCACCTGGGCGCTGTCGTCCGGCTCGCTGGCGGCCGTGTTCGTCGTGCTGTTCCTGCTGGGGACGCACAGCGGATTTTTCGGTCCCTCGAAATTCGGCATTCTTCCGGAACTCGTGCGCGAGCAGAATCTGCCGTCCGCCAACGGGCTGTTTCTGATGACGACGTTTGT
>JACQFH010000587.1 GCA_016200145.1 Planctomycetia bacterium | reverse complement strand
CCTGGGTTTCGAACGGGGACCACGTCGCGACGATGACGCGACCCGTCGAGATCGTGCTGACTCCGTGGGATCGGAGCGCTGCGACAAATTCCGCAGGCGGCGGGGCCGCCAGCGGGCGCTCGCAAGCGGTCTCCGGCTAATACAGGACGGCGCCGTTCTCGACAACGGCCAGATCGAACAGATCGAGGCGGTCGAAGGTTCGCTTCAAATCGGGCAGCTCGCGACCGGTGACCATCAGCAACCGGCGGCGGGATTCGCGGAAACAGACCAGGGCTTCGATCACCGCCTCATCCACGACGCCGTGATGGGCTAGCGTCCCGTCGTAATCGCAGGCGAGAGCCAGGTAATGCATGATCGTGTTTCACAACATCGATGGCGTCGGATTGTGGACAACCGTCGTCGGGTCCTCGTCGGTGAGCGGGCGGCTCGATTTTCGCCACGATTGATAACCGGCCAGAGCGCTTCCCTGTTCGAACTTCCCGGTCCCGTCGGGATTCGTCTGCAGTGTAGCCCATCCGGCGTACGCGAGGAGCTGCTGTTCCGAATCGAACGTCGCGACCAGCTTTCGCGGCACACCGGGTTTGGAAGCGTATAGGTAGTGCATGGCCGTCTTTCTGTGAATCCATCGCAACGATCACAGAGCAGAAATCGTGCGCAAGGCGGGAATTCTGAGGGTCTCGTTCCCACGCTCCGCGTGGGAACGCGAAATGTGGGATAGGCTTCCAGCCTGTCGTGATTTCGCGAAGGTTTACAGGCTGGAAGCCTATGCCACGGTGTTTTTCAACACGCTGCTACGACCGCTCGGCAATCGGCGAAATCGGGGAGGCCAGGCACGGTTCCACGATGATTTCTTTGAACAGGCGGTCGCTCGGGAGATTCGGCATGAGCTGATCGGCGGTCTGCCGCGAAACACCCGAGATCAGAAGGCAGGCTGTTCCGTTGCGACGCACGCCGACGACGTTCCAGAGGATCGGGATGTGGGGCGAATTGATGTCCATCATGGCAATTTGCTCAGGTCCGGAAGCAACTGGCAACCTCAACCACACAAGAATCATATCGTAGCGCGCGGCCCGCGCAGGCGACATGAGGGAGATCCCGGTTGGGCCCGTCCGGGAATTCCCGATGGGGACCAGGCTGATCTGTCACGAGGCGCTTACATTCCGCCGCTGCGGTCGTATTCGGCTTTGGTCCAGACCCAGAGCGGATCTTTGCCGACCACGACGTAGGTCTCTTCTTCGGGGGCGCTGGCGCCTTCCAGCGTCAGCTTGACCGGAAACTGAACGGCCCCGTCCTTGTCGAGAGGCTCGCCGATCTCGAAGCTTTTGAGTTTCGCTCCGTTCAGCCAGCGTCCGTCGGCGACGCGGATTTCAGGCTTGGATCCCGGAACGGTGCCGGGCTTCTCCTGGCCGTTCTGCCAGGCGGTCAGGGCTTTGTGCAAAGCGTCTTTGGCGGAGACATCTTCCGGGTGGAAACTTTCGACGGTCGATGTGCCGCCGCCACACCCGCCAAGCAGGCTGCCGGCCGCGAGCAGACATAGAATCAACGCCAGCCGACGAGTCTTATTCACCAGGATCATAAATCAATTCTCCCGAAACAGGATTCTCCAGTGGATGAAACGCGATTGTATCACGAATCGGCCGAAACTGTTCCATCCTGAAGTTTCAGCCAGCGCCGGCGGCGCACGTGATAGAACAGCACCGGCAACAAGAGATCGATCACCTCGTCGGCGATCAAAATGCCTCCCAGCACGGGGGCCGCCATCGGACGAATGACTTCCGCCCCGATGCCGCTGGCCCACAGCATGGGCGCGAGCCCGAGAATCATCGTCCCTTCAGTAAGCAGCTTGGGGCGCAGGCGATGGACCGCCCCGTCCATCACCGCCTGTCGCAATTGCGCAAGCGAAACGGCCTCCAGCCCTCCGGCCTTTTCGACCGCCTCGCGCAGGTAAACGAGCATGATCATTCCGGTTGACGCGGCCATTCCGAAGCAGGCGATGTACCCCACGGCTACCGCGACCGAGAATTTGAAGCCGAACAGCCATTGGAAGAGAATGCCCCCGGCCACCGTACCCGGCACCGCGAGCAGCATCAGGCACGCGTCGGCCCAGTCGTGGTACGTCAGATACAAAATCAGAAAGATGCTGGCGATCACCACGGGGATGACCAGTGTCAGAGTCCGTCCGGTTTCCAGGGCGTGTTCGAACTGCCCCGTCCATTCCAGGTACGTCCCTTCGGGCAGCTCGACGCTCTCGGCGACGGCGCGCCGCGCGGCTTCGACGACTTCGAGCTGGCTGCGACCGCGGGCGCTGGCCAGCACGTGATTGCGCACGAGGCCATTCTGACTTTTAATCGTCGCCGGCCCTTCGACGATCTGCACCGAGGCCACTTCTTCCAGGGGGACGTAGTCGTCCGCCGATGTCAGGTGCAGGGCGGCGTCGGGCGAACGGTCCTGCCGAGCCGCCGCAATGGCCAGCTCGGGGCCGGCCGGGCCGACGTGATGCACGGGAACGGGGAGCCGCCGGATCGTCTCCTCGTCGAGGCTCCAGTCGCGCGAGTAGCGCACGCGCACGGCATGCCTCTCGCGCCCTTCAACCGTCGTCGTGGCAATCGTTCCGCCGATCGCCGTCTCGATGAGGTCGTTGATGTCGCCGATGCTCACGCCCAGGCGCGCGGCTTTATCGCGATCGGGCCGGATCTCCAGATAACCCTTGCCGCGAATCTGCTCGACGCTGACGCCTGCGGCGCCGGGCACGCCGCGCAGCACCTCGGCGACGGCGTCGGAAACGCGGACGACATCGTCTTGCCGCCGGCCGAGCACGCGCACGCCGATTTCGGTGTTGATCCCGCTGTTGAGCATGTCGACGCGGTTCTGGATGGGCATCGTCCAGACGTTGCTCCAGCCGGGCATGGCAAGAGCCGAGTCGAGCTCGCCTCCGCTGCGTCCTGCGAGCTCGTCGTGCACACAGGGCCAGAGCATCAATTTCGACGAGAAGGCTTTCGACAGATCGGCGTACAGCTTGTCGAGCACCGGATGCGGGTCGATCACGGCCACGGGGCGCCGCGACATCGAACTGTGATCGTGGTGGCCGGCAGCCGGGGGCTGCGTGGCCTGGCCCGGTGTGTTTTCGGGCGCGGCGGCGGGCGGCGCGATCTGCCGGGCGCGGGCCACCTGTTCCGCGATGTCTTCCAGGCGCGGATCGGCAATCGTCGCCCGCTTCAGAAGTTCTTCGCCGCTAACGCGGGTGAACGTCGGGCCGGCCCGGTCGAGAAGCTCGTCGTTCAATTTACGAACGTGTTCGGCCCACAGTTGATCGCGCCGCGAACGCGAGGCGTCTTCGAGGGCGGCGACACTCGAGCGCGGCGACCGACCCAGCCAGCGCGACACCGCAGCCGATGAGTTTTCGATCAGGCCCGCGTGGAGATCGTGGTCTTCGGGTCCGTCGGCCAGCAGTCCCTGTTCCCCCAGGTGCGCCGATACGTGCCGGGCCAGGTCGAGAACGTCTTGCGTATCGAGCATCATGCCCAGGTGCTCGGACGAATGCGACGACGCGGAACTGACGATAAGAGCCTGCTCGCCGGGGGTCAACGAGCGCAGCAGCCGTCCCTGCCGCTCGAGCGCCTGCGTGGCGCGTTCCACAAGAAAGCGGGCAAGCTCCATCCCCAGGGAGCGGCTGAATTCCTGATTGCGCTGGTACGCGAATTCGCGCATCAGGCCGTCGTAGCGGAACGTCGCATCGGCGAGGGCCGCCTCGAGCAGATCGCGGCGCGACGAGTCGCCGGCCGGGGGCTCGATCAGCCTGGAGGCGATCAGCGCGTCGCAGACTGCTTCGATCTGCCGTCGCGCGTCGCGCGACGTGATCTTCCTGCGCGGCCAGAATTCTCGCGGTCGCAGCATGACCATCGTTTCGATCATGTCCAGGGGGGCCGGGTCGAACGACGACTCCACCCGGCCCGCTTTGCCCAGCACCATTTCGACTTCGGGGAAATGACACAGCACCATGTCGCGCGCTTTCAGGTCGTCGCCCGCCTGCACGCTGGAAGCCCGCGGCACCGTGAGGGGCATGTCCATGACCATCTGCTCGTCGAGCGGCATGCGCATTTCGACCGCCAGGGG
Source organism: Planctomycetia bacterium (assembly GCA_016200145.1). Classification (GTDB taxonomy): domain Bacteria; phylum Planctomycetota; class Planctomycetia; order Planctomycetales; family Planctomycetaceae; genus JACQFH01. The sequence goes on along the minus strand of JACQFH010000587.1, from coordinate 7,828 downwards.
CTGCATGTTCTCTTCGGCGATCAGCGCAACGAGCACGAGGGCCGCCATGCCGTACAGGCGCGAGGCCGCTGAACGCAACGTCCAGCCGGCCAGCACCAGCGCGAGCCCCAGCACGGCCAGCAGGATCGGGCGATTCCCCAGCGGCGCCGCGCCCAGAATCAATGTCGCGCCCAGCACCCACACCAGCACGCCCGGGCAATCGAACAGATAATTGAGGACCGGGCGGTACACTTCCACGACGCTGCGGACGACCCACGAATCGGTCTCGCGGCGAATTCGCCCTTTGATGAAGATCGTGCACAGGGCAGGCACGAGCGTCACCGCCAGAATCGCCACCGCGAGCAACGCGAATGTCTTGGTGAACGCCAGGGGGCGATACATCTTCCCGTCGATGCCGCCCAGCGCGAACACCGGCAGAAACGACACCAGCATGATCAGCACCGACAGAACAATCGGCCGCCCGACGGTGCGGCAGGCCGCGCCCACCACGTCGCGAATGTCCCCCCGCACCGGCTCGTCGCCGAATTTCTCACGCAGGTGGTGCATCACGTTTTCGGCGATCACGATCGACGAATCGACCAGCACGCCGATCGAAATGGCAATTCCCGCCAGCGACATGATATTCGTCTGAATGTCGGCGATCCCCAGTCGCCGCAGCAGCCACATCGCGACGAACGACGCCAGGGCCGACAGAGGGAGCGTCACGGCGATCACGAACGACGTGCGAAAGTGCATCAGCACCAGCATCACGCAGACCGTGGCGGTGACAATCGCCTCGACGACCGTTCCCGTGACGGTGCGCACGGCGCCCTCGATGAGCGGCGTCCGCTCGTAGCAGGTGACGATCCGCACGCCGGAGGGGAGCCCGGCATGCAGCTCGAGGATTTTCTCCTTGAGCCGGCGCGTCACGTCGAGGGGGTTCTGGCCATAACGCATCAGCACGACGCCGCCCACGACTTCGTTGCCGTCCTTTTCGAGAATGCCCCGCCGCGGACGCGACCCCAGCGCTACGCGCGCCAATTCGGCCAGTCGCACGCGCCGGCCATCGGCCGCGGGGACGAGCACGTCGCCCAGGTCGTGCAGCACGCGATTCGGGTCGGGATCGCTGTCGGTTTCTGAGCCGCTGCCGAGCCAACCGACGCCGCGTACGATGTACTCGGCATTCCCTTTATGGATTACGTTTCCGCCGACGGCAGCATTCGACCGGGCGAGCTCACGCAGTACGGCAGACAGTTCCACGCGCCGATCGCGCATCTTGAAGGGGTCGAGATCGACGTGGTATTCGACGACGTGACCTCCGACGCTGGCAACTTCAGCCACTCCCGGAACCGATTCGAGCTGATTCTTGACGAACCAGTCCTGCACGTCCCGCAGTCGGCCCAGGTCGTAGCCGTGCCCCTCGATCGTGTACCAGAAAATCTGGCCGGTGGGGATGGCATCGGGCGCCAGGTGCGGCGTGACGCCCGCCGGCAGCGATTCCTGAAAACCACTCAGTCGTTCCTGCACGCGGCGGCGGGCCGTTGTAAAATCGATGTCGTCGGTAAAGATTACATAGAGCATCGAGTAGTTCACGTCGCTCGATCCGCGAACGGCACGCACGCCGGCCAGCCCCTGCAACGTCCGCGACAGCGGAAAGGTGACCTGGTCTTCGATCTCGCGCGGGCTATGCCCCGGCCAATCGGTGTAAACGATGACCTGGTTTTCAGAAAGATCGGGGACGGCGTCGATCGGCGTCTGATATGCGGCGTAAACGCCCCACAGCGCCAGCGCCAGAGAGCAAAGAATCACCAGGCCCCGGTTGCGAATCGACAGTTGGATGAGGCGGTCGATCATTGCCGCATCAATTCTTCTTCAGTTTCGCCAGATATTTCTGCGGGTCAGCCTTGAGCGGCTTTTCGCAGGCTTTGCAGCAGATGAATACCCGCTGACCCGCGACGTCAACCGGAACCGGTCCTCCCATCGAATCGAGATCGGCCTCGGTCACAGGGCAGATCTTCTGCCGTTTGACGAGTTGCAGGTCGGCGGCCGAGAGCTTGATCGCGGCCTGTTTCTTCGCGCGTTTCGACGCAGGCTTTGGCGCGGCCGCCGCGCCGCTTGCCTGCGTGTCGGAAGTGCGCGCGGCCCCGAAATACGCCGCGGCCAGATTCGGGCTGCGCCGCGCTTCGGCATCGATCAGAAAGGCCCCCACAGTGGCGACCTTCTGTCCCGATTCAATCCCCTTGAGCACAGGAAAATAATCGCCGCAGCGCGGGCCGAGCGTGACCTCGATTCCGTCGAACATTCCGGGCATCGTCTCGACGAAAACCACGCGGCGGCGGCCGGTGTCGACGACGGCCGATTCCGGAACGGCGGCGAATCCGGGAGCGGAATCGGGCCACGAAGCCTTGTGCAGCGATGCGAACGGCTCCAGCTCCGCCAGCGGCAAAGCGACACGCGCCTGTCCGTACATTCCCGGCCGCGCCCAGGGGGGCGCTTCGAGAAGTCGAATCCTGACGATTGCCATCCGTCTGCCGGGTGCGGCGCCAACCGGCGAGTCGGGTGCTTCAATTCGACCAGACAGAGCAGCGCCGCCGAGCGCCTCGTCGAAAATAATTTGCGCCGACCGGCCGGGGGTCAAGGGGGTCAAGAGCGCCAGATCGCCGATGGGAACGTCGCATTCCAGCGAGAGATTGGAGGCCGCCGCAGAACCTCCCCTACCATTTTCCGCGCCGGCCGGAGTCGATTCCGGCGCTGAAATCTCAACCAGCCGGCCCGCGACGGTGAATTCACGAGCCAGCGGGCGGTTTTCAATGACCGACGTGGCGATTCCCGCGAGCTGAACGCGATAAGGCGACAATTGCATCCGCGCGACGACCCCCTCGGGAAGCAGGATCGCCTCTCCCTTCTTCCTTCGGACCAGGTCCATGCTGCACACCGGGCAGACGGCCGGCCAGTCTGAGATGACCCCCGGGCACATCGGGCAGAAATACTCGGTGTCGATGGAGACGCTTTGCTGCCCCGCGCTGGCGCCGAACAACCTGTGCCGACAGGTGTCCCAGACGTTTCGCAGATTGCCCCACATTCCCACGATCAGGAATGCCGCCGCCAGCACGATGACGAACCGCAATCGCACCTGCACCCCGCGAACGATCCGCGCAAAACGGCCGCCGGACCGAGCGCTGTCAACCCGGCCCTCGTCGCGCCGCGTCTCGTAACGCTGCATCAGCGGTGGCTCGTCGGGGGTCATTCAATAAGTGTCATTCAATCTGCCTCGGCCCTGTTTCTTCGGCAACGCCGGGTTGCTCGACCTGAGCCGCGGGTTGTTCGCCGGGAGGTGGGTTTTCGGCGACGGCGCCGGCGGCCTCTTCTTCCGGCTTGCCGCACGCCCATTGGCTGATCAGCTCGTAGTCTTCCTGACGAAAGACCCACAGGGGATCGATTCCGATCACCACGAACCGAACTTTTTCTTCCGTGTCTGGCCCTTTCAGCCTGATCCGTACGGCGAAACACCTGGCGGCTTCGCTCGGGGCTTCACCCAGGATTTCGAAATCTGCCAGCGTCTGTCCCTTATTGCGCTGCTTGTCGACGACTTGAATCCCCACCGCCATCCGGTTGATCGGGGCCGGGAGCCGCCCCTCCCGCCAGTCGACCAGAACCTCTTCGACGGCGCGGCGTGCCAGGTCGGCCGGGGGAACGTATCGGTCTTTGGCCGCTTTGTTCTGCTCCGCAGAACAGCCCGCGCAGATTGCCGCGCAGAATAGAATGCATGCGGCGCGGCAAATCAATTTACAGCAGTCTGGCGTCATCGTTGCGCCCTTGCGGGGTCGAGGTCGGCTTCGCAAAGCACGAACTAGAATTCGCTCACCGGCTCGCCTCCATTGCGTGTACCGACGGCGCGCCAGACGTTGGTATCGATGTTATTGCTGGTCGTTTTGACCGCGCCGTCACCCATCAGAACGTTGACGACGCCGGTGTGCCGGCTCCCCGCGCTGACCTGCATGGCCATGTTCGTCATGGTGCCCGGAAACGGGAGCCCGGCACACGAGACCGATCCTGGCGGAGCGACATGATTGTAGAGCGTGCAGCAATTCTCCCCCATCACCCAGCTCCAGCCCCACTTGCTGGTGAGGGGCGTGGCGGTGAGCGGGTTGGTCGCCATGCACTTGTTGTACGTGTCAATGAGCGACGTCTGATTCTCCATTGTAAACAGGTCGGTTTTCGGATCGGGGTTGCCGCTGCCGCGAATCTTCTCGCTGAAGAACGCGGTATTGCTCATGCCGTCGGCGATGTCAGCCGGCCGGACCCGGCTCAAGTAGAAGAAGATGCCCGGGCTGAGCTCGGCAGGGGCGATGTCACTCGCTGCGGGAGCAAAGTTGCTGCGATCGCAGAGCCAGGTTCCCTGGTTGCCGCAATAGTTGTTTTGGCCTTCCCAGACGCCGGTGCCGCTGGAATCCGACGGGCACAGGAACAAGGGGACCTTCTTCATCGAGCCGACGGTGTTGATGCCGCCCGGACTGGTGTACGCGGGCATGAAATTGATCACGCCGGCCATTCCCGGCGTATCGGGCGGGTTATTGAAATTCAGCGAGTTGTAAAGCGGGGTTTGTTCCAGGTGGGGAAGCAGCATCGCATGCACCGACCAGCGCGCATAGACCGGAGCTCCCAGAAATCCATAGTTGAAGCCCTTCCCGAACGGGAAAACTTTGAAAGCACCTTCATAGCCGGCGATGGCAATCCCGATCTGCTTGAGATTGTTCTTGCACTGGGTGCGGCGGGCCGCTTCGCGCGCCTGCTGCACGGCGGGCAAGAGCAGCGCCACCAGAACGGAAATGATGGCAATCACCACCAGCAGCTCAATCAGCGTAAATGCCGAGCGAATTCGCCTCATGATCAGGACTCCAGGGAAGTTATCGGGAAGATCGAAAGGATTGGAATGAATCTCGATACGAATTAAGAAGATACGAACCGATTACGGAATGACTCTGGCAGAATCCATCACGCGGCCCGGCAGCCGCTGGTCGTGGTGTACAGCGAAGCGACAGTCACCGCAAGTTCAAACTGCGGCGAGGGATGAGTCTGACTGCTACCGACCCGATGTCCAACGGCGCGCCGCCACGTTCGCATCACAATTCCGTCAGTCGAACTATGACCGGAATCCGACCCATGAAATGGCGCCCGCCTGGCCGTTACGCAGACTGCCGCGGTGGACGATAGAGCCTCGAATCGACCGGGAACGCAAAGCGTCCGTCTCTCTCGATGCACGTCGATCGCGATCGCTGAGTCTTCAGCACGGCCACAGCGGAAATCGTCCCCCACTGTTTGCCAGAAGGTTCGGGCGGTATCGGCAACGGCGCCGACCGATCGCGGTCGTCTTGAGAACACGATGGCCCTGAACAGGGTAGCCGACGATTGTGAGGCACGCGAACATGCAACGGATCGACCAAGTGCGCTTCGTCGCCAATCACCCGATGCTGCCGCGAATCGGCTGCAGTCTGTCCCCCGACGAGGACGTAGTCGCCGCATCGGGCCAGCGCTTGCGGCGTAACGGCCGACTGTGCTGCGGCCGCCAGAATTGCCGCCGTGAACCAGCGGATCGCAAACAATGGAGAGTGGGGCTTCATCTCACCCTCTATGTTATCTGCGCGGTGCACGAATTCAATGCGAGTTTCCCGGAATTGCCCGCGATTTCAGCCGCAGAACTGGCACGTCCGCAGCCCGCGCCCATACAATGCGGCCGGCGACGATTCTTACTCCCAAGGACATGCGGAATGGCAAAGCGGACCAAGTCGGCGAAGAAAACGACCGCAAAACGACCTAAGTCCGCACGTGGCGCGAAGCCGTCCCCGAACAAGAGCGCGGCGCGGCCGAAGGCCCGCAAGATGCACCAGCCCCCCCCTCGCCGGCGCAAGGCGCCGCTGGAACGGGCCCAGGATCTGATCGAACGGGCGTTCGTCACAGCCGATCCCGAACGTCAGTTTGAGCTGACACAACGCGCCCTGGAGGCCTCGGCCGACTGCGCAGACGCCTACACCATGCTGTCGCGATTCGTCGCCGATCGCCGGCAGGCGCTGGTGCTGCTCGAACAGGGATTGCGTGCGGCCGAACGCACGCTGGGGGAAAAAAAGTCGCAGCTCGTCGGACACTACTGGCACATTCTGGAAACGCGCCCCTATATGCGGGCGCGACTGGCGCTGGCCGAGTGTCTGTGGCAACTGGGGCGCCGGCAGGAATCGGTCGAGAATTATCTCGCCATGCTGCGCTTGAACCCCGGCGACAGTCAGGGGGTTCGCTACGTCGTGGCCGACCATCTGCTGGACCTGAACCGGGATGACGACTTCGATGCGTTGCTTGAGCAATATGATGAACCCTCGACGTTTCTGACGTTCGCGAGGCTGCTGCGGGAGTTTCGCCGCTCCGGAGATTCGCCCGCGGCGCGCAGCCTGCTCGGGCAGGCGATCGGCAGGAACCGATTCGTCGTTCCGCTATTGCTCGAGATCGAGGTTCTGCCCGATCATCGTCCCGACAGCTACACCATAGGCAGCCGCAGCGAAGCCCAGCTCTATGTCGGCGACCTGGCGCGCGCCTGGAAACAGACTCCGGGCGCCATCACGTGGCTCAGAACGTCGGTTGAACTGGAGTCCGGCAAACCGGAAAAACCTCCGAAGGGCCCGACGGCGGCCGTCAAGAAACAACTGGCGGGGGTTCCCCAGCGTTATGAAGCAATCTGGCAGGCGACTGTCAGCCGGTTGCCGACGTGGCTGCGTGAGGGAGGTCGCATGGTCCGCCCGTGGTCGATCCTGATTGTCGATCACACCGAACACAAGATCGTGGGACAGGACGTGCTGACGCGCGAGCCCGACGCCGATCTGCTGTTCGACTGCCTGGCGCAGACAATGCGCAAGCCGCAATACGGAAAGCCCCAGCGGCCCAGCGAGATTCAGGTCCGCGACGAACCGATCTGGAATGCTGTGCAGACGCATCTTCAGGAAATCGGCGTCGACTGCATCTACCGTCCGCAGCTCGAAGAGGCCGATTACGTGCAGTCCGAAATGCAGAACATGATGGCGCTCGAACGGCAGTCGCCGGCGCTGGTCGACATCGAGAACTTTCATTCGTCGCAGGGAGCGAACTTTTTTCAGGCCGCTGCCGACTATTTTCGCAGGGCTCCCTGGCAGCGCGTGCCGTCCGATACGGCGATTCGAATCGATTGCCCGCAGCTTGCCGAGTTCGGCGCGGCACGCTGGTTTGCGATCGTCCTCGGGCAAGGCGGCCAGACGTTCGGCCTGGCTCTGTACAGCGAACTCGGCGACGTCCAGAGACTGTGCGGCGGATGTTGCTCTCCCGGTGACGGAAGCACGACCGGTACGTGCCTGTCGATGCTGTTCGGCGAGGCGTTTGAAGTTCCCATTGGCGATCTGCTTGCAGCCGAGAAGCACCACTGGCCGATCGCCGGCCCGGAATCGTATCCGCTCGTCCTCTGCGCCGAAGACACTTCGTCGCCGCGCACCGCGCAACCGTGGGAATTGCAACTGCTCGAGGCCAGCCTGCGCGCCGTTCCGGATTTCGTGGAGCAGCATCCGTATTACGACGACTCGGCAGCGGCCGCCCGCGTTCCGATGATCGCCGGCCCGCTGAAATTCACCCTGTCGTGGGTCGACGCCGGCTGCGGCTCGGAATGCGGCGAGTGCGAGAACCACGAGTAAGTAGGTCAGTCTTTCCAGACTGACAGGTCAGGCTGGAAAGCCAGCCGTCTGAAAGTGACAGCTAAGGGCTACGGCTCTTCGGGTTAAGTTGCTTGGACGCCTGCTTTTCTGAGATCAGCCTGGCTGTGGAAACGTGCTGGAATTTG
>JACQFH010000645.1 GCA_016200145.1 Planctomycetia bacterium | reverse complement strand
TGCTCAGTTGTAGGCCCTGATATCCTTGATGATCATCTCTGCCGCCGCTTTGAGAAAATTAAACTGCCCGAGCGACAGAATGTGGGTTCCGAGGTAGAAATCCACCTCACTGACAAAGCTCCTCAGGCTGCTAACGACGCCGTTCACGTTATTTACCGCAGCGGCTTTGGCGGCAAAGTCCAGCAGGCTCAGCAGTTTTTTTCCGCCTGACGGAAAGGCGACGGCGCGATCGACGAGCAACTGGATGGCCAGGCTCAGATCGACAATTCGCGGCTCGAATGAGGGTTGAGGAATCAACACGCGGGAGACGGCCAGCATCGTACGCGACTGTGCTCCGTTCAGGGCCTTGCCCGTCTGGGCCCGAACCTGGTCCTGGAAGGCGTTGATTTGACCCCGCTTGGCGGTCAGGTTGCCGCGGGTTTCGGCCGCCTCGGCCGCGTCGAGCTTGGCGACCAGCCCGAGGGTCACTCCGTCGTGGTTGCTGTAGAGCGTGCTGAGCACGCGCAGCGACTCGTATGAGAAGAGGTAGGCCGGATCTCCCTGGAGATTGGTCAGGTCCATGTCGGACAGATCGTGGATCTCGTCGTCGGTGAGCCGCAGAATGTCGTTGAACGGCGCGAACCACGCGGGGTCGAACTGGCTCAGCACCAGCGTGGTCGTCTCAGGATTCTGCAGGTAGGCGCGAACGTGACCGGCGATCTCCGGATGGGCTTCGAGCAGCGGGGTGACCATTTCGGCCCCCCGGGCCGTGACGAGAGCCAGGGACAGGTTGTAGCGCGACTGAGATGGCTTCGGCTGCGCCTTGTTCCAGGGCCAGAAGTAGTCACCTGCCGTATCATCCACGTTCGCGGCAGAGATCCAGACGCCGTCTCGCTGAATTAGGGATTGAGCGACTTTGCCTGCCGGATCAACTGTCACGCCCAAATCATAAAAAGAAGCAGCTCTGGCATACGAACCGTTGTCTTGATACGTCGGATTTTCGCCGGTACCGCTGGCGATGCGGAAATCCCAGGTTCCTTTCCCGTCTCCCCCGGACCGAACCGAAATGATGTAATAAAAAGGATACCGCCGCGGGGAGTCGGGATATTCGGCGTGGATGCTCTGGTCGATGCGGTGTACGAGCCCTTCCGACAGGAACGGGAGCAACCGCGGATCGGCGATATCCAGCGGGTAGTCGCCGTCTGCGTCGAAGACCTGGTCCATGGCCAGGCAAAGTTCATGCAGGTCCCTGGTCGCCTGAATTTCTATCGCCGCGATGCGGACCTTGTTGACGGCAGGACCGACTGTTCCGATCAGAATCCCGATGAGCGCGATCGGGATCAGCAGCTCGATCAGCGTGAAGGCGCGATGAACACAGGAATTTCGGAGCGGCTTGAAGTGATCAGTGGGCGACATCGGGGTCGCGCGAGGCGCATTGCCTCTGGCAGGGACCGAAACAACGGGTACGGTCAATGTCAGTTCGGGTTGCCGCAGATTCATGGTACTGTCTCCTTGTCGCGGTCTGCGGTATAATGAAATCGCCGCGTTCCCGGCGCGCAAACCGAGCGCCGGGGCGAGGCCACGAGGCCGGTGAGTGTCCTTCTTCGCGGTTGGGACTCACCGGCCATTTTGCTTGACTGGTCAGTCTGCCGCAGGCCGTTGCCAGCGGGTCATGCTGAAGTCGGATGACTGGTTCCGGGTTTTTCGCACTGCGGCATCGGCCTCGGTAACGCCGATCAAAGTGGCGGCCTCGGCGTAGAGCAGCGGGAATTCAAAACGCTCGGTAAAACCGCCCCAGATCAGCCGTCGGTGGCGCATATCGACGGACGACGACGTGTCGGCCTCGGCCATCCAGCGGGCGGCCGACTGCAGGCAGCGTTGGGCCTCTACGGTGTGCCCCAGGTGATGATGGGCCATCGCCAGAAAACTCCACTCCCAACCCCGTGGCACGTTGAGCCGCGCGGCTTCCTCGAGCTGGCGGACGGCTTCCTCGTATTGTCCGGCGCGAAAGCAGGCGGCCCCGATCACGCTGCGATTGCCGTGGTGCATGCCGGACGCGACCCGGGCCAGCGAAATCAGTTGCGCGGGATCGGGCACGGCCTGGGGTCGCAGGACGCAGGCACACACGATGTCCTGTGCGGAGCGTGGGTCTTGCGTGTCGGCAAAGCGTGCGAGCATCTCCGAGCAGAGTTGCCGGTACACCTGCGGATTACCGGCAGCCAGGTGCGCGATGGCTTCGAAGTTCCAGATGAGGGGCTGGTCGGGCATCTGCCGGCGGGCTTTTGCGAATTCACGGGCGGCCTGTGGCCAGTCGCGATATCCATAGAAGTAGCCTCGTGTGCGCCACTGCTCGAACTGGAGCTGAGGATCGTCCGGCAGCCCCGCGATGGCGGCCTCGTATTCGTCGAGGGCCATCCGGGTCCGTCGGAGGCCGGCGAAGGCGCGGGCGCGGATCACGTGCAGGCGCGGGTCTTCGGGCGGAGGCGAACCATCGATCAACAGCCTGGCTTCGCGATAGAACAACCGGCACTCGAGCCAATCCCACCAGCGGACGGGCCACTGCCCCACCCCCTGGTGAATCGCCCAGTTGCCGTTGTTGCTCTGGCAAATCTGTCCCGTCCAGACTTCGATGGCCCGCGCCGCGTCAGCCAATGCGCGGCGTGCATCGGCATCACGACCCAGCCGATGCCAGGTCATTGCCAGAACGGGATACGCGAGGCGACGCGCTTCCCAGTCGGGCGACATGGATAGGGCTTCGTTGAGCTCTGCGGCTGCCTGTTCGAACTGTCCGGCGCGATAGTGTGTCAGGCCCAGCAGGTATCGGAGAAAGGCATTCGCGGGTTCGGCATCCACGAGGCTCTGTGCCAGCGCCACCGGTTCGAGGGGATCGGTGTCCGCAGCGGGCAGCAGCGACGCGACGCGCGCCGCATCCACGGCAAATTCGCGGGCGCCGGCCTCGCGAGTCTGCTGGCGCATGCGGACGCTCACTTCATGACACCCGCGCGGGTCATCGCCATTAAGGCGCAAGATCGCCAGGGCCATCCAGCGCCAGTTCACCGGTTCCTGCAGTTCATAAGCACGATTGAGATCATGGACTGCCAGGTCAAAAAGCCCGAGGCGGATGTAGAGGTCGGCGCGCGCCTCCCAGGGACCGGAATACTCCGGCCTCAGTTTGATCGCGCGGGTGAACGCCGCGTCGGCGTCGTCCCAGTTCTGTTCTTCAAGCAGGATTCGGCCGCGCTCCAGCAACCGGTGTGCGGCCTGGAGGTCCAGGACTCCCTGGCGCAACTGTTCGGCGCGCTCTTCGGCAGTCCGTTGCAACTGCACGGCAATCGACCGTTCGTGCCGCGTGTGGGCCTGCTCGTCGCGAATGAGCGCGTTGCTGACCGCCAGCAGCACGACCGCAGCGACGAGACCGCCGGCCACCAGGGACGTCGCAAAGAACGCCACCCGATTCCGCCGCGCGAACTTGCGGAACCGATATGCCGTCGAAGGGGGACGCGCTTCCACAGGCTCGTCGTTCAAAAATCGCCCGATATCGGCGGCGAAGCCGTTGGCAGTCCCGTAGCGCCGCGTGCGATCTTTTTCGAGCGCCTTCATGACGATCCAGTCGAGGTCGCCCTGCACCAGCCGGCTGAGGCCCCGGGGATCGACCCGGCGATGGGCGGCCACCGCGGTCTGCGTCTCCCCAGCCGTGCTGCTCAGCCGCGTGCTGGGGGAGGGCGGGTCCTCTTCGCGGATCATGCGGCGGATTTCGTCGAGTGCCGCCTGTTTCATCCGTCCCCGCTCGAAAGGGGTCGTGCCGATGAGCAGCTCGTAGAGCATGACCCCCAGCGAGTAGATGTCGCCGCGCGTGTCGATATCGAGTCCCGTCAACTCCGCCTGCTCGGGACTCATGTACAAGGGCGTTCCCACCATCTGCGCGAACTGCGTGAACAGCGTTGTGTCGGTGAGCTGCTGTCCGATCGCCTTGGCCACCCCGAAGTCAATTACCTTGGGGACGGGCCGGCCGTCGTGCAGCGTCACCAGCACGTTACTGGGCTTGATGTCGCGGTGAATAATCCCCTTCTGGTGCGCGTGCTGTACGGCATGGCAGACGGTGACGAACAGCTCCAACCGCTCGTGGACGGGCAGGTTGTTCTGGTCGCAGTAGTCGGTGATGGGGACCCCGCGGACCAGTTCCATCACGAAATACGGGCGGCTGGCCTGGGTCGCTCCGGCGTCGAAGACGCGTGCGATGTTCTGGTGGTCCATCATGGCCAGGGCCTGCCGCTCGGCCTCGAAGCGGGCGATCACCTCGCGGGTGTCCATTCCCGGCTTGATGATCTTGAGGGCCACCTTGCGGCGGACAGGCGCGGCCTGCTCGGCCATGTACACGACGCCCATCCCCCCCTCGCCAATCTGTTCGAGCAGCTTGTACGAACCAATGACGGTGCCGGGAACGGTCGCGATCAGGGGCTCAATGGGTGTGTCGAGCGTTGCTGCAAGCGCGGGAAAGGCTGGTTCGAGAAAACTGCCGGCGCGTTCGTGGGCTTCGACAAGGGTCTCGACGCGTTGACGAAGGTCTGCATCGTTCGCGCACGCCTGATCGAGGAAAATGCCACGATCCGTCGCATCCGCTGTACGGATGGCTTCAATAAAAATGTCGCGTTCGTTCATGGTTGACTCATTCACCGGCCGAGTGGAACCTGGGTTCCACCCTACAATGCGGATTCTGCGCAGGGATTGCGCAGAGAAAGCGAAAGAATTTCTCAACTACTGCCCGGAACGATGAGCCGCGGGGCGCGGCTGGTCACATTCGATTTCGTGCAACAGCCACGCCCGGGCGTAGGCCCAGACGTCGTCTGCGCTGCGGGATGAGATGCCCATGCTCGCGGCGGCCTGCTTGATCGTCAGCCCCGTAAAGAATCGCAGTTTCACCAGTTCTGCGGCCTGAGGATCGCTGCGGGCGAGCTTCGTGAGGGCTTCGTCCACGGCGAGGATGTCGCCCGTAATCTCTGTCGCCGCAATGGCGGACTCAATGAGCGGCTCTCGCGACAGGTGGCCCCCATTCTTGAGGCTGGCCCTGCGGCGGGCATTGTCCACAAGAATCCGCCGCATGGCCTCTGCGGCAGCGGCGAAGAAATGGCCCCGGCTGTCCCAAGCCTGCGCGTTTTCATGATCAACCAGGCGGACGTAGGCGTCGTGCACCAGGGCCGTGGCTTGCAGAGTCTGGCCGGGATTCTCCTGTGCCATTTTCTGCGCGGCGAGCTTCCGCAGTTCTTCATAGACAAGCGGCAGGAGTTGCTCCGCCGCCTGCGGGTCGCCGCGTTCGATGTCCGCCAGAATCCGCGTGACATCGCCCATAACTGCGTTTCACTCTGAGCCGGCCGGCCGGGAGGACCTCGCGACCGTCGACTATAGCATCCCCCGGGGGCGCCGGATACGAACATCGTGACGCCCGGCAGGTGGGACCTACTCGCGGACGGTGTCGAGCCAGTCGTGCTGGGCGGAAAGCGGCGTGCGGGAGATATCGCGCCAGTGGCGGATGTCGATCTGGTACGGGCCCTGCGGGCGGTCGAAGCCGCCGAAGCGCTTGACGTAGTCTTCCAGCCGGCCCAGCCTTTGCTTCGTGGAAAGTTCGCCCGGATGGTCGATGCCGGGCGCGTGGCCCCACACGATGCGCGAGCCCCCCTTGGCCAGCAGCACGAATACCCCTTCGTCGATCTTTGCGCGGGCCTCGGACGTCGCCGGGCAGATGATCGACGCCAGGCCCAGTTTCTTCCAGTACGGGCCGAGCTCCGCCGCCAGCGCGGCTGCGTCTTCGACGACCTTGTCTCCCCAGGCGGTTCCGGCCGGGCCCTGCGGCGTCGAAGTCACTCCCGTGATCAGCGGAAAGGACCGCGAATCGGAGAGCGAGAAGTCCTGCGGGGGAAGCAGCACGCCGTGGCTGTCGATCGGGTACTGTCCCGATTTGACCTCGACCATCGCCACCGGCCGCCGGTACTGCAGCACGACGACCATTTTCGCGGGATACGACTTCGTCACCGAAACGACTTCCTCGACCCAGGGATTCAGCCGGAAGGCCTGCGCGACGTCCTGTACGAGCGAATCGTCGAGCAGCGAAAGTTTCTCGGGAAGGTTGGCGTCCTCGACGACGTGGTGGACGAGATCGCGCGGCACCCATTGCGGCGGCTGCGTGATTTCGATGGCGCTGGCCGGCAACTGGTATTCGCTGCGCTGCGACAGGTCGGGAAGGTACGACTTAAGGCGCGGCAGCATCAGGCCCGTCAGTGCGACCAGCGCCGCCGTGACCAGGATCAGCGGGCGATACAGGGCGCGGAACACCCGGGACATTGCCGAGGGGTCGGGAGGGGCCGGCTTGTCGTCGGATTTTCGTTTCGCCGGCGGCACTGGAGTTATCCTCGCCCGGATCGAATCGCGGCGCGGCGACACGCGTGCTGGAGGGCCGAGCTGACACAGGCCTGGCACAAATCGGCCATGCTCATGCCGAGGCGCGCCGCGGCCTTCGGCACCAGACTATGATCGGTCAGGCCGGGAACCGTGTTGACTTCCAGCACCTGGGGAGACCCGCATTGATCGAGGATCACGTCGACCCGCGCGAGTCCGCTGGTTCCAACGGCGGCGCAGGCGTTACGCGCCGCCTCGACGACGCGGTTTACGTGGTCGGCAGGAACGTCAGACTCGAACCGGTAGCGCGTCGCGCCGTCTTCGTACTTGGCCTTGTAGTCGAAAAACGCCCGGTCGGTTTCGATACGGATCGGTGGAAGGGCCTGCTCGTCGAGGAGGCCCACCGTCCATTCGCTCCCCACAATGGCCCGTTCCAGCAAGCCGAACGAATCGTATTGAAAGCAGCGGGCCAGGGCCGCGGGCAGATCGTCGGGCGCTTTGATGATCGTCACTCCCAGGCTCGATCCCTGTGTGTCGGGTTTGACGACAAGCGGATATCCCAGGCGGTTTGCCTGCTGGACGATGCGGTGGGCCGTATCCGACTCGTGAATCAGCACGTACGGCGCCGTGGGCACCTGGTGCTGGGCGAAGCGCTCCTTTGAAGCCGACTTGCTGAACGCGATGCGCGAGGCCGCCACGCCGCTGCCGGTATACGGCACGAGGGCGTTTTCGAGAATCTGCTGCACCTGCCCGTCTTCGCCGAACTTGCCGTGGAGCGCGATGAACGCGACGTCGATCGGATTCCAGTCGCAGGAAGCGATATCGACAATGGCCGGGTCGAACTCGCGGATGGTGTGCCCGAGGGATTTCAGCGCGCGCGACACCGACTCGCCGCTGTGCAGGCTGATTTCGCGTTCGGCCGACTGTCCGCCCGAGATCACGGCGACGCGCAGGGCGCGCCTCATGTGGGAATCAAAGTGCGGGTGCATGGTGCGCCTCCTTGCGCATCGTCAGTTTTCCGCCATCGGCGGCGGCGCCCCCCCCCTGCACGGCCGGGCGTCTTACCAGATTTGGACTTCCAGTTCCAGATCGACTCCAAACTGAGACGACACCTTGGCTTGCGCCAGGTCGATCAGCTTGAGGACGTCCTGCGAGGTGGCGCCGGGCCTGGTGACGATGAAGTTCGCGTGGCGGTCGCTGAACTCGGCCTCGCCGACTTTCGTCCCTTTGAGCCCCGCCTGCTCGATCAGCCAGCCCGCGCTCATGCCACGGGGGTTCTTGAAGATGCAGCCGGCCGACTGAAACGTCAGCGGCTGCGTGGCCTTCTTCATGATCCACAGCTTGCGCATGCGGCGGGTGATTTCCTCGGGATCTTCGTGGTGCAGCTCGAAACTGGCTTCCAGAATGATCAGCTCGTTGAGGCTGCTGAAACGATAGGCGAACGACAGCTCGTCTTCCTGGCGGACGTAAACTTCGCCGGAAATCGTCAGCACTTTTGCGGTGCGGACATGTTGTCCGATGTCGCCGCTCTTGCCGCCGGCGTTGCCGTGCAGTGCTCCGCCGACAGAGCCCGGAATTCCGACGAGTACGTCGAGCCCGGCCAGGCCCGCCTTCACCGAATGGGAAATCAGGTGCGAGAGCGACGCGCCGGCCCCGGCCGTGATGCGAGTGCCATCGACTTCGATCTTCGAGAACGCGGGGTCGGAAAGAGAGAGCACGACGCCAGCCACACCCTCGTCGCGCACCAGCAGGTTCGACCCGCCCCCGAGCACGTGCAAAGGGATTTGCGCTGTATGGCACGCGCGGACGACCTCAGCCAGCTCGTCCGGGTTCCGCGGCGTGATGAAATACTGCGCGGGTCCCCCGGTTTTCAGCCAGGTGAAGGGTGCCAGGGGTTCGTCGCGCCGGGTGATGGACTTGAAGTCGTCGAGTGAACGCATGATGGACTTTGCCGATGTCTCCCGCACCCATTGTGATCAACACATCGCCCGGTCGTAGCTCATCCTCTAATGTTCGCAAGGCGTGGTCAAGGGTATCCGCGTGTCGCGCATGGCCGCCTGAATGCACGACTGCACCGGCCAGTTCGCAGGCAATTTGCCGCGGTTCGTCGTGCACGTCTTCGCGTGCGGCGAACACCGGAACGAGCAGCACCCGGTCGGCGGCGGCCAGGCTGGCGGCGAACTCGTGGAACAGGGCCCGCGTGCGGGAAACCTGGTGCGGCTGGAAGACGCACCACAGCCGGCGATTCGGATATTCAGCCCGCGCCGTCGCCAGCGAGGCCGAAACGGCGGTGGGATGATGGGCGTAATCGTCGATCAGCATGACGCCACGCCACGAGCCCACCCGTTCGAAGCGCCGGCGGATTCCCGGGAATTCGGCGAGCCCTTCCTTAATCGCGCCGGCGCTGACTCCGGCGGCAGAAGTCAATGCCGCGGCCGCGAGCGCGTTGGCGACGTTGTGCGTTCCGGGAAGGGGCAAATGAATTTCCGCGAAGTACTCGCCTTGCCGGAAGGCGCGAAAGCGAGTGCCTCCGCCGGCGGGCCGCAGGTCGAGGGCCTGCCAGTCGGCGGAGGCTTCGACGGCAAATGTCTCGACGGGTGCGCTGGCGGCAATCGCGGCCGCCTTCGAGGCCTCGCAGCCGGCGGGGATCAGCAGGCGCCCGTCGGTCGGCGCGCGGTTTGCAAATGCTGCGAACGCGGCGACCAGCTCGTCGAAGTGCGCGTAACAGTCGAAATGGTCGGGCTCGATTCCGAGAATGGCGGCGTAGCGCGGCGACAGATCGAGAAAGCTCCGCTGAAATTCGCAGCTCTCGACGACGAAGTGCTCCCCCGCGCCGTGCCAGCCGTTCGTTCCCAGACCGCAGACTTCGGCGCCGATCACAACCGACGGAGCGAGCCCCGCCGACGTCAGGATACAACCCGTCATGGCGGTGGTGGTGCTCTTGCCGTGCGTGCCCGCGATGCACACTCCCGTTTTCCCGCGCATCAGCCGGCCCAGCATCTGGCTGTACGAGAGCTGCGGGATCCCGCGGCGGCGGGCCTCGGCGCGTTCGGCGTTTTCCGCGCCGACGGCCGGGCTGTAAACCAGCACGTCGGTCCCCGCGTCGAGGAACCCGTGGTCATGGCCGGGATGCACTCGCAAACCCCGTTCGGCGAGCGAGAGAACGACGCTCGATGATGCGTTATTGTCGGAACCCGAAACGCGCCAGTCAGCCCCGGCGAGCAGCTCGGCCAGGGCCTTCATGCCCGAGCCGCAGATGCCGACGAGGTGAGCCGCATGCCAGTCTTCGTCGGCCTGTAAGGGGCCGTCGAGCGAAGGCCTGGGCGTTGAAAGAAGTGGTGGGCGAGCGGTCATAGGCATTGCGCAGTATCGGTCGCAGGGCCGCCGCGACTTCATGCCGAAGGTGCGACGGTGTGATCCGGCTGCAAGGGGGCGAATCTTATTCCGCAGCGACAAATGGCGATAGGTCGGTTAGTTCCAGCCCCACCGCATCAGTTTCAAGGAGTGCCCATATCAGCCTGACGTTTCTGCAGGGGCCCATCGCCAAGGCAGCCCGACGCGTAAGCGAGGATCTCCGTTTTTGCGTCCCATGCTGGTCCCGACGGTCCACCCGGGGATCGCATGTTTGCGTCCTCGCTGGCGCTTCGGGTTGGTATGAAAGGCCTGAATCACCTGCGATCGACGAATTGTCACTCCAAAGAATTGGCAAGGCCGAAAGGATGCGGGTTTCCTTTCGGCCTTGCGGGGGGGACGGTGGGGTGGGACGGTGGGGTGGGATGAAGCCCGACTCCTCGGGCCGGTGGGAAACTCTTGTTCATTTCGCTGCTGATGTTCGTTCATGGGGATGAACGCCCGCACATCAGTCCTCTCATTCAGCGTTCGCCACGGCAATCGCGTGACGATCCCGATCATTTGCACGCGGCGTGCCAATTTCCAGTCGACCTGAGAATTGCGATCGGACGTTCGATCACAAGGGGCTGTCGCCATGCAACTTATGGCGTATTGCGCATCGCAGTGTACGGGTGCAACCCGCCGACAGACATGATGCCGGCCTGTAAGAATTACCGGCAAGATTTGCCGTTCGGAAAGACTTTAACGGCTGGGCAAGCTCGTCCGATCGAACCAGGAGTGCTGAATTTTACGATTGCAACTCGTCGAAGTGATGTATGAGATTCGCCGGAAATTCCGGCTTCGTCATTTGCACGCAAGGACCTGGTCATGGATCACTCCTCACGTCACACAACGCCCGGCCTGCCACGCACGGAAGGACTGATCGCGCGGAGTCGGCCCTCGCCGCGACGACTGATTTGCGTCGGCACCATCGGCGCTTTGTGCCTGGCCAGCCTGGCGTGGTTTTCGGGAGCATCCTACTCGGCGCCGAAGTCGCGTGCGCCGGTCGACCTCGAACTGGTCAAAGAGCTCACGAGCCGGCTCGACGACCACCGGTCGGTCATTCGGCGTGAAGCCATCGTACGGCTGGCCCAGATCGGTCCGGGAGCGGCCGACTCGCTGGATCAATTGACGGTCCGCCTGGGCGACGAAGACCCGTACGTGCGCGCCCACGCGGCCCGGGCCGTGTATCGCATCAGCCACTTGCCGGATCAGGCGGTCCGCACGCTGACCGAGCTGTTGCAGCCCGACTGTCCGCCGGTGTGCTGCCTGGTGTCGTTGATTCTGGGAGAAATCGGCCCCGCCGCGCATCTGGCCGTCCCCGCCTTGCAGACGTGCATGAAGGCCACCGATACGTCGGTCCGCCTGCATGCCGCCGAGGCCTGCCTGCACATCGACCCATACGATGTGCCGGCGCTGCGCGAATTGCTGGCCGCCATGGACGACGACCAGTCGGACACGCGGTATTTCGCCGCAAACGCGCTGGGAGCCTGCGCCATCGACAACCGCCAGGCGCGCTTCGCGCTGCAGTGGGCGCTGACCGACCCCAACCCGACCGTCGCCATCACGGCTTCGCTGAACCTGTCGAAGCGATTCGAGATGACGCTGCCCTCCACCGAGCCGAGCCTGTCGCCGGAAGAGATTTCGCAACTCGTCGAGAACCTGCGCACCGGTTCGGAAACAGCCAGGCAGATCGCCGCGATCCGGCTGGGGCAGGCAGGACCGTCTGCCCGCAGCGCCGCGTCGGCTTTGCGCGAGGCCCTGTCGGACAACGATCTGGCCGTGCGGCTGCACGTGGCACATGCCCTGTGGCAAATCGACCACCAGGCCGGCGAGGTCGTTCCTGATCTCATCGACATGCTGGGCGCCGCGAAATCCAACGTCAGCATTGCCGCGATCAGCGTGCTCGGTGAAATCGGTCACGGGGCCGAAGAAGCGCTCCCCTCGCTGTACGACATGTTCGCCGGCAGCAAGCTTCGCGATCGCCTGCACCTGGCGTGCATGATCGCGCGGATCGACGCCCGCGACCGCGAGATGATCGGGATTGTGTCTTCGGGGCTGCACGAGACGGCCGGCGACGTGCGGTATCTCGCGGCCCTGGCCCTGGGGAGCGCCCCGGTCGGTCACCAGAGGCGCGTAGAGCGCGTGCTGGCGGACGCCGCGCAAGATCGTAACCTGCGCGTGCAATCGGCGGCGGCTGAGGCCGACCACCGTCTGCACGCCCGCATCACGTTTACCCGCAACGCCCTTTCAACGCAGTACACGTCGAACTTCGGCAAGGTCGAATCGGGGCCGGTAACGGATGAACCTGCCCCCGGCGAAGTACAGGAAACTTCGCCGGGCGCACGCAATCCGCAGACGCGCCAGGACTCGATCAGAATTCGCGAGCCGGAGCGCACGACCGGCCCGTCGATCGCCGACGTGGCGAAATCGATTGGTCCCGGAGAGGCCGCGGCCGACGAAGACGTCGATCCGGAAGAAGGCCTCAAGCCAATCAACGTCGTGCGGGCGTCGATCCAGACGACCCGCGGAAACGTGCCCCCCGATTACGCCGCCGCCAAGATGGCCGCCGAAGGCGCCGGCCCGTACCACGGCCTGGGCTACACCCGCGGCTGGGGACCGTCACCGTTCGGCTGGGACGCGCCGGCGGTCTGCCACAAGCCGCTGTATTTCGAAGATATCAACCTGGAACGGTACGGCATTCACTTCGGGTTCTGCGAGATCGCCGTCTCGACAGGCCGGTTCACGAAGAACGTGCTGCTGCTGCCCTATAATCTGCTGGTGCAGCCGACGTGCGAGCGAATTTACACGATCGGGTATGAACGCCCGAGCAACTGCGTGGCGCTGCACTGTTTCCATACGCAATGCCCCGACCTGTCGCTGCGAAGCTGGATCGACCGCTGGTGCTATCGCCCGTACCGCCCGGCCTGCCCGTGGGAAGGCGACGACAGCGTGTGCGACACCGACTGCGATGAGGTGTGCGACTCGGATTACAGCGACGACTGAGCCTGTCGCACAAACCTGAACGGCTCGCGGCCGATTTCGTAACCGGGGCGCATGGCGACGTTCATCACGAGGCCCAGCGCGATGCACGTGAACAGCAGGCTTGAGCCGCCGTAGCTGACGAGGGGCAGCGTAATCCCCGTCACGGGCGCGAGACCGACCGTCATCCCCACGTTGATCACCGTCTGCGCCGCCAGCAGGGCCACGATGCCGACAGCCAGCAGGCGACCGAACGGCTCGCGCGTGGCCGCGGCGGCCGCCAGTCCGCGGCCGAACAGAAACAGGTACAGCGCCAGCGCCGCCAGCGTGCCCGCCAGTCCCCAGCGTTCGCCGATCATGCAGAACACGAAATCGGTGCGGCAGGCCGGCAGGTGGTAGGCCAGGGGATCGTCGAGCCGCGTACCGGAAAGCTGGCTGCCCACGATTCCTCCCAGAGCCAGCACCTGCTTCGACTGGTGCAGATGGTAGCCGTCTCCCGGCGGAGCCGGACCGCCGTCGTGCTGCAGGAACACGGCCGTCACGCGCGACTTCTGTTCGGCGCTCATTCCCAGCCAGAACACGGGCGAGACGGCCAGGCCCGCCGCGGCGACCAGCGCCAGGTGCCCGGGCCTGGCTCCGGCGGCAAACAGCATCGCGGCCAGCACCGGCAGGAAGAGCAGTGCCGTCCCCAGATCGGGTTCCTTGAGGATCAGTCCCATCGGCACGAGCGCCAGCAGGAACGGGACGACCAGCCCGGAAAGTCGCCGGTAATTCTCGCGATACATCAGGTAGCGCGCCAGCGCCAGAATACACGCCAGCTTGGCCAGTTCCGACGGCTGAAAGTTCATCACGCCCAGCGGCACCCAGCGCCGCGAACCCCATTTGGCCGGAAAAAGATACACGATCGCCAACAGCCCGACGCTGGCGGCCAGCCACAGGTAGCTCTGGTGTCTGAGGACCCGGTACGGGACAACGGTTGTCAGAAACATTGCCGCGACGGCAATGACGATCCACACCATCTGTTTGTGGAGGAACTCGCCGGCATGAGCGAGCTGATCGCCGCGCTCAATCCCGGTGAGCCCCAGCACCATGAGCGCCAAGGCGCAAAGCGCCAGCGACCAGGGAACCCGGCGCCGCCAGTTTGCGATACGAAAATCCATTTTCGGTTGTCCTGGCGCTTGCGGCGTCGTGCCCCGGCCGCCGAAAAAGCGGCCGGGGCACGTCTGCGGCGCGGCGGCAGTATAGTCCACATCTCGAGAATTCCCCAAGGCGAAACTCTGCCGGAAATGCCGGGCTGACCGATCGTACCGGTTGCAGCGGCAGCCCACTTCCCGGCAGGCGTCGCGGTAAATCGCAAGATGTTGATTCACAGCCCGTTACGGGCGTCTGGCTCAGATTGTCGCGTTGCGGGAACCGATTGAAACACGATGACACGACAGATTCCTTGTTCGTGCGGATCCCATGACGACCCTCGCCGCTGAACCTCGCAATTCCATCGCCCTCTTGTGCCGGCGGTTCGCGCAAGTCAGCGGGTGGGACCTGCAATTCACGCCCGTCACGCATTCCCCGGCGGAAATCCGGGCGGAACTGGAACAGCAGGGGAATTGCCGCTGGATCACGGAAATCACCGACGGCAGCCGGCCCGCGGGGTTTCTGCACATCGACCAGCCCGAAGCCGTGCCCCCGCCCCACAACCTTTCAGAAGCGACGCAGTTGGCCGAATCGCTGGCGCGGCTGCTGGGTCGGCTGGCGC
>JACQFH010000644.1 GCA_016200145.1 Planctomycetia bacterium | reverse complement strand
ACCCCGGCCCCGGCGCCTTTCTCGTCGTGATGAGGGACGACGTCGGTCGTCGCTGCTGAGGCCGCCAGCCGATATTCGCCTCGCGCCAGCAACACCGTGCGCCGCCACGAGGCGATGCACGGCCCGCCGGGGCCGCAGCGAATCAGATACGCGGCGCGATCGTCGGGCCGATCGACGATTTCGACGACAGCGTCTTCGTGCTCGCTGGCCGGCTGCCAGTCGGTCAGCTCGATTCCCTCGTCGCCGGAAAATTCCAGCGGTCGCGGCGGAGGAGGATCGGGCTGCTCGCTCTGGTCCCGCAGATTCGCGCTCCGTGCAGTCAGCCGCTCCTTGAGTTCCCGGATGCGCTCCGCATAGCCCTCGGCTTGTTCCCGATCGATCTGTTCCAGGACAGGTCGGATCCGCTGTTCCATCCGATCGACCTGGCTGAGCAGTTTGTCGGGAGGATCGAACAAAGGCAGTAACTTACGGATCCTGTCGCGAAATCGGGCTCGCCACTCGGGGTTCTCCATCACGGCCCTGGCCACGATGGCTCCCGGCCGTTCGAGAATCGAGGCCCCGGGATCGCCGAACATCTGATCCATTCCGTGCGGCAGGAAAAACGCCTTGTGAGAAGCCGATTCGAAGTACAGCCGGTAATTATTCTTGTTCTGGCAGTACCCGTCCCAGTGACAGCTCATTAGCTCCATCGCTGCAAACGTCAGGAACGCCTCGACGTCGAGCCGCGCGGCAAGTTGCAGCCGCCGCTGCTCGGGATCGGCCAGACGGCACGCTTCGCACAGCGCGCGCAGGTCGCGGTGGTCGTCGCTGCCTGTGCCCGCATCGCGTTCCAGGTCGGCGTCGATGTCCTGGCAGAACCCGCCGTCGTAGAGGTTTCCGCCGTCGTCGGCAAAGTGCCGCGCCAGGAACTTCCGATCGAAGCCCTCTTTCAGCACGTAGAGCCCGAGGTCGCGGCCGTCGAGGAACACGCGGGCTTGCGCGACTCGCGGCGCAGCAACGCCGGCATCGCGAAACAACCCGGCACACAGCCATTCATTCAGGTACGTCTCGTCTTGAACCGAATTGTTGAGATGGAATTTGGCAAGGCCGTGGAAGGAGTGGTGCTTGTGAAACTTGTCCATCCTCAAGGTGAAGGCCGGTTTGTCGTCGAGGTCGCGAAAGCTGCCCGCCGCCCCCTTGAGCTTGACAGCCGCGTCCTGCCAGGCATCACCACCCTGTTCCGACAATCGGCACCGAACGTATTCTCGCGCATTCTCGGCGAGTTTCGTACGCTCGGCCGGCGCGATTTCGAGCATCAGCGTGGCAATGTCGGCCCCTTCAAAATACTCGGCAGTGGGATCGGGCCGTCGTGACGCGGCAGGTTGCGAAGTGGCGCCCGGATTGTGTGCTGTGGTCTCGCGGGCCGGCGTTGCGACAGGCGAGGATTTGAGGGGAGGCTCAGTCGGCGCGCAACCCGGCAGCGCCAGCCAGGCGATGGCCGGCGAAACGATCAGAATGCAGATTCGCGACGTGAACATGCCGGAACCAGACCTCACATTGACTGCATTAACTCCACAGCCAAGTGAAGGTGATTACAAGGCCAAGATGCACCAGCATAAATAATCCGGCGATCGCGAAAGCGCGTTTGATTTCCGCCCCCATCAGCCACGAGAGGGCGGCGCCGAGGATCGCCGCGGCCAACACGGCGGCCACAAAAATACCGGCGATTCCCATCACGGCCACCAGCGCGAATGCCAGCAATGTCGTGCCAATTGATGTGCCGAAGGCAATCAGACAGGCCAGGCCAAAACCCACGTCATCGTCTGAGATGAGCTTCAGCGCATCGCCTACAACCGCCGCCTGCACCACAAATCAGGACACCGCCGGATTTGCACCGCGCTTGACACAACCCGTCGGGAAAAGCATGATCGGCCAGCGAGGCGCCAGTGGCGCACAGTGCAACCTGGGTTCGGTAAGTTCGACCATGCCCGATCGCGCGAGCGAGATTCCGTCCGCCGTGGTTGGTACCGGGCGCAGCGCCTGGAGCCGGCGGGGCCTTCTGAAAAGCGCCGCGCTGGGCCTGCCGGGGCTGGCTCTAAGCGAGTTGGCCGCGCGCTGCAGTCGCGCGGGACAGACCGCGCCACGGGCCAGGTCGGTGCTGGTCGTTTACGCCGGGGGCGGCATCAGTCATCACGATGCGTTTGATCCCAAGCCCGAAGCGCCGGTCGAAGTTCGCGGTGAGTTTCAGGCGACTCCCACCGCCGTTCCGGGGGTGCAGTTCACCGACCTGTTGCCGGCTCTCGCGCGCGACCTGCACCGTTTCTCGCTCATCCGCTCGGTCTATCACACGCAGACCGATCACGGCGTTTCCGCCTATCTGATGCTGCGAGGCTACTCGCAGCCCGATCCCAGTTTCGATCGACCGGAAAATCAGTTGCGGGCGAATCCCAACATGGGCTCGCACGTCGCGCGCCTGGTTGGCACGCGAAATGGATTGCCGGCGTACATCTGCGTGCCGGGACTGTCCTACCTGGCGACCGTCAA
The DNA here is from genome assembly GCA_016200145.1 of Planctomycetia bacterium. Classification (GTDB taxonomy): domain Bacteria; phylum Planctomycetota; class Planctomycetia; order Planctomycetales; family Planctomycetaceae; genus JACQFH01. Next base: position 4,624 of record JACQFH010000644.1, on the reverse strand, counting down.
CTACTACACGGCCGGCTGGATGGGGCGGGCCTATGATCCGTTCCTGCTCAAATCCGATCCGAACTTGGACACGTTCGCGGTGTCGCGCCTGTCGCTCGAGCCGGTGGTGAGCGATGAGCGCCAGACGATGCGCCGCCTGCTGCTCACAGAGCTGGGGCGCGACCGGCATTTGACCGGCCCGGCGATTTCGTCGGTCGACGTGCAGTACCGCCGCGCCTTCGAGGCGCTGATGACTGAAACGACGCGCCGCGTGTTCGACGTGGCGCGGGAACCGGCGTCCATTCGGGACGCTTATGGCCGTACCCGCATCGGGCAAAGCTGCCTTGTGGCCCGCAGGCTGATCGAAGCCGGGGTGCCATTCGTCACCGTCGACGACGACGTGTGGGACCATCATGGCACGATCTTTCCGGCGCTGCGGCAGCGACTGCCCGAGCTGGACGCGGCTTTTTCTACGTTGCTGGGCGACCTGAGCGCGCGGGGATTGCTCGATTCGACGCTGGTGCTGCTGCTGACCGATTTCGGACGCACGCCGACGATCAACAAGGGAGCCGGGCGCGATCACTGGCCGGGCGTGTTCTCGATTCTCGCCGCCGGCGCCGGCATTCCGGGCGGGCAGGTGATCGGCAGCTCCGATCGCCTGGGGGCCGCCCCGCACGAGCGCCCCGTCACGCCGCAGGACGTGGCCGCCACGCTGTATCACCTGCTGGGTCTCGACGCCCATCAGGAATACAAGGGCGTCGACGGCCGTGCGCACCTCATGCTCGACCGCGGCGAGCCGCTGCCGGAACTGCTCGGCAGCAGTTAGTGGTATAGTTTGAACTCGGCGGAATGTCTGAGGTGGCGACGGAATTTGGACGAGTTACCGCCCCGCGCCGAGTTCCATCCACCACAGCATGTAGTCGTGCGCAGCATCCTTAACGAATGTCGGTGCGGGCCGAATCAGGCAACGAGTGAGAGGTCGGTAGAATACCGGCATCCCCGGTTGGTCACACAATCTGAGTCGCGTGCACAGGCAGATTGCCGGTCCCCAAGTCGCGACGTACAGCACCGGCACCCCAACCACCCCCGCCAGCGTCCACTTCGCCCACCGCTCCTTCCGGTTCACGATCCGCACCGTCAGCCAGATGCCGAACGCGGCGAATGTGACGGCCAGGGTGGGGAGGAGGATGGTCATGGATGAGCAATCCTCCGGATCAGATCGCACAAAACAAACATGGCAACCGCGCTAACGGTCAGTCCCAGCATCAGCCATTTCCATCGAGGCGGCAGTTCCGGGACCGGTTCCCCGTTGAGTCTCGCCTGAAACCGCTCGATTGGCACGAAGAAATGGTCGAGCGCCTTATCCAGAAATGATTTTTTACGCTCCCTCATGCCGGGCAATCATACTCGCGGTGGCGCGGAGGCGGGAAGGCGAATGTGAGGTGCGCTGTAACTTCCGAACACATGCTGTTTCCGAATGAACGATCCAATTGTCGTGGTAAGCCTACAGACGTAACATTTAGGCGCGGCACCCGACCACCACGCCAACCGTCCCTTCTGCAGGAGTATTGCCATGTGCCCCCGCCTCACAGCATGTGTCATATTGATTTGCGTCTCAGGCGGGTTGCAGGCCGCAGAAGACGATGAACTGGTCATCGATAAGTTTCAATTTACCTGGACGGTTGCAGAAGTCGGAAAGACGCAGTTCCTGATTGAGAAGGATGAAAAATCGACGAAAGCAGGTTTGCGCCACCGAGGCGGCCTGATTACAGGCGGTGAGATCTCAATCTCGCTTGAGGATGCTCAAGCAGTCGGAATCGAGCTTGCTCGAACCGACGAATTCCTCAAAAAGTTCAAAGGCACCAAGGACCAATCTGAACGAATTACGGTAGGACGAATGCAGGTTGTCTTCAGAACGACTGATACGGGAGACTTTCGCGTGGAGATCACGCCGGATAAGTGGATGCGCATCTTTGCAATTCTCACACCGGCAGAAGCGAAAGCGCTGGCAGGCCCGATGAAAAAGGCGATGAAGGCTGGCGCGATGGTGGATCGCAAGGTGAAGCCTTAGCCCAAACACGCGAGCTTGGCCTGACTTCCGATTACGCGGCAACTCCGCGATTGTCGGACGGTTACTCACCGGCTGGCCAGCGCCGTAATGTCGAGTCCTCGAATGCGGCGTCCTGACCTTTCGTAAGCGACGCCTTGAGCGTCTTCGAGAAGAGGGAACCTTGTTCAAACAGTCCCCGCCGAATCGCGTTCGCTCCCAAACCGGGGAAGTCGTCGTCCATTGCAAGAGCTGATTCGAGATGAGTTCGCACGGATTCGACGCGATCAAGGAATCGTTTGATGTCTCCTCGGCCTGCAATTCGCAGTTTGCATTTTTGCGCGCCAGTCAGATGGCAAACCTGATCCACGGCTTCGAGTTTTCGTTCGAGCGACGCATCTAATTCGCACCTGATCTCTGCGTAATCCTCGTCATTCCCGCCAGCAAGTCGGTAGATGGCTCTGTCTGCGATTCGGCGAGGCTCCACGATTCGATTTGATCCGTCGGAACTTCCGGACAAATGAGCAGCGAAAGTTGCCTTAAGAATCGACAGGGCTCGTACCGCAGCCTGTTTTGCAGACCTCGCCTTGAGCAGCATCACCTCCGCGGTTGGCATCTCCGGGTACAACAGCTCGGCCTGTTTGGCCAGCACGATCGCCTCGTCAAATCGTCCTGCCCGGAAGAACGTGTTGTAATGCTCGACCATCTCGGCGAATTCCTGCTCGATTCGACCGGCATCCTGGACCGAGTCAGCAGGTTCATCGTCATCGCCGGCGCCGAACCGCGGCGCAAGAAAAAGCGTGATCGTGAAGAATATGGCAGGCAGATACGACTGATGCCAGGTCCGCATCGGCGGGCCTCCTCCTTGAAGCTCCGTCTGGGAAACGTGCCGGCAGAATATCGGACTGTACTGATCGTGTGAATGCCAAACACACGATCATCCGGCTGGGGCGGTCGGCTCGTTCGATCAGCCGACATGTGCCGTCATGGCCTGCATGTTCAGTACCCAGCGGTGTAATACGTGTCGTCTACCACACCATTCTTGAACCAGACTCGGCAGGCTGCCGACCACGGGTAGTCCCAGATCTGCGTGCCGTTCTCGCCCGGGACAACCTTGCGGGGGTGCCCCAAAATGCGGATTGTTTCTGTTGGAGATTTCCCTTTCACGCTGGCCAAACGGTCAATATCAGCCTGGTTCGGCCAGCGATCCAGCGACTCGGCCAAACGAGGATCAGGTCTTGTGTGCGTTGGGCTTGCTGTCCAGACGACCACGCCGATGACCGCCATGACAACGATACACAAGCCGATCGAAAACGGCCGGATCGAGAATCGGCGGGATTCGAAAGTGTCCGGATCGCTGGCGGCCATGATTTCAGTTTACCCTTGCTGCCGGCCAGAATGAACCCCGGCCCGCCAGACAGCGCGCGAGTGACTTTGGGTTACGTTTCGGATCGTCACCTTAGCGCCAACCACTGGTCGAACAAGTCGTCGACTGAACCGAAAAACGTAAGCGAGCTGTCGGCAATTGTACCGACCCGGCCATCGGCAGTAAGGATGTGAACAGCCTCCCCACGATTGAGCATCCCGGCCATGCGCGCCAGGATTTCAGCGCGGCTTAAGTCGCGCGGTTCCATCCAGTGAATTCCCGTACTATGAATCTCAACAATCGCGACGCGGCGAGTGCCCGCTTGTTCGATGGCGACGAAACTAGTATCGTCAGAACTTGAGCCAAAATCATTTGGCGAACGAAATCGAATCGTCGTCGCGGTGGACGCTCGATTTGCAACTGCGACGTTCTTCGGGCTGTTCCACGGCTTCGATAGATCAAGTTCTGAGTAGAATTCATTCTCATCGAGATAGGGAAGCAGACGCACGCGCCAGCTGAAAAGCTGATTTCCCCGATCGTCGTTGATCGTCAATGGTGAAAGGCTGCCTGTCTCCTGATTAAGATTCTGCAGGGCAAGCGCGATCTGCCCGAGTCTTCCGCGACACGTGGCATTTCGGGCCACCTGCCGCTGGGCCTGAACATATTTGACGCCGACGAGACAGACGGCGCAGATGATCGCGACCAGAATCCACCGCCGAGATCGCGCAGGCTGGTCGGTTGCGGGAACAGGAGTCGGGGCTGCCGTGGCCATTTCGTCAGGTTACCCCCGGTCGGCGCACAAGTGAATCCCAGTTACATGCGAGTCACCGCGCACGCTTAAGCAGCGCGGCGACCCCGCCCACGCTCGTTCCACTCGTGAGCATTGTCGATCTGCAAGTCCCAGTCGAGATGGACCTTTTCCGCGAGGAGATTGATCTCCCGAAGTCGATCATCTGAGTACTCGAGGTGGGACGATGCATCACGCGTCTTCATGCGACGAAAACAGATCTCCGCGGGAGCACTCACACGGATGAACAGAACCCGGAAGACGCGTCGCAGCTGATCCAAGAGCGTCGGGAAGTAGCCTGTTGTCCTGGTTGCTTCGAGACAGACCGTATCGGTGTGGCGCGCCAAGTCGCGAACAGTAGCGAGAATCATCGTGACGCCTTGTTCGTCGAACTCAGAACAGGAAATGTGAGGCTGCGTTTCGCGAAGCCGAAGCAAGATTAGCT
>JACQFH010000643.1 GCA_016200145.1 Planctomycetia bacterium | reverse complement strand
GTGGTGCTGGTCGAGGCACGATTCGATGTCGGCCGCTGTGAACAGGGCCGGCGTCGTGGGGGGAGGCAGCGCATATCCAATCACCTGTGCCCCGAGCCGATTGAGCCAAAGTGCAAGCCACGCGCCCTTGAACCCGGTATGACCCGTGACGAGGACGCGGCGGCCCTCAAACGCGCCGCCGAAATCGATGGGCCCGGATTTCGAGGCGTGCATCACCACACCTTCCACGGCGCCTGCCCCTTGTCCCACAGTCCGTTGATGTACTGGTATTCGCGGTACGTATCCATCGCGAAAAAGAAGCCTTCATGACGAAACGCCATCAACTGACCTTCGCGCGCCAGGCGTTCCAGCGGGGCCCGCTCGAGGATGCACGAATCCCCGTCTTCGAGATAGTCGAACACCTGGCGCTCGAAGACGAAGAACCCGGCGCTCATCCAGCCATCGACCTCGGGTTTTTCCGCAAACTGTGTGACCTGAGATTCAGCCGACAGCGCCAGGAGGCCGAACCGCGAGGTCGGTCTCACCGAAGTCACCGTCGCCAGCCGCCCGTGAGAACGATGGAATTCCAGAAGCCGCTGGAGGTCGACGTTTGAGACACCGTCGCCATACGTGACCATGAACGTCGAATCGACAATGTGGGGCTTCACGCGGCGAATGCGTCCGCCCGTCATCGTGTCGAGCCCGGTATCGACGAGCGTGACGCGAAAATCCTGCTCTTCGTGCTGGCCGTGATATTCAATCTGCTGACGTTGCCCCAGCGAGATCGTGAAGTCGTTGTTCTTGGCCTCGTAGTTGAGGAAATACTCTTTGATGAAATTGCCGCGGTAGCCCAGGCACAACACGAAATCGCGTATGCCGTGATGGGCGTAACCCTTCATGATGTGCCAGAGAATGGGCCGGCCGCCCACCTCGACCATGGGCTTGGGACGAAACTCCGTCTCCTCGCGAAGACGCGTCCCCTGGCCACCGCATAAGATGACGACTTTCATGGGATCCGACCTGGTGTTGCCATTGAATCGTTCGCCGCCGGCCGACTCGCCATCAAGCGCCGGACTTCGCGGCACGGCGTTCCGCCACGACCTCGCCGTAGTGCCCGATAAATGTCTGTGCGATCGTTGCATTGCTGAACATCGCAGCGGCGCGTTTCGCCCCATCCGTCCCCATTCGCCACCGCAATTCGGGCTGCTCGCACAGCGTGCGGAGCGCGGCGCCCAGTGCCGGCGCATTGAGCCGTTCGGCGATCAGTCCCGTCTCGTGATGCACGACAATTTCCGGAATCCCGCCGGTGGCAAATCCGGCGACCGGAATTCCACACATCTGCGCTTCGGCGGGTATGCGGCCGAATGTTTCCCACAGCGACGCGACGAGCGTCACGTCGGAGGCGGCGTAGTGTTCCGCCAGCGCGGACGGATCATTCAAAAACGGCACGGCCAGGCCCTTTCCGCTCCAGCGTTCGATGAAGCGCGCCGCCGACCGGCCGATCGCCAGCACAAACGGGTTCACGCCGCAGGAATTCAAGGCTTCCAGCGCGTAGTCGACAGCGCCCCTGCCGTGCGAGGTCCCTTCGACAGACTGCCCGGCCAGCAGCACGATGAACGCGTCCTCCGGCAAACCCAGCTTGCGGCGCATCTCGGCACGCGGACGGGGATGAAAATGCAGTTCGTCGATTCCGTTGTGCACGGCGTGGATCGCCTTGCCGGCGAAAATCGGGCACTCGCGGACACGGTCGGCCAGCCAGTGTGAAACGGTTGTAACGCGGATATTTGACCGCGCCATCGCGCGCCGTTTGCGATTCCAGTTGAACCGGGTGCCGTCGCGGGGAATTGCCGGGGCGAGGGCCAGATCGGGGCATTGGCCGCAACCCGTCTTCCACCGTTCGCACCCGAGCGCGGGGTAGCCGCAATGGCCGGTCAGCATCCACAGGTCCCGCAATGTCATCAGCGTCGGAAAGAGGCGCGACAGGCGCGGCAGGGCGCCCACATCGGCATAACCGAGTTTGCCCGACCACAGAGTTTGAAAGTGAACGACGTCGATTCCGGGCGGCAGCAATCGATCGAGCCGTCGGAACCACGGGTGATACAGGTATTGCCACCCCAGCTTTTCTTCGAGCAGGCGCGCGCCGCGCAGAACTCCGGGAAAGCAGCGGAAGCGACGGATTTCGTGCACGCTGTCGTCGTCGGTCAGCTTCGTGCCGACGAACACGTGCGATTCGTGTCCCAGCGAGAGCAGGGCGCGGTGCAGTGACAGCGTGCTGGCTTCGGCCCCGCCGCCGCGATCGGCGGCGTTGACGAGGGCGACTTTCAGCGGACGATCGCGACCGGGAATCGCTCCGCTGTGTTGCGCCGGTTCGAGTACTTGTGCGGTCGTCATCGACTCGGAGAATCCATGGGACTCAATAGCTTGCCTGGGCAGCGGCGATCACTGGAGCAGGTTCGCTGTGTCGTTCGACGCCCAGCAACTTGCGGACGCCGCGCTCGAACTCTGCGACATTCAAAACCGAATCGTGCACGTGGGCGATTTGCCTTTGCCAGTTTGCCCGGGACGTTGCGTCGGGCTCGAGTCCCCGGCGAAGTGCGGAACCAACCGCGCCTTCATCAAGCAAATTGCACCGGGGCCCCAGGTCGTGGTCGTCCCAGAAGGCCGAGAGTGATGCGTTCTGCGGTGCGTGCAGCAGGATCGGTCGCCGGGCCGCCACGTAAGTCGAGAGCTTTGTCGGAAACGACAGCTCCGAAAAAAACCTGAGCTCGGAACCGAAAGATTGTGGCAGGAAGAGCAGATCGCATTCCCCCAGCAACTGGCGTGTCTCGGCGACACTCCGCCATCCGTAGTATTCGATCCGCTGTGGTTTCCTTGAATCCAGGACGTAGCGTGCGCCGACGAGCCTGAGCGCGATGTCGCGTCCTGCAAATCGCCAGTTCATCGAATCCAGCACCCGCACCAGTGCATTCAGGCAATCGGGAGCGGTAACCGACCCCGCAAACCCAACGAGCCACGGGCCATCGGTGCGCACCTCAGGGTCATCTCGAGACGGGCTCTCGTCGGCGGGAATTCCGTGTCGTACGATCTGGCTCGAAATCCCATACCGGTCGGCGTAGGCCTTTTGCATGTTTTCACAGATGACCGCAGTCCTGACACTGTTTTGCAGGACATGTGCAAAGTCGCGGTGAACCCAGCGCCGCGTCCAGCGGTCGAACGCCGCCTGGCGGCAGAACAACTCGACGTCGTCCCACACCAGCGCCAGGAGCGGTATTCCACACTGCCGATGAACCCGCGCGGCGACCTGAATCGCAGCCGGGGATTCGAGCACGGCGAGCAGTTGATCGGGTTTCTGGCGCTCGATCAATCGCAGGACCTGGCGCGTGCAATTCCGCAGCATGGCCGGACGCAGGGCCCGCAGCGCTGTAGCCGAGATCAATTCGCCCACCAGACCGCGAACAGGGCGAAAAGCCGTTTCGTAACGGCGCTCGATGCGCGTGGTGGTCAGGCCGTCGAGCGCGGGCGTCTGGGTGGCATGGCGGTGCGCCAACCACGCGCAGGAAAATGATTCGACGCCGACGGTTCGTACGAGGTCTGCGAGAATCACGCCGCCGACGCCCGCATCGGCAGGTGCCGTTCCACTGAGGATGAATGTATGCGGAGCTGAAATGACAGGCCTCGATCTTGCGGCTGTGTGCTAGCCGCGACTGCGATTCGCCGCGACTGATTCGGCAGCCGAAGAAGAATCGCGAACTCAGAGACGATTAGCGTTTCACTGATTCCCAGATCTGCTCACAGATGCGCTGCAACGACCAGTTGAGCTGCCAGTCGGGAAAATGGGAGCGGAATTTCGTCAGGTCGCTGATGTAACAGATGTGGTCCCCTTTTCGCTCCTGATCGCGGTAGCTCCATTCAAAACGCTTGCCGGAGAGCTGCTCGACCTTGTCGATGCATTCCAGAACGCTGGCGGCATTCTCGCGTCCGCCTCCCAGGTTGTACGCCTCTCCCGGCCTCGGGTTGAGAAACACAGCATGCATCGCCCTCACGACGTCGCTGCCGTGGATCTGATCGCGAACCTGTTTGCCTTTGTAGCCGAAGATCGTGTAGGGCTTTCCCTCGGCTGCCGTGCGAATCAGGTAATTCAGGAAACCGTGCTGCTGGGCCCCCGAGTGCCGCGATCCGGTCAGGCACCCGCCCCGGAAAATGGCCGTCCGCAACCCGAAGTAGCGCCCGTATTCCTGGGCCATCAGGTCGCTGGCCGCCTTGCTCGCACCAAACAGGCTGTGCAGGCAATGGTCGATCGAGCAGTGCTCGCTGATGCCGTTGTAGTCCTCCGGTCGCGCGTAGTCCCAGCGTTTTTCCAGCTCAACGAGCGGCAATCGATTGGGCGCGTCGCCATAGACTTTGTTGGTGCTCATGTGGATGAACACGGCGTCTTTGGCGAAGCGTCGCGTCGCTTCCAGCAGGTTCAGAGTTCCCACCGCATTGACGTCGAAATCGTCGAACGGACGGTCGGCCGCCAGATCGTGCGACGGCTGGGCCGCCGCGTGAATCACCAGATGTGGTCGCAATTCATCGAACAGCCGCAGAATCCCCTCGCGATCGCGAATGTCGAGCGGGTGATGGTGAAAGTTCTCGCATTCCTCTTTCAGACGCCGCAGGTTCCAGAGCGTGTCGCCAGCGGGGCCGAAGAAATCGGCCCGCATATTGTTGTCGATGCCGTGGACGGTAGCCCCCAGCCCGTGGAAATAGGTCACCGCTTCCGAGCCGATCAGTCCGCTCGAACCGGTGACAAGCACTTTCGATTTGGCAAGATTTGCGTCGTGCATTAGAACGCCAGACCGTCCTTAGTTTCGTGTGCTGGGCTGGATTTCATCCGAAGAGTCCCCGGCGAACCGCCCCCCAGTAATACCGGGTGCGCGAGACCGGCGGATAGACGATACCGGCCAGAAACAGCTCGCCGAGGCGCGCCATCCGCCGAGGCGAATTTCGCTGCAGGAGTGCATTGCCGGCTTTCTCGTGCCTCCGCGCGACGCGACCCAGGCGAATTCTGAGCTGTTGCCCGAACGAGGCCTGTTCACGCATCCATTCACTGATCCGGATGAATTCGGGCGCGAAGCCGAAATTATCGACGTCGCCGACGGTCGCCGTTTTCGACTGGCTGTGGTAGCGAAAATTCGTGGCAATGCGGTGCGCGTCAACGGTGAAGCGGTAGCCCTTCAGAATCGCGCCGGCGAAGAACTTGCGGTCGAAGGCGTATTGAAAGTCGGGATCGAACCCCCCCACAGCCGCATGCAACTCGCGCGACCAGAAGACGCCCGGCTGGTGCAGGTTGGCGACGTTGTCGACCCAATCCGCAAGGCGACCCGCAAGTTTCGGGCGATGCACATAACGCGGGCCGTTTTCGTCGAAGTCCTCGACGCCGAACGCGTGCCAGAATCGGTCTTTCGTCCGGCATGCGAGATACGCCTCGGCCGCCATTTGCAGAGTTCCCGGACGATACAGGTCGTCGCTGTTGAGAAAGCCACAAATCTGCCCCGTCGCCCGCGAAAAGCCTTTGTTGAGCGCGTCGGACTGTCCGCGGTCGGGTTCGCTGACCCAGCAGGCCATCTGATCGGCGTAGCGACGGATCACGTCCTGCGACCCGTCGGTGGAGCCGCCGTCAATAACGATGTATTCGAGATTCGGATAGCCTTGCGTCACAACCGAACGAATCGTCTCTTCGATGTACTGCGCCTGATTGAAGCTGGGCGTGACGATCGAAATGCGCGGCCAGTCGGTATGTGCCAAACCGGCAGCGCCTGTCTTAGCGACGATCCGGGCAGGATGGCAGTCCAAATCTGATTGGATACCATCGTCCGTAATTGTTTGGCCGCAAAAGTCGCCTGGTCTTCCTGCCGCCTCACGCATGTGAGTATCCCAGAGTCGCCCAGTTTCTGCGGTAAGGCTCCAGGCCGTCGATCACCGACATCACGGCTTCGACATAGGCTTGAGGAGATTG
>JACQFH010000610.1 GCA_016200145.1 Planctomycetia bacterium | reverse complement strand
CGAGAACCTGGCGCCGGGCGAAGAAATTCCCGTCGGCGCCGGCATCGGCGAAGGGGAAGAGTAGGTATTGGGCCGAGCGAATTCTGCCCGTCGTGGCTGCAATAATAGGGATCGCTATCCCTGCGCATCGACCGAGGCTTGAGACTTGAGGCTGCAGGCTTGAGTACTCAAGCCTCAGGTCTCAAGCCTCAAGCCTCGGTCAGTTGCCCGACATTCGGCGACACGATATCGTGAGTCTCGCCGCACGGCGAAATCGCTTTCACTGTCTGGGAGTCGTTCATGGGACTGTTTACGGGAAAAAAGGGGCTGGTGTTCGGGATCGCGAATGACCATTCGATCGCCTGGGCCATCACCGAAAAACTGCACGCCGAAGGGGCCGAGATGGGGTTCACCCATCTCCCCGATAAAGACCCGGCCCGCCCGCGCATGGAGCACCGCGTCCGCAAGCTGGTCGAACCGCTGGGCGCCAAGCTGATCACCCCCTGCGACGTGCAGAAAGACGAAGACATCGATCGCGTGTTCGCTATGGCGCGTGACACGTTTGGCAAGCTTGACTTCGTGCTGCACTCGGTGGCCTATGCGCCGATCGAAGATCTCAAGGGCCAGACCTTCAACTGCAGCCGCGCGGGATTCGCCACATCGATGGATATCAGCGTTTACAGCCTGCTGGCGATCACGCGCCGCGCGCGCGAGGCGCTCGCTCCCGGCGGAAGCATTCTGACGCTCACTTATCTGGGGGGCGAGAAGGTCATTCCCGGATACAACATCATGGGTGTCTGCAAGGCGGCACTCGAATCGCTGGTCACGTATCTCGCGCACGAGCTGGGCCCGTCGGGCTTTCGCGTCAACGGGCTCTCGGCCGGCCCGATCAAGACGCTCTCGTCTTCGGCGGTGGGGGATTTCGACGTGATGCTCAAGCTCTACGAGGCGATGGCCCCCCTGCGCAGAAACGTCACAGTCGAAGAAGTGGGCAAGACAGGTCTGTACCTGCTCAGCGACCTGGCCAGCGGTGTGACGGGCGAAGTTCTGCACGTCGATTCTGGCTACCATATCATGGGCGCGCCGCCGGCGGATGCCAAACTGTGACAATGCCTGAACCAGCGCCAATCGGGATTGCCGTCGTCGAACACCGGGGACGCTATCTGGTCGGCACGCGCCCGGAAGAGGGGCCCCTCGGCGGCTTTGTTGAATTCCCCGGCGGAAAATGTCAGCCGGGGGAAACGACGGGCCTGTGCGCCCGGCGCGAATGCCTGGAAGAAACCGGGCTCGAAGTGCAGGCGGTCGAGCTGATCATGCACCGCGTGTTCACCTATCCGCACGGCACGTTCGACCTGCATTTCTGGCTGTGTCATCCATCCCCGCGAGCTGAGGTGCACGACACACACAAGGGATATCGCTGGGCTCCGGCGGCCGAATTACGGTCGCTCAATTTTCCGGAAGCCAACCTGCCACTGCTCGACGTGCTCTCTCCGATTTAGACGAACGTCCCCGAGAACGACGCCATGCCACGCCTTGCGCAGCGGTTGTCCTTGTCTGCGGTGCTGTTGCTGTTCGTGGTCGGGCTGCCGGCGGTCGCCGGCGAGCGGCTGGCGGCCGAGATCGGCCAGGTCATCGGCGCGGCGGAATTCAAGCACGCGCACTGGGGGATTCTGGTCGTCGATCTGGCCGGCGGGCAGACCGTGTACGAATTGAACGCCGATCGGATGGTCGCCCCCGCGTCGGTCACGAAGCTCTATTCCACCGCGGCGGCGCTCGACACGCTGGGGGCCGATTACCGGTTCGAAACGCCCGTCTATCGGCTTGGTGAGGTCGATGCGGCGGGCAAACTCCAGGGAGATCTGATCCTCGTCGCCAGCGGCGACTTGTCGCTGGGGGGGCGCACGCTGGCCGACGGCCGCATCGCGTTCAAAAATTCCGACCATACCTATGCCAACGGTAGTACCACGGGCGAGCTCACCGAGCCTGATCCACTGGCGGGGCTCAACGAGCTGGCCCGGCAGGTCGCACAGGCGGGAATCAAGCGCATCGGCGGAGACGTGTTCATCGACGACCGGTTGTTCGACCGGGAAGCGGGCACGGGGAGCGGTCCACGGCGCCTCACGCCGATCATGGTCAACGACAACCTGATCGACCTGACGATCGCGCCGGGCGAACCGGGAAAACCGGCGCGCGTCACGTGGCGCCCCCAGTCGGCACTGGTGCAGGTCGACGCGCGGATCGAAACGGCGCCGGCCGGCGAGGCACTCGCCACGACGATTCGCGCGGGAGTAGGTCGTAGCGTCCTCTTGACAGGAAAGATCCCCGCGGGACACAAGCCGGTGGTTCGGGTCTTCGAAGTCGCAGATGCCTCGGCCTTTGCGCGGGGCCTGTTCGTCGAAGCGCTGGAACGTGCGGGAGTGACGGTCGAGGCTTCGCCCCTCGCCGATCCTTTGCCCGGCGTGCTCCTTGCTCGAGACGAGGTCGCGAAGCTGCCACGCGTCGCCCACTTGACGTCGCCCCCGTTTGGCGAATCAGCCCGGCTGATCCTGAAAGTCAGCCACAACCTGCACGCCAGCACCTTGCCGCTCTTGCTGGCGAGCCGGCATGGCAAGCGAAATTTGGGCGACGGGTTGCACCTGCAGCGGGACGTGCTGCGACGGTTGGGGGTCGACGTGGACACGATCTCGTTCGGCGGAGGCGCCGGGGGCTCGTCGGCGGATCTGGTCACGCCGCGGGCGACCGTGCAATTGCTGCGGCACATGGCGAGCCGTTCCGACGCAGCCGTCTATCGGGACGCGCTGCCGATCCTGGGCGTCGACGGGACCCTGTCGGAATCGGTCGGCCCCCAGAGCCCGGCGCGGGGCAAAGTGCAGGCCAAGACGGGAACGTACTACGTCGACAACACGCTGCGGGGAAAAATCGTGCTCACGAGCAAGGCACTCGCCGGGTACATGACGACGGCTGCCAACCGCGAACTGGCCATTGCGCTGTTCGTCAATAACGTGCACCTCGAAAAGACAAGCGAAACGGCTCGCGTTGGCAAGACGCTGGGGCGCCTGTGCGAAATCATCTACGGCGCCGAATAAGAGGTTTGAGGCGTGAGACGTGAGGCTTGAGTCGGTTCGCTCAGGCGTCACGCCTCACGCCCCACGCCTTATGCGCGGAATAAATCCCGCCTCGTGCGCATCGTAATCTGGTGGGGAATTGCCGCCCGGCTGGTGATGAAACGCGCCGATGTTATTCAAACTTGCCGCCGACGTTGTGGTTGTGGTCCACGTGGGGTATGTGGCGTTCGTCGTGCTGGGGCAGTTGGTTGTGCTGATCGGCGTGCTGTTCCGCTGGGACTGGGTGCGGAATCGCGCGTTTCGGTGGCTGCACATGGCGGCGATTGCGATCGTCGTCGCCGAAGCGCTCGCGGGCGTCGTGTGCCCGCTGACGACCCTCGAATCGTGGCTGCGGACTCAAGCGGGGCATGCGACGTATCAGGGTGATTTTCTGGGGCATTGGGCGCACGAGTTGCTGTTCTACGACGCGCCGCCCTGGGTGTTCACGCTGATTTACGCCGCATTCGGGGCGCTGGTGCTGGCGACGTTCATCGTCGCGCCGCCCCGGAAACGAGCGGCTCCGCCGCCGAAATCGTGAAGGCAGAAACCTCGTCGCCCGTCACTTGATTCTCGGTCGGGTCGCCGTCAGAATGAAGTCTCTCCGGACGCGGTGGGATGCCGCAGCAATCATTCGCCGGATTCGAGGCGCCGCACGGCGGCGCCCGTCGGCGTCAGGGATTGCATTCGTTTCCGCAGGCGGTTCGCTCGAACCGGCCTGTTCGCGGCGCGGGTCGGCGGTTCACTTCATCAACTCATGACGAGCTTCAAGGCGGTAATATGAAATTACTGGAAGGACAGACAGTCGGCATCGATCTCGGAACCACCTATTCGGCCCTGGCGCAACTCGACAACGACGGTAATCCGATCTCGCTGAAGAACAGCGACGGCAAGACGACGACTCCTTCGGTCGTGCTGCTGGGGGATTCGGGACACGTCGTCGTGGGCCCCTCGCCCGAGCGAATTTCGGTCGAATCGCCCGACAATATCGTCGAGGCGATCAAGCGGCAGATGGGGAGCAAGACCTGGAGCAAAGTCTACCAGGGCAAGAAACTGACCCCCGAGTTCATTTCGGCGCTGATCCTGAAAAAGCTCAAGCAGGATTCTGAAGCCAGCGTCGGGCCGATCACGAATGCCGTGATTACCGTGCCGTACTATTTCAACGACATTCGCCGCAAAGCGACTCAAGACGCCGGCCGCATCGCGGGCCTGAACGTCATCGACATCGTCAACGAGCCGACGGCTGCGACGCTGGCCTACGCCTGGATGAAAGGCGAACTGGGACGGACCGACGGCGCGAAGGCCGAAAAGACGATCATGGTGTACGACCTGGGCGGCGGCACGTTCGACGTCACCGTCGTCAAGTACACGCCCACGCACTTCCGCGTGCTGGCGACCGACGGCGACGTGATGCTGGGCGGCATCGACTGGACGAACCGCATCGTCGAGCACGTCGCCGAGCAGTTCCGCCGCAAATACGGCAGCGACCCTCTGGCCGACCCCGAGACCCGGCTCGTCTTCACGCAGGAATGCGAGCAGGCCAAGCGGATTCTGTCGTCGAAGGCGCAAACCCCCGTGAATCTGTACTTCGAGGGCAAGTCGCTGACGGTGGCAGTGACGCGCGGCGACTTCGAGCGCATGACGGCCGACCTGTTGCAGCGGACGCGCGACACGACCGAGCTCGTGCTGCAGCAGTCGGGAATCGAACTCGAGGGCCTCGATGAAGTCGTGCTCGTCGGCGGTTCGACTCACATGCCGGCCGTGTTCGACATGCTCAAAACGGTTTCGCGCCGCACTCCCTCGCGCGAGCTCGACCCCGATGAAGCCGTGGCCCAGGGGGCCGCGATTCACGCGGCCATCCTCGAAGCCCGCGAATCGGGCGGAGAAAGCCGCATGGCCCAGGCCGTGATCAAGCGGTTGCGCAACGTCTCGGCGACCGACGTCAATTCGCATTCGCTGGGAGTCGAGATCACCGACCCGGCCGACAAGACCAGGAAGTCGAACCACATCATGATTCCCCGCAACACGCCGATCCCGCACAAGATCAGCCAGCGGTTTCAGACGAACGTCCCGAACCAGCAGCGGATCCGCGTGCGGCTTCTGCAGGGCGAGGTGTCTGACGTCGCCGCCTGCACGATCATCGGCGATTTCCACATCACGAACTTGCCGGCCAATCTGCCACAGGGCTCGCCCGTCGAGCTGACCTACAGCTACGACGCCGACGGCCGGATCCGCGCCGACGCGAAAGAGCTGACCGGGAATCGGAAGGCGTCGGCGGAAATCGTCCGCGACAGCGGCGTGACCGACTCGGGGCTGGTAGCTTTCGAGCAACTGGCGCGAGATTACCAGGTGGAATAGGCAGCTCGTTGGAAACGCGAGTGAGGAGACAGGCAACTTGGACGTCTATAAGGAATGGCTGGGGATACCTGACGGTCCGCGGCCGCCCGACCACTACCAATTGCTGCGGCTGAAGCAGTTCGACGATTCGGTCGAGAGAATCCGCGCGAACTACAAGAAACTGAACGGGCACGTCCGAAAATACGCCACCGGGCAGTATCTCGAAGAATCGCAGGCGCTGCTGAACGAGCTGGCCAAGGCCATGCTGTGCCTGACCGACCTCGAGCGCAAGCGCGAATACGACCAGAGCCAGGGGCGCGAGTTTGAAGAAGAGGCGGCCGGCCCCCGCACAATGGACGCGATTCTGATCCAGCAGAAGCACATCAGTTCCGACCAGGCCAAAGAAGCCCGGGAGCATGCCGAACGCGCGGGCCTCGACCTGCGCGACGCGTTCGTGCAGCTCAAGATGGTCGAGCCCGACGTCGCAGCCCAGGCGCTGGCGCAGGAACTGGGGCTGCCTTACGTCGACCTGGCAGACACTCTGCCCGACGACGACGTGCTCGATCAGGTTCCCCGTGCCGCGGTCAAGCAGCATTCGATCCTGCCGCTGTTCATCGACCAGGGGGTGCTGCTGATCGCGTGCGTCAATCACATCGACCACGAACTCGAAGAAGAGCTGCGCCTCAGGTTCAACATGCCGGTGCGGAGCGTGCTGGCCGCGCCGCAGGCGATCAACCAGGCCATCGGCAAATACTATTCGGCTGACGCCCAGAAAGCGCGCGAAGCCATGCGGGAAAAGGACGCGGCCGAAGCCCCGCCGGCCGCCGGCAAGAAAGAGAAGGCCGCGGCCAAGGTCAAGCCGGCCGCTCCCGAGAAGAAGAAAGAGAAACCGAAGCGCCGCGGCCCGAAGACCGCCGAAGAGCAGCGCAACGACTTCCTGACCGGAATCGTGTGCCTCAACTTCAGTTTCCTCGTGACCTACCTTCTCGACTGGTTTGTGCTCGTTCCCAACGCGGCGTTCGAGCCGCTGTGGATCTGGTTCGTGATTCCGGGCGTGACGGCGCTGGTCGTCTGGCAGGTGTTCTGGAAGAAATAGCGGCACACCGCTATTTTCTCATCTCAGGCCCCTTGCGCACGAAGAAGTCGAGCCACGAGGCGATGATGGCGTCACCAATCGTCCCCGATTTTTTGCACTCGGCGGGCGTCTTTCCCCAGTAGAACCCGATCCATCCGGCCGCGTCTTTCTTCGAGCCGTCGATGAATTTCTCGAACTGGTCAAGCGGCGCGTGCAGGGTGTACGTCTCTTCGATGACCACCGGCTTGCCGATCGCAAACCCGTGCAGCGTGTCGAGCGCCTCGTCGATCTTTCCCTTGTGTGGATACAGGTGGACGCACAGGAAATCGAGGTCGTCGGAGACCCTGGCGGGGACGAATCCACTGGTGAGCCCCTTGCGGTCGAGGCTCCAGTCGACCAGGCCCACGGTCACCAGGTGCCGCCGGTCATGCTTGCGGATCGCCGACGTGAGCTGATGAATCCAGGCCTTGGCGATCTCCGGTCGGGGGCGGTCTTGCTGCGACAGCGTGATCACCTGCACGAAATGCTTGCCGGCGAACGCGGGCCCCAGCCAGTCTTTCGCCGCGCGCTGCCCGCCGGGAACGACCGGCTCGTTCATCAGGTCGTAGCAGAACACGGCCGGGCTGGCGGCGCAGGTCTGGGCGACGGCCTCCCAGAATCGTGACTGCGCATCCCACCGCCCCTCTTCGTCGAGCTCGTCGTACCACGCGGGGACATCCTGCTTATGATAGCAGCCCAGCCCCGTCAGGTCGAGGTACAGCCCCGTCTTCTCCGCCAGCGCCAGCAGCTTTTTCAACTGGGCCAGGGCCTGCTCGTTGGGCTGAGCGGCCGATCGCAGGAATTTGCCCGTTTGCAGGTGAATGCGGACGACGTTGGCCCCCAAGTCGCGCATCTCGCTGAAGTCCTCGGCGACCTTGTCCCATTCCTTGTCCCAATAGTCCTCGATCAGACGCCCTGTTTCGTCGTGGTCGTAATTGAATCCCCACGGGACGAAGGGCCGTTTCGACTCGTCGAGGATAAACCCCTGTTTGTCGCCTGACACTTGCACGCGTTCGAGTTCTTCGGCGCTGGCGCGCGACGCGAGCGCACATGTGGTGAAACCGCAAGCGATCAGCCACGCGAGTTTGAGCTTCATCTTGTCGACTCGCTTTCTATGGGCTGGCCTCTTCGCGCGCCTTGAGCTCCCACGATTCGTCGAAGAACCCCGCGTCGGCGATCTTCCCCGCGAACCGGCTTCCGGGCGGAGTGCGCAAATCGATGATCGCCCAGTCGGGCAGTTTGGCGACTTGCCGCGCGTTGTTCAGGTAATCGTATTCGCGAAACGTAAAGCCGCTGTTGAGCACGATGTATCGCGCCGGATTGAGCGGGTTCGGGAAGATCAGCGCGGGCGCGTGATGCTCGGCCGGAAACCGCCGCTGGCCGACCACGATGGAGGCGCCGTCCCAGCGGATCGGCAGCCTGTCGGCGATCTTCGCCAGCACCCGATTCGACGCCGGGTCGCCCCACAGCACGAGGTCGCGCCGGCAATGTCGTCATCGGTAATGGCCGCATCGTCTTTGACACGTGCCGCGCCGCGGAAGTGCCGGCGCCAGTGTTCGATCGCGCGGTCGAGCTCCGCGGTCACCCAGGTCTCGACAGCCGGACTGGCGGATTTGCCCGTCGGCCGGACGAAGAGAAAAGAATCCATGAAGGCATCGTCGATCGGTCCCTGCAGGCCGTGCCGTTTCCGCAAGCGGCCCGATTCGTCGGTTCCCACGCGCCAGCGATTGTCGTCCCGCGTCAGTCGGCAGGTCCACGACCGGTCGGATTCCGGCCGCGAACCGCGCAAGTCCTGGCCGTCGATCGTCAGCGAAACCGGCTGCGTGACGTCGAACGGGGCCCAGCCGGGGGGAAATTCCAGCGTCAGGGCCGAAACGTTTTTCGTGCTGGCCGACACGGCCCCGTCGCCCACGATCTGGGCTTCCACACGCGCTTCACTCCAGTGCTCGGCCAGCGCGTCAACCGTCACCCAGGCCAGCCGATTGTATTTGAGCGTGTAGGTGACGAAACGCACGGTGCGCGGGACACGCTCGCGGCCACGCTCGGCGATGCTGGTCATGCGGCGGTCGATTTCCGCCCGCGCATCCGGGTGATAACTGTGGGCCGTCTTGGGGCCGATGATGTGCACCAGTTCGATCCCTTCCTTCCGCAGCGCGTCGACCATGACGTCGGCCGCCTGTTTCTGGGAATCGATCTCGCCGCTGTAGGCGACCGTCGGGCAGTGCGCGAGGTTCATGGCCCAGTCGTTGCAGTCGTACCAGTGCCAGAGCTTCTGCTCCCACCACGCAGGGGCCAGCGTTTCTTTCTGGAACACCTTGAGGAACTGCGGCGTTTCCGAGAATCCCGCCCCCGGCGTCGCACCCACCCAGCGGTCGGCGTAATGCACGGCGAACTGCCAGCACGCCGCGCCGCCCATCGAAAAGCCCCGCACGGCGATGCGGTCGTCGTCGATCGGATAGCGTCGCCGGACTGAGTCGAGCGCTTCGAGAACGTCGACTTCACCCGCGAACTTGAAGGCGTTGCAATACCGCCCGTACGGGTGCAGAACGATCGTGTCGGCCGGCGTGAATACGCCGCGGTCTTTCTGCCGGCCTGCGAGAAAATTCACCTCGGTCAGGTTCTCGCCGCGCCCGTGGAACCACAGGTCGAGCCGGTGGCGGCGGCCCCCGCGCCCCGTATAACTTTCCGGAACGACCAGCCCGTAAGGCTGGATCGATCCGTCGATCTTCGACACGTAACCGCGAACGACCAGCCCCGTCTGCGTCGTCCACGGCGCCTCGCCGGCAGCGAGTTGCCGGGCGCGTTCGAGCCCCTGCCTGACGAGGTCGCGCCCGATTGCCGGCTCTTTTTCGTTCAGGAATTCGCGATAGGCA
Source organism: Planctomycetia bacterium (assembly GCA_016200145.1). GTDB lineage: Bacteria > Planctomycetota > Planctomycetia > Planctomycetales > Planctomycetaceae > JACQFH01. Next base: position 1,090 of record JACQFH010000610.1, on the reverse strand, counting down.
AGCGCATCGTGAACGGCACGGTGGAAGATCTGCACATCGGGCAAGAGCTCACGGGTCCGCGGGTCATTCGACTTCGCCAGTTCGGCGATCGCCGCGCCCAGCGTTTCGAGCTGTCCGGCCAGGTCCTTCTGGTCCGTTTCGGAAAGTTCGATCCCCAGCGGCGGCACGCGCCGAACTCTGTCGGGCTGATTGTCCGCCGGCCCGTCGGCACGGCAGGCGGCGGCCATTGCGAGGACGAGCACTACGGTCGAGAGTACCACCTTCATTTTGCAGAAAGCTCCATTCCCCAATCGGCCATTCATCGTCAGAGCGATTTCCTCATTTCTTCATCTCTTCTCGTTTTGCGTCCAGCTGTCCCACTTCCATCCGACTGGTCACCGCCGGACTCAAACGGCTCCCATAATTTTTCGTGCTTGTGATGCTGTTTGTGATATGTGCGGGTGGTTGTAAAAATTTTTCCAATCACTCGTCTCTTTTTCCACCTCTCATCGTCGCCCCGTTTCAAGAGGTTTCTCGTTTCCCTTCCTGTTCAACAACAGCTTCAAGCATGAGGAGGCCAAAAATAATTATAGTGCAGTGGAGAATGGAATTTGTTTACTTGCGATCCCAAGATAGTCGGGAGAGTGTATGCAGGATGGATGGACATTCTTGTATGTGACCGGTTTTAAGTACTTCTGTCCACTACCGTATTCCGGATGGAGTGCGGAAGAAGGATTGACTGCTAATTTTAGGTCGAGTCCGCATAACTGTCAAGCTTCTTCATTCTTTCTTCCCGAGTTTTTATTTCCAAATTTGTGGAATTTTTTTTACAAAAATTGAAGTAGAGACAAGGATTTGAAAATATTTTTACTATTTTATGCACTGATTTTCCTTGAGAATAATTCATCTCTCATCTAGAAAATGCTTCCCTGATTCAGGGAAGGGTCAGGGTATTGAAGCGAAATTCAGTTTTTTATCGAGAAAACGTTATTTCTAAGGTAATTTTAGGCGGAGAATCGATTGCGTGCATTCCCAAGTTGTGAAAATGCTTGTCTGACCTTGATTCAGGGATCGGGGTATTGAAGCGAAAATAAACAAAATTCGGTTTTTT
>JACQFH010000609.1 GCA_016200145.1 Planctomycetia bacterium | reverse complement strand
CCGGGCCTGCCAGCTTTCAGCCGTCGTATATTTCGCCTGCGCCGCAGCCACGTCGCGGACGATCGACTGCCGGTCGGCGGCGCGTGCGGACCCACCTGACAGCACAATCGCAAAAATCGCTGTAACGAACGCGAGAAAAACGTATGCGAAACTCGATTGCCGTTTCATCCGCATTCCTTTCGCTAATACTTCACTCGAAACTCGGCGATGACCTCCGATGGCCTGCAAGGCCATCCTGCTGGAACTCGATCGTCGGCTCTCTTGATTCGAAAATCAACCACGCGGCGACAGTTGGAGGCAGGCGACGATGGTTCCATTTGTCCGCACTTCACGGTATTTTTGCCCTTCGAGTTTCCATTGAAGAATCGCCGTGATGACCATGCCGCTGACGCTCGCCGAGGCCTCGAACATCCCGTTGCACGCACTTGACCTCGTGGTCCTCGTGGGCAGCGTGATCGCCGTGACTATTTTCGGCATGTACGTCGGCCGGAAAGAGGAAGGGACGCGCGACTACTTTCTGGCGGGCAAGAGCGTGGCGTGGTGGGCGGTGGCCGGCTCGATCTTCGGCACCAACATCAGCTCGCACCACATGGTCGGCATGATGGGGGCCGGACTCAAGGAAGGTTTTGCGCAGGCCAATTTCGAATTCGGCGCAATCTGCGGGTTGCTCGTGCTGTGCTATTTCTTTCTGCCACTCTACCGGCGGATGGGGGTCTACACGCTCTCGGAATTTCTGGGGCGGAGATACGACGACCGCAGCCGGCTCCTGTATTCGATCACGAACATCGCCTTTCTGCTGATTCAGATGTGCGGTACGCTGATCCTGGGCGCGGTGACTGTGGAATCGCTCATGCAGGGGACCGATTATGCAATCAGCTACAGTCTGGCGATCTGGGGACTGTCGCTGGTGGCCGCGGCTTACACAGTGTTCGGCGGTCTGAAAGCAGTGATCTACACCGACGTCGTGCAGAGCCTGCTGCTGATGATCGGGTCGGCGATCATCGCCGTGCTGGCAATCTGGCATCCCAATGTCGGCGGGATTTCCGGGCTGCTGGCCAAAGAACCCGAAAAGTTCCACGTCTTCTTCGACGCCGGCCATCCCGAGCTTCCCTGGACCGGCGTGCTGACCGGCCTGATGATTCTGCACTTCTATTATTGGGGCACGAATCAATTCATGGTGCAGCGGGCGCTGGGGGCCAAGACCGGCTGGGACGGACGGATGGGGATCATCACCGCCGGCTTTTTCAAGCTGCTGATTCCGTTTCTGTGCATCGTTCCGGGGATGGCGGCAGGGTACATTCTCACGATCGATGCGGAAACCCAAAGCGATACGGCCTTTGCCGCGCTGACGCGCACCCTGGTTCCCGCCGGCTACGGTCTGGCCGGTCTGGTGATGGCGGGGCTGGTGGGAGGCATTCTGTCGACGATCGATTCGATGATGAACTCGACGGCGACGCTGTACACGTTCGACATTTACCAGAAGTACATCCGGCCGGATGCCTCCGAGAAGCGCCTGATCTGGGTCGGCCGCGTGGCGATGACGGTGCTCGTGGCCATCGCCATCTGGCTCTCGCTGCAGTTCGGCGAGACGAAAGGGGGCATCTTCAACAGGATGGCCGACTACAACGCCTATCTGGTTCCGGGCGTGCTTGTGGCATTTCTTGCAGGAATTCTTCAGAAGAGCGTCACGCCGACCGGAGCGGTGGCCTGCATTGTGGCCGGGCCCGTGAGCTCGGTGCTGCTGGAGCAGGGGGCGGCACGCCTCCTCGATCATCAGCTCCAGGCGTTCCATCGTGCCGCGCTTGCGGCCGCCGCCAGCTATGCGGTCCTGCTGCTGGTCAGCCTGGCAACTCAACGCGAGCGCAGTGCCGAGCGCGAGCAATACCTGTGGCGGACCTACCGCCACAACCCCTCGGACGACAGCCCGATTCCGCCCTCCATCTTGAAGAACGACCGCACCTGGGCGGCAATCCTCGCCGTCTGTACGCTCTGGCTGTGCTGGTACTTCGCGTGAACGAAACACCAACTGCGGTTCGCCGACGACCACATAAAGATGCCTCGTTATTCCACGAAGCTGCCGGTGTACGGGTCACTGATCGGATTTGACCTGGTGTGCGTTTCGAACGTCGCCCCGCGATTTCACCGGAATTGCCATCAATCCGCCGTTCGCCTCGGTGACCGTCAGCAGATCTCCGGTTTCCGATAATGCAACAGACTGGCAGTACTGATTTGGAAAGTCAAACTTGTCCAACCCTGCACCGGTCGAAACGTCCCACAGGCAAACGACCGAATCGTTGCCCCGAAGTGTCAAAGTCGCAAGCACTTCGCCATTACGACTGAATGCGCCGCCTGTCACTGGCCCAGTGTGCCACGTGATCGGCACCGATGCCGGAAGCAAGATCGCGATCAGGCACAGTCCTGCACATACGAACGAGCTCCCGCGAAACCACCGTCCAACTCGCCGTGTCGACCAGAGCACCGTCGAAATAAAGAATAATGCGACTACAAGCGGCAACATGCCGCGCGTCAAATGCGCGAGGTTCAGCAGAGTCCCCTGGTCGGCAAGGATCCAGCGCGATTGCGAGTTATCCCATTTTTGCCAGGGTCGATTTCCGGAGCCATCGGCGGGCATGTCCACGGCATAAGCGTGCCCGTTGATCGGGTGCCACAGCAACTGGACTGCCATTGTGCGGTCCGTGGATGGTAGCTCGCAGGCGAATGCGCTTCCGCCGGAACCGATGCGAACAGCCCGTATTTGTCGAGTAACAGCTTCGCAAATTGTCGATGTTGCCTGCAATTCGGAAATGGGAATCGTGTTTGCTGCCCGACGTTGCGCCGGGATTGCGACACACCCCAGCGCGAACAGCAATGCGGCGGCGCATATCGCTGAAAGTAGATCAATTCGAGCACTTCGTCCCGTTCGCGCCATCCAGCGGGCTCTTGGAGAATTGATATCCATCTGCTGGCCTCCTCATGGATATCGTAAGCCTCAGGGTGCGGCGGAACAATTGCGATCCGAGTTCGCGCGATTAGGAACTGTCGAATTGGCGTGTCAACTGGCGCAGTGCCGACCGCTCAATAGATCATATCTTGCGGGTTGGCCAACTCCCCGCCGTTCAGGTGGACATGCCTCGGTAGCCGTGCGATACTGCCAAGGGACCTCTTTGAGCCCATTTGCTGTTGAATTTGCGGGGCAGTGGTGTCCGTACACTTGAGGACAGTCGCCGTGCGGTGGTGCGTTGTCATCGGGATTTGTCTCAGTGCCGCGCCGGCTGTGGCTCAGGACGCGCCGGCGGGCGCTGCCACGTTTTTCGAGACAAGAATCCGACCGGTGCTGGCGGCCCGGTGCTTCAAGTGTCACGGCGCCCAGAAGTCTGCCAGCGGATTTCGCCTCGATTCTCGAAAGAGCCTGATCGACGGGGGCGACCGGGGGGCCGCCGTGGTCGCGGGCGATCCGAAAGCCAGCCTGCTGATTCAGGCGATTCGCTACGATGGCGATCTCAAGATGCCGCCGGACAAACGGCTCCCGGCCGAAGTTGTGGCCGACCTCGAACGCTGGATCGCCGACGGCGCAGTCTGGCCGGAAACCCCAAATCGAGACTCGCAAACCGACACGGGCGAGCACTGGGCCTTCAAACCGATTCGTGCGGTGAGTGCTCCTGTCCCCCCCGGCAATAACGCAGTCCCGCCCGGATGGTCGGCACATCCGATCGACTTGTTTGTGCTGGCCCGGTTGCACGAGAACGGACTAAACCCCGCTGAACCGGCCGACAAACCGACGCTGCTCCGCCGCGCGACATTCGATCTGATCGGGCTGCCTCCGACACCCGCAGATTTGGATACGTTTCTGGCCGATGATTCTCCCACCGCTTTTGCCAAAGTCGTCGACCGGCTGCTGGCGTCGCCCCGGTACGGCGAGCGGTGGGGCCGGCACTGGCTCGACCTGGTCCGCTACACCGACGAATTCGAAGAGACTTGGCGCTATCGCGACTGGGTCGTCAATGCCTTCAATGCGGACCTGCCCTACGACCGGTTCATGCTCGAACAGATCGCGGGCGACCTTTTGCCGGCGCGCGACCCCGGAGAGCTCAACGCCTACGCGATCGTCGCCACCACGATGCTCTCGATCGGCCCGTGGAGCGGCATCGATCGCAAGAAAAGGCTGACCGACATCGCCGATGACCAGATCGATATCGTCAGCCGCTCTTTTCTCGGACTGACCATCGCCTGCGCCCGCTGTCACAACCACAAGTTCGACCCGATCACGACGGCCGATTACTACGGCCTCGCAGGCATTTTCTTGAGCAGCCATGTCATTCCTGAAGAGGGCTACCTGTCGCACGGCACGACGCGCCTGCGCATTCCACTGGTCGGCCCGGCGGAGGTCGAGCGGCATCGGAATGACCAGGCCCGCGTTCGAGCGCTTGAGCATCGAGTTCAAGATTCTGTCGATCGCCACTACGCCGAGTTCGCGAGAGGCCTTGTGTCGCAGACGAGCCGCTACCTCCTCGCGGCGTGGGATTTTCAGCACCGTCCCGCCGATCAGGCCAAAGTTTCGGTGGATGAATTCGCCGCGAAAGAGAACCTGCACGGGTTTGCTCTCAACCAGTGGATCGCCTGCCTGAACGGCCCGCGCTTGGGCGAGTTCCGCCCCCTGAATGTTGCGGAGCGCGAATTCGATGGAGAGCCGGGCGTGCTGGCGTGGAGGGTCCGTGAGGAACGGCCGTGGTGGGCCGCGAATACCAACGCTCGCGAAGTCGCGATCGAAACATTCAGCCTGCCGCCGCGCACCGTGTCGATCAACCCGGGAACCGAAGGAGGCGCTGTCCGCTGGAAAAGCCCAGTCGCTGGAACGGTGCGGATCAGCGGCACGATGAGTGACACCGACCCCTTTGACGGCGTCGGCGTCGTGTGGGCCGTCGATCACGTCCGAAATGGAGTGCGACACGAGCTGTCGTCAGGCACGTGTCCCAATACGACGGTCAAACTCGAAGAAGGCAGAACACCCGAGCGCCTGACGGCTGTCGCCGTCCAGCCCGGCGACGAAATTCTGCTTCAGATCCGGCTGCGCCAGGGGGACGCCCATTACGACATCACCCAGGTCGACCTGACGATTGCCGCGGTCGATGGTTCCGCCACCTGGAACCTGACACGCGATCTGATGGAGAATTTTCTGGAAGGCAATCCGCACGCCGACAGCCTGGGCCACGCCGCGGTCTGGCACTTCGACGACATGGCCGGAAGCCACCGGCTCGAACGGATGCCCGCCGTCGATTCCCTCCTCGACCGTTGGCGGAAGGCAACGACGCTCAGCGCGGGAGGTACCATCGACCGCCACGGCTTGGAAGAGGCGGCGCAGGAGATCCAGAAGACCACTGATGCCGCCGAATCGACCAGCGCTCTGGTTCACGATCTGATCGGTTCGCGCAGCCCGTACTGGGTGAAGACGCGCGACGACGCGAAGTATCTCACTGCCGAGTCGCATGCCGAATTGGCGAAACTCGCAGCCGAACTCGATGAACTCAAACGCGGCTTGCCTCCGCTCCCTTGCGCCCACGGAGTAACCGAAGGGGGCCTGCGCCACAGCCTGTATCCCGGCGTGCAGGACGCGCCGATTCACGTCCGCGGCAGCTACGACGACTTTGGCGCCCGCGTGCCGCGACGATTCCCCGAAGTGCTGTCGAAGAAGGACCAGGCGCCGATCCCGTCGGGAAGCGGCCGTCTGGAGCTGGCCCGGTGGCTTGGCTCGCCCGACAATCCCCTGCCGGCCCGCGTGCTGGTCAACCGGCTGTGGCAACACCATTTCGGCGAAGGGATCGTGCGCACGCCGAGCAATTTCGGAGTCCTGGGTGAACGGCCCACGCATCCCGAGCTGCTCGATTTTCTCGCCTCGCGCTTCGTGGAATCGGGCTGGTCGATCAAATCGATGCACCGTTTGATCATGTCGTCTGCCGCGTTTCAGCAATCAGCCCGCGCCAGCGAACAGAACCTCAAGGCCGACCCCGAGAATCGGCTGTTTGGCCGGATGAACCGGAAGCGGCTGGAAGCCGAAGCGATTCATGACACCCTGCTGGCCGTCGCCGGCCGGCTCGATGGACGATCTGGCGGGCCGGCCGATTCGAATGCGGAGACGTCACGGCGATTGCTCTACCTGAAAACGACGCGGACCAGCCGCACAGGCTTGGGCCCGCTTTTCGACGGCGCCAACACCGCCATGCACGTCGAGCGGCGGACCGTCTCGACCATCGCGCCGCAGGTGCTGTTCCTGATGAACGATCCCCGCATCGGCGATGCGGCTGTGCGCGTTGCCGCTCGCGCGGAGATCGCTCAAGAAACGGAGCCCGGCCGTCGAATCGAAACACTGTACAAGCTGGCTTTCGGTCGACCTCCGACGCCGGCTGAGCGGGAGCTGGGCCTGAAGTTCATCGATCGGGCAAAAACCGAGCCGATCGAGCAGGCAAAGGGTTCTACGGAGCCCGGCGAACCGTGGGCGGTTTACACGCAGGCCCTGTTATTGTCCAATGAGTTTCTGTTCGTCGATTGACGTCCCCCAGGCCGTGATCCGCGAACTTGGGCGAGCGAGACACTTCCATGCTGCCGTTTGACCACGACGGGATGCGAGCCGGTACCAGCCGGCGACAATGGCTCACCTCCTGCGCCAATGGATTCGGCATGCTGGGGCTGGCAAGTCTCCTGGCCAAGTCGCAGGCCGCCGCGCTTGCCAGTGAAGCCACGAATCCGTTCGAGCCCAGGCCCGCGCAGCATGCGGCGCGGGCGAAGCAGGTGATCTTCCTGTTCATGGGGGGCGGGCCTTCGCACGTCGATCTGTTCGACCCCAAGCCACGCCTCACCACGGACCATGGCAAGCCGCTGCCGTTTGAAAAACCGAAGCTGGCGCGGACGACGACCGAAAACCTGATGGCCTCGCCGTTCGCGTTTCAAAAACATGGCGCGTCGGGGATCGAAGTCAGCAACCTCCTGCCAAACCTGGCGACCCGCGTCGACGACCTGTGCGTCGTGCGTTCGGTCGTGGCCGACAACGTCAATCACTCCAACGCGTGCCTGCAGATGCACACGGGAGAACAGGTCTTCTCTCGCCCGTCGCTGGGCTCGTGGCTGCTCTACGGGCTGGGAAGCGAGAACCAGAACCTGCCGGGCTTCGTGGCCATCGGGCCGGGGGGACAGGATGCGGGCCTCTGGGGCTCGAGTTTTCTGCCTGCGGCGTACCAGGGAACGCGCGTGGACGACCTGAAGAAACCGATCGCCAATCTTGCCAACTCGCGCCTTTCGGCGGCCGCGCAGCGGCGGCAGCTCGACCTCGTCGGGCAGCTCAACCAGCAGCACCGCCAGGATCGCGAACACGACAGTCGCCTCGATGCACGGATCGCGTCGCTGGAGCTCGCGTTTCGCATGCAGGTGCAGGCGTCCGAGGCGTTTGACGTCGAATCGGAATCCGCCGAGGTCCAGAAGCTGTACGGGATCGACGAGGCGCGCTCGGCGCAGTTCGGCAAACAGTGCCTGCTGGCCCGCCGGCTGGTCGAGCGCGGCGTGCGGTCGGTGGAAGTTTTCAGCCCGGCCGGCTGGGACCATCACACCGGCATCCGCACCGAACTGCCGGCCAGTTGTGCCAGCATCGACCGGCCGGTCGCGGGCTTGCTCACCGATTTGAAGGCCCGTGGCCTCTTGGATGAGACGCTCGTCCTGTGGGGCGGAGAGTTCGGCCGCAGTCCCGTGGCGCAGAAGGGGGACGGGCGCGATCATCACCCGTACGGCTTCACGATGTGGCTGGCCGGCGGCGGCATTCGCGGCGGCCACGTGCACGGCGCCACCGACGAGTTCGGCTGGAACGCCGTCGAGGACAAGGTCCACGTCCACGACCTGCACGCGACGATCCTGCATCTGATGGGGATCGACCACGAGCAGTTAACGTACCGCTACAGCGGCCGCGACTACCGCCTGACCGACGTGCACGGCCATGTCGTGCAGGGCATCCTGGCGTAGGTCGGGCTTTCCAGCCTGACAGCAATGTGCTTCCGGTCGAGTTACTCGAACACCAGCCATTGTTTAACCCGGAGCCACCGGCGACGTCGTCCGTAGGGTGGCCTTCCAGGCCGCCGAGTGAATGGACACGTTCGCGACGCCTGCAAGACAATCCTACGATTCTGAACTCGCCAGAGTCCGGGAAGACGATCCATCTGCGGACGCCGATATTCCGGTCGACCGAACCTGGTAATTCCGGGGGTCAGACACAACTTCTGAATATCTATAGCGTGAATAATGACCCGCGAAATTAAAAAAACCTTCTCGCGGCGGCGCGCTCCCCATCTGCCGGGCGCACGGTGACTTGCGGCGATCCGCAACGCGAAACGAGGCGCTGCCGCCGAGAGACGCTCGCTCGCGATTTTTTTCAAAAAAACGGGCGCAACCATTTTCACGACATGCGGTTGCGGATTATTCATCTGCGAAAAAGCGACTTTCACAAAACAGCCACTTTGACACGCGAAAGCGCTGGGAATGCGCGCTCTCAGGGGCGGTTTGGGGTCGTTTGAGGGCCCTGATCGTGAATAATCTGCGCCAAAGCGGCAATCCTGCGCACATCCTGGTGCGCGGGCCACGTTGGCCGGTTCCGATCCGCAACACGCGCGGAGCAACCTCCGCGGCGCAAAGGGGCGCGGCACCGGGAATCCAATACCGCTGCGATTCGCGGCCCGGAATTCTGCACACTGCGTCAGGAATTATTCGACCGACCACGGAATCGGGTCAATGGGGCAGCTTTCTATTTTTGGCCGGATTTTCGAAATGCCTTCCATTCCGCACCCCGCACTCCGCACTCTCGTTGACCCCTTCGACTTTCTGACTCTTCGACCTCGTACGCAAAGCGCTGTCGCGCGGTGGGGCAAGTCAATCCCCACTGCTTGATCTTACGGTTCCTCAACCACTCGCAGGCGCAATTCGTCGCTCTGGGCGTGGATTTCCGGGGCGTACATGGCGAATCCGCGTGTCGGCAGAGCGTGGAAACGGCCGGGCGTTTCGGCCCGCAGCTTGTAGCGCAGGACGTGCGTTCCCTTCCTGAGAGCCTTCGCAAAAAACACGACGCGGTCGTCTCGCAGCTCGACGTTGGCCCACAGGTCGCCGCCGAACGTGTGGCCGCTGTGGAGCTGAATCGGTTCGCACCCGGCGGGCTTGATATCTTCGAATGCGACAAACTCGTAATCCTCGTCCGCCTTGATCGTCAGCTCGACGTCGAGCACGTCGCCAATGGAAATGTCGTCGTCGGTCGTCAGCGGCCGGCGGCCTGCGGGAGCATCGCCGGCGCGGTCCGCCTGTCGAGCGGCGTCAACGCCTGCGCCGACCTTGAAATACTTTCGCTGGATGGTCATTCCGTTCCCCTGCGCCGTCCCCAGTGCCTTCGTCCGCATGAATTCGGTGTGCAGCGCAAAGCACAACATGCCGCCCCCGGTACTGCTCACGGAGAACTGGTGGTCGCCGGCTGCAAGAGGCCTGGCGTCCGGCAGCGTCAGCAATGCTTCGCGGCCCAGAATGTCGCCCCGCGGCATCGGAATCGTCACGGGCGGCCCGCCGTCGATGCGCAGCTCGACGTTTTTCTCGGCAGAGTCTGCGCCAGCGGCCGCCAGGTATTCGGAGATGGCGGTCACGACCAATGCCGTTTCCTGCGTACTGCGCCAGAACCTCCCCTGCTTGCGGTTCAGGGCCAGCCAGTTGACAAGCCTGGGAACGACAGGATTCTCGCGATCGACGGCGACGAGCGCCCGGAGCAGCCAGGCGTTGGTCTCGGTCTCGCTGTTCCAGGCGTGCCAGGATTGCTTGGATGCGACCGGCAGATGAGCCGTGCCCCGCTCTTCGTCGTGGACCACCATCTTCAGGATCTCACCCAGCACAGTTGCAGCGCGGTCCTGGGGGAAGCGATCGCGCAAGGCCAGGGCCAGCAGCAGACGATCGTAAAGCGGCAGTTTTTCCCGCTGTCCGAACGCCGCATCGAGCCGTTTGTTCAGCGCCTCCTGAATTTTCTTCCGGTCGTCGGATTCCTGATTCCGGAAGGCCCGCGACCGGCTCAGCGATAAGGCGTACGCCACGAGCATCTCGGTGTGGCCGGCGCCCACAGGGCGAAGTTCGAATCCGCCGGGCTGCGGCTTGCGATCGAACTCCGCCAGGTAGCGCAGTCCCCGGTCGAACCCGCGCTCGTCAACCGGCGCCCCCGCCTCGGCCGCCACGTGCAGGCCGAGCAAAACGTACGCGGTCATGTACGGCGAAGACGCATCGTGTTCCCACCAGCCCCATCCCCCGTCGTCATGCTGAAACCGCTGCAGCCGCTGCAAGCCGGCCTCGGTCATGCGTTCCAACTCCGCCTCGTCGATCGCGCGGGCGGGGGATTCACCCGCGGCCGCGACAGTTTGCGCGGGGCTTGTCCGTTCCGCGAGCCGGGCGATGTCGATCCCCAGTTGCTTGAGGGTTCGCGCGGCCAGCACCGTGGGATAGAAACGGCTCATCGTCTGCTCGACGCAACCGTAGGGATATCCCACGAGATACGGAATGGCCTCGAATGCCGCGCTGGCCGGAGTCGGGGCGAGCGAGACGACAACGCGCGTCTTCCGCAGGTCGGCATCTTCGGGAACGGTAAAAGTCAGCTTCTTCTCGCCCGTCTCTCCCGCACGGAATGCGCCCGTCTGCGTCGCCATCGCGAGCGTGCCGTGCGTGCGCACGGGGAGCGCTGTGCGCAGGGCATCGCTTTCTTCGTCGGTGAGGGCCCGCGCGGTCAGCGTGGCGAGTCCATCGGCAATAACGGTCAGCGTTCAGTCGAAACGATGATCTCCGCCCGAGGGCACTCGCGCCCGGGCCGTCAGACGCAGATTGCCTTCCGCATCGGCAGCCGCCTCCGCGGCACGAAACATCGCCGCCGGGACGAGCAATTCGGCGGTAACCGTTTTGTCGCTGCCCACGCGATTATGCACGTTGGCCGAGAGCACAACTTCGTCCCGTTCGACCAGGAACCGCGGGCGCTGCAGGCGCAACAGCAGATTCTTGGATGTGATAATGTCCTGGGCGACGTCACCGACGCGCGTTTCGCCGGTCACGAGATAAGCGCGCAGCCGCCAGGTCGTCAGCGATTGCGGAAAATTGATCTGCGTCTGCGCCTCTCCGGCCGCATCGAGCTGCAGGTGCGCCAGCCACAGCGCCGTGTCGGAAAAGTCGCTGCGAACAGTCGCCGCGGCGAGTTCCGTTCCGGGCTCAAAGCCGGAGAGATCTCCCCCCTGCGCGCCGCTGTCGGCGGGATCGCCCCCCTGCGGCGGCGCCCCTCCCATCATTCCGATCTGGGGAACGTAATCGTCGGTCAGGTAGTATTCCGGGCACATAAACGACCCGGTCGTGCCGAATCTCCGTGAAATGAGCGACGTCGAGACGTTCCCGCTCCATCGCCAGCGTTCCATTTTGCGGGCCCTGATCAGCTCGCGGGGACCGAATTTCGACTCAGGCTCGATGGCCGTGACAGCTTTATCGAATGCCGTGAGCGCCAGATCGCCCGTCACCGGCTGCCCGGCCGAGTCGGTCGCCTTGATCTTGAATTTTCCCGTTTCCCCGGGCTTGTGCACGGGCTTGTCGGCGGTGATTTCGACCTTGAGCAGATCACGGACCGGTGGCACGAACAACTGGCAAGTCTCTGTGTGCACGGCCCCTTCGCGGACGACCGTCCCCTCGACGAACAGGTTGGGGACGTCTTGCTCGGTGATCGGAACTTCCAGAATTCCTACGTGCCGGGGCACCGGAAGGAATTGATGTTCGCCCGGTCCCCGGCAGACGAGCACCGTCGCGTCGTCATTGGCCGTCACGACCAGCAGGCGCGCGGTTTCACCGACGCGATACGTGCGACGATCCGAAATGATCTGCAACGCGGGCTGCGGGCTGCGACTGAAATCGGCCGCAGCATCGTGGACCCAGAACTCCACGGCAGCGGACACGTCGCGATCTGCGCTGTCGCGCGTGCGCAGGTCCAGCCGATATCGGCCGGGCGGGGGCGCCGGGAACTCCAGCCTCGAGCGACCGTCGGCGCCAGTGCTCGCGTTCCAGTCCTGGACGTGCCGGGCTTCCGGCGCGGCGCCGCCCTGTTGTTCGAGCCGCACGAGGGCAGCCTGCCCGGCAGCAGCAACTGCCACGTCATTCGCCGAGCGCGCGTGGATTTCCACAGTTACCTGCTCGCCCGGGGCGTACCAGCCGCGATCGAGCTCGGCGAACACCTGGAACTCCCGGCGCGGCGCGAGGATCGAACCGCTTCCCGAAACAGTTCGCCGGCCCGCATCGCGCACCTCGACCTCGATCGTATATCTCCAGTTGCGGTCAGGCGCCGATTTGAGCGCGGCGGGATCGAAACGGATCTCGGCTGCGCCCGTGGCATCGAGCAGCGCCTGCCCTTCGGCCACGCTTTCACGAAATGTCACGCCGTCGTCGTAACGATATCGATAACGCCACCAGCGACCGTAAGGATCGTCGTCATCCTGGTCTGTCGACCGGGCCGATGAAAACGTGGCGTACCCTGCCCCGTACAGCCAGTCGAATTCGGCCGGCAACGAAAACGACTGCTTCTGCTCCCCGCGAAAAATCTGGTACTGCGCGGCGCCCCCCGCCACCGGCAGTCCGAAATAGTAGCGGGCTTCGACGCGGGCCGTGACCGGCTCACCCGGGCTCGCGATCTTTTTGCCCGGAATCACGGACACCTCGAACTCGGGCTTCTTGTATTCTTCGACGCGGAACGACTGAGCGCTGCCGTGGTGCCTGTCGCCCAGAAAATTCGCTTCGAGGTGGTATTCCCCGAGCGGCGCTTCGGCGCCAATCGTGTACGAACCGGAAACGCTCCCCGACTCGTCGGTCTCGAGCTCCTGGACGCGAGACGTGTGGTAATGTGGATCGCGAACGCTGACATTCAACCTGGTTCCGGCCAAGACGGGCTCGTAGCGCCGGTCGGCCAGCTCGCGGACCCAGATGCGAAAATTCACCGTCGAGCCCGGACGATACGCCGGCCGGTCTGTCAGACACAGCACATGCCAGTCCCGGGATTTTCGCCAGTCGTAAGACCGCCCGGCGAGCTCGCAGAACGTCATTCCGCGAACGTCCGCCGAAGCGAAGACAAGCCCCTCCGAGTGTTCCTTCATCTGATATCGGTACTCGGCGATTCCGTTCTGGTCCGCGACCAGGATCGTGTCATTCTTCCGGCTGCGGTTCGACCACTCGCGCTCCTGGACTTCGATTTTCTGACCGGCCAGAGGTTTTCCGCTCAAAGGGTCGACGGCCCACAGCAGGACCCGGTCGACGAACGGTTTCTGCACGAGGGCGATGCCCGTGACGATAACCAACCCGCGCGAGCGCTGGTCGCTGCCCGGAACGCGCGCTTCGACGAGATACGCGCCCGCTTCGGTCAACGGCGCCAATGTGAGGTGCGATGCGACGCGATCGCTTCTGGCGACAGGCTGCGTCCATTTCGCCGCCTGAGCACCGGCAAACGGCGCCAGTTCCTTGAATTCCTTCTCGTCGGTGTCATTGAAGAATCGGTTGAAGCCCCAGCCGTGCCACAACGATCGGAAATTCGTGGCGTCCGATTCTTTCATCAAACCCGCGAGATCGAAACGACGCGCCGTGAAATCGACCTCATCCGCGTTGCGGCAGGCAAACCACAGTCGCGGAGCGATCCCGCTCGCGGAAATTCCCGTCTTGCCCAGGATTACGTCGGCGTGCTCGATGCGTGCGATCTGCTCTTTGGCCTTTTCCGCGAGCTCGTGCTGCGGAAACCGCTGGATTTCGCGGCGGTATTCATCAACCGCTTTGGCAAACTGCCGCCGGCTCTGGTAGTACTGGGCCCGTTCGTGCACGGCCTGCGGAACGCTCCTCGACTCTGGATAATCCCGTTCCAAGCGCGCCAAGAGGGCCAGCGGGCTTTGTGACGCGGAAAGCTCGATGACTCGCGACCGCTCGCCGATTTTCGTGCGGGCCTCGTCGTCGGCCAGCTCCCAGGTTTCCTTGACGCCTGCCGCGGCACTGCGGCCGGCAAACGAGGGACGTTTGTCGTATCGGTAATAGAATTCGGCGGACGACCAGTCCACGTCGGTCTGCGGGCCGTACAAGCGCCGCATCAGCCGGGCGCGAGCGAACAGGGCCGCTGCAGCGGAGTGGCGTTTCGCCGAGTTGTCGAGCCGCTCGATCTCGGCCAGCACGAACAGCAGTTTCTTCGAGCGCGGGAGGTCGGGCGCGTACTGCGGCGGCGGCTCGAGGAAGATCGGCCGCCCGTCGTGCGACAGGGCGATCCCGATCTCATGGTGCCAGCGCGAGTACCGCGGGTTCGAGTTGATGTAGTCCTGAGCCTCGGCGACTCCGTTCCACCACCAGCTCACGCTCTCCAGCGCCCGGTCCCATCCCCACGGCTCTCGGTCGCGTTGCGGGTCCAGGTGTTCGACGAGCCGCTCGTCGAGCTCGATCCTCGCGGCCGAGAGACGTTTTGCAAAATCCCTCTCGGCGGCGGGCGTCGCGGCCGCGATTTCGGTCAACAGGCCGTGCACGAAGTCGAAATGCGCGAGCGCCGCGTGCCAGGTTTCGCTCTCTTCGGCATTCCAGCGCCAGTTGGAGGGTTCGTCGTCGCGATCGGCTGGACGCGGAGCGATCAGCGATTTCGCACGCCCGAGCGCGCCAGGCCAGTCCTTCAGCTTCAGCGATGCCAGGACGGCGCCGCGCATCGCGTCGCGAAACGACCGGCTCTGCTGGTCGCGCCCCTTCGTGCGCGCGTCGTACGCCGCGCGGGCTTCGACCCAGCGCTCGTTTCGAAACAATTCGTCGGCGTTATTCGGCGCAGCCTGCTGATCATCGTTCGGCGGCGCCGAGTCGACCGGGAAATGGGCAAACCAGCCCAGGGCCAGCACCAGCACCGCCAGCGCGCTACGGGCGCGAACGTTTGTCCCCCGCCTGCCCATGCAACTGCGATTCAGCCGTCCGGCCATGGCTGTGCTCCCTGTTTTCGAGGAAACGGCTTCAGCACGGCGCCTGAATCATACCAGAGTGTCAGCAGGGCAACGAGAAACTCCGATCTCCTGGCGCACCACCCCACACTTCGCACGTCATTCAGACAAATTCCGCCTGAACCGGCGCCAGCAGGCGAACCCACGATCCTCCGCAAATCACGGCAGCTTGACGTCGACCTGACGATCGAGCAGAGTAGCTTCGCCGTCAGGTCAAGTCGCACACTGTTAATGCGAATTGCCTGCGGGAATCTTCCGGTGTGAGCCAACGATGCTGGTGGGCTACGTCAGTGACGAACAATACACGGCTTTGCCGGACGTTGCCCTGGCCTTTCGAAATGGTTCCACGATTGTCGCCACTCGTTCGCTGGCGGACGGGGCGGTTGTGGCCGACGTCGGTCCGGGAGACTGGCGGGTCACCTTGTCGAAACCAGGTTTCGGCTCCAAGCGCGTCGAGATCAGCCTGCCGGCCGCCGCGCCGCATCAGTTCCGGTTGCTGTCAGACGGCTTGCTCGGCTATGTGTGGCCGAAATGGAGCGTCTGCGGAACCGAGGCTGAATTTCGGGTCCATTCCACGACGGCTTACAAGCTCTCGCTGTGGCGGTATGGATGGGAGAAGCAGCTCGTGCAGGATCTGGGCTGGTTCGACGACCATGGCCCGCGCGCCACGACGCAGATCACTCCCGATGGCGACTATACGCAATGCGGCGTCGGCTGGAACAAGATTGGTTTCGGCTCAGCATGGCATCAGCAGCGCATCACGGCGCCGCCGCGCTCGGGACTCTATTACTTTCACGTGAAGAACGCACGGGGCGAGTTCTTTTCCTTTCCGTGGATCGTGCAACCGGCCCACCCGACAGCGCGTGTGGCCGTTCTCACCTCCAACGCCACCTGGAACGCATACAACAGCTTCGGCGGACGCAGCAACTACGTCAATCAGCGCGAACTGCTGGCGGAGCCTACGGCCTACGCCCGTACCGATCTGGAACGCTACACCCGTCCCGGTCTCTGGCCGTTCGAAGACTACGGCGCACCGCTCTCGTTCGATCGACCCGAGCCCGCCAACTTCGTCCCCGAAGAGGCCAGGATCACCGATTCGATTGAAGGCCGGCTCGCCTGTGCGAATGCGCCGGGGGAATGGCGGCTGCTGGGATGGCTCGAACACGAGGGATTCGCATTCGACCTGTATTCCGAAACGGAACTGCATTTCGGCCGCGTCCCCCTCGACCAGTACGGCGTCCTGATTCTGAACACGCACAACGAGTATGTGACGAAGGAAATGTATTTCGCGATCAAGGACTGGGTGCATCATCGCGGCGGCCGGCTGATGTACCTGGCGGGGTGCGGTTTCCTGTGCGAGTTCGAATTTCTCGATGAGTTCACCATGCGCTGCCGGCAGGAAGAGCGCAGCGATCTGCGCGGTGAATCGGAGGCGTGCCTGCTGGGGGTGGCCTATTCGCATGGCGGCTACCGGACCGGTGCTCCGTATGGCGTGCTGGCCGGTGAACACTGGGTTTTTGAAGGAACGGACCTCGGGACGGGTGACTTGTTCGGTTTGCGGAGCCTGAACGGCCGAACGCCCGGCGGGGCCTCGGGACTCGAGCTCGACAAGATTTCGCCGCATTCACCGGCGAACATCGTCCATCTCGCCAAAGGACAGAACCCGGAAAACAGCGGGGCCGATCTCGTGATCTATGAAACGGCCAGTGGTGGATCCGTGTTCTCGGTCGGCTCACTGAACTGGACTCTGGCATTGCCCATCGACGACGATGTCTCCCGGATTACAGCCAACGTCTTGCGGAGATTCTTGAGTGCTGCAAGTCCCGCCGAACGTCGATGACGCCAATTCGGCCGAGGTCAGACCCACCGGGGTTCGCTACCTGGTCCTGGCAATTCTGGCGCTGGCGCCGGCGAGTGCCTATCTGACTCGAATCATTTCCGCGGCCAACACGACAATCGCCGCCGAGTTCCAGGCGACCGACAAAGTCATGGGCGACGTGATGGCCGGGTTCGCGCTCGGATATTTCGTCGCCCAGATTCCCGGAGGATTTCTGGCCAGCAGTTGGGGCGTCCGCAAGACGCTCCCGCTGATCAGCATGGCCTGGTCGCTGTGCGCCTTGCTCTGCACCTTCGCGGCTTCTCCCAATGAGCTGTGGATGGCACGCGTCGCGATCGGGGTGGCGCAAGCGGGGCTCGTTCCCTGCTGCGCCCAGGCGCTGTCGCAATGGTTTCCGATTTCCCGGCGTGGAATTGCCAGCTCTGTGATGGGGGGAGCCATGCAACTGGGGGGCATCGCGGCGACCGAGCTCACGGCCCGTCTCCTCGGCCCGCTCGGTTGGCGCGGCGCTTTACAGGCCTATTCGGCG
Source organism: Planctomycetia bacterium (assembly GCA_016200145.1). GTDB lineage: Bacteria > Planctomycetota > Planctomycetia > Planctomycetales > Planctomycetaceae > JACQFH01. The sequence continues at coordinate 7,660 of JACQFH010000609.1, read as the reverse complement.
ACCGGCGCTTTGTGGGCGATCGCTTTTCTGTTCTGGTTCCGAAATCGTCCGGAGGAACATGATCGTGTCAATCTCGCCGAGTGCCAACTGATCGCCTGCGGACGCGAAGCTGATTCCGTGGCTGCTGAACCGGCCACCCGGCTGACGATCCAGAATCGTTTGCGTCTGCTGCTGCCGTTCTGTGCCAGCGTCAGCGTGTGGGCCTTCTTCATTCAGGCGGTCTTTCGCGCGTACGCCTATGAGTTCTTTACGACGTGGTGCCCGGCGTTTCTCGAAAAAGCCTATGGCCTGGCCAAAGTGGATGCCGCATCGCTCACGACATGGCCGCTGTGGACGCTGGCGATCGGCAGCCTCGTGTCGGGATACCTCGTTGACGCCGTAATGGTCCGCACGGGGAACCGCTGGCTGAGCCGCAGCGGGCTGGCGTTCTGCGGGCTGGCGCTGTGCGGGGCGTGCTTCGCAGCAGCCACACAGATTGACAATCCGCGGCTGGTAATGGGCGTCATCGCCCTGGGGGCGCTGCTGGCGTCGGTCGGCGGACCGGCGACCTGGGCGGCGGCGATGGATCTGGGAGGTCGCCGCGCCGCCGTGCTCGCCGGCGCCATGAACATGATGGGCAACATCGGAGCGTATTATTGTCCGAAGCAAGTCGGCCAGTTGTTCTTTTCCATTGAAAATTCGACCGGAAACTGGACTCTAGTGCTGTGGCTGTTTGCGGGAGTCAACTTCGTCGCCGCACTCGCGTGGATTTTTGTGAATCCATCGCGGGGTGTGTCTTCCCGAGAGAAGTGAAACCGATGCTCTTCGACACTCATACCAACCTGATGTGGTATCCCGATCATTATTCCGACGAATTCGTGGAATTCGCCTGGGCTGCCAAGAAGGCCAAGATGCGAATTACCCCCGACGTCTATTTTGCCGGCGCCGGCACCCCTCAGAATAATGCGTTTGACTCGACTCCCGAGGCGCTGCTGAAGGCCACAGCGGGCTGTGACAAAGTCATTGTGTTCGGGATCAAGGCGCCGTTCACGGGGATCAATGCCGATCAGGAGCTGATCGCCCGATTTGTTCGCGAACATTCCGATCGATTCATCGGCTGGTGCTCGGTCGATCCCAACGATCGCGACTGCGTCGAGCAATTGCAGTATTTTGTGCAGAATCTGGGTTTTCAGGGTCTCAAGGTTTCGCCCATCTATCAGAACTGGGACCCGCAGGATCCGCGGCATCTGCCGCTCTTCAAAAAGGCCGAACAGCTCGGAATCCCGATCAACATCCACCAGGGCACGTCGTTCGTGCGTCCCGGGCCGCTCAAGTACTCGAACCCGATTCAGCTCGAAGACATCGCCATTGCGTGCCCCGATCTGCGGATCATCATCTCGCACATGGGACATCCCTGGGAAACCGAATGCGTGGTTCTGATTCGCAAGCACCCGCACCTCTTTGCCAACGTGTCGGCGCTTCATTACCGGCCCCTCAGGCATTACCAGGCTTTCATGACGGCCCTGGAATATGGCGTCGAGCACAAGTTGATCTTCGGCTCCGACTTTCCGTCGGCCACTCCTGAGCAGGTCATCGCCGGGTTGTATAAAGTGAACGACGTCGTCAGAGGAACCAGCTTCCCGACGTTTCCCAAAGAGGCGATCGACCGGATCATCTACGAAAACTGGAAGCAGGTCCTGAACGGATGACCGGTTTGAGATTCTCGGAACATCAACCCGAACACGAAGTCCACCACGATGCGAATCACCCGTCTCGAAGCTGTTCCGATCCTTGTGCCTCTCAAGTCGGGGATGACAACCAAGACCGCGCACGGCGTTCACGCCGAATCCCCCTATGTGATTCTGCGGGTCCATACGGATGAGGGACTGGTGGGACTGGGGGAGGCCACGGTGGCGCCGCGCTGGAGCGGCGAGACGAGCGCCGGTTGCATCGCCGCCATTGAAGGACTGATCGCCCCCGAATGCGTGGGCCAGGATCCGCGGCAAATCAGCCTCTTGCGGCAGAGGATGGATCGATGCCTCAAGCTCAACCCTTTCACCAAGGCGGCCGTCGAGATGGCGCTGTGGGACATCGCCGGTAAGGCGGCCGGAGTCCCCGTGTATCAATTGCTGGGCGGCAAAGTCCGTGAATCCGTGCCGATCAAGATGGTGATCGGTGCGTTCGATGTGCCGCACGTCGTCCGCCTCGCGCACCAGTTTCTCGACTGGGGTGTGAAGTGCCTCAAAGTGAAAACGGGACTCGACCCGGCCGGTGACATCGAACGAGTACGCGTCGTGCGGGATGCAGCCGGGCCAGACATCCCCATCGGTATCGACTCGAACTGCGGCTGGAACGTGGCGCAGGCCCGGCGGACATTGGCGGAACTGCGGGAATTCCGGATTCTGTTCGCCGAACAGCCGGTCGGCGTGCACGATCCCGAGGCGCTGGCCGAAGTTCGCCGCAGCACGGATATCCCGGTCATGGCCGATGAAAGCGTGTTTACGCTCAATGACGCCTGGCGTCTGACTCGCAGCCGATCGGCCGACATTCTGAGCGTCTATCCCGGTAAACACGGTGGCATCGCGGCCACGCTCGAGATCGTGCACGTGGCGCGGTCGGCAGGAATCGTGTGCTCGATCGGCAGCAATCTGGAACTGGGAATCGGCACCGCCGCCATGCTGCACGTGGCGGTCGCCGATTCGGGGATCGACAGCGAATCGTACCCCGGCGACCTGATCGGTCCGCTCTATCACGAGGCCGATCTGATTACGAAACCGCTGGAACTGGGTCCCGCAGTTGCCCGCGTCCCCGAAAGTCCGGGACTGGGCGTCGAGTTGGATGAAGAGCAATTGGAGAAGTATCGACAGCGATCATGACGGGTCGACCGCCACGCACCCCGACGACCGTGAATCGATCATTCAGGTTGCTGCGGCAGGCGCTCTTTCGGCACGATCAGCCGCATCGTGTACGGCGAGACCTGCATCTGCCCGGGACGCAGGTCGCCCACGAGGGTCAGAAAGATGCGGGCCTCGGCCTTGCTCCAGCCGTAGCGTTCTTCGAGCCAGACGATCATCTCGCGAATCGCCTGCCACTGGGCGTTTTCGGCCGGGCTCGCGGCCCCCACCGTGACGAGGTGCGTGGGCGTTTCGATCCGCGGGGCATTTTGCGTCTTCGTCCAGTTCTTGAGCACGTCCACGGAAGCCGTCACCACGGCGCGCATTTCACATCCGCTGACTTCGCCGTCCCCCTGATACGGATGACAATCGCCCAGGTACAGGAGCGCGCCTGGCACGGCCACAGGCAGATAGACGATGCTCCCCGGAGCCACTTCCGGCACGTCGAGGTTGCCCCCGAACCGGCCTGCCGTCCCCGCGGTTGGAACCTCGAGGTGCGGCGCCGTCCCGATGCAACCGATCATGGGCCGCGTCGGAATTCGCAGGATGTGCGGCCCCCTGGCGGTCTGCAAAGTGTAGTGGACTTCGCCATTGCAAATCTCGACGAGCTCCGTCACCGGCTCGTGGAACCAGTCCTGCAAATGGTACACGAACGGCCAGTAGCCGGCGAAACCCTGCGTGTCACATTCCATGTCCCGGATGGACACGGCAAGCGTGTCTCCCGGTTCGGCTCCTGCAACATGAATCGGCCCGGTGACCGGGTTGCCATAGTAGGGGCCCTTGCTCCGCAGCGCGATCACATAGTCTGCGCGACACGTTTCCGGAGTCCGGGTCTGGCCGGTGCGCGCGTCTTCGGTCTCGATTTCAAACACTTCACCCGCTGCGATCCGCAGCACCGGTTCCAGCCGGCGGTCAAAGACATAGCTGATTTTGTCGCGCGTAACACGCTGCATTTTTTGAGTCTTTCATGCGCCGGCCGACGGGGCTCTTTGCCGGGCGGGTGATTCAGGACCCCGGTGGGAAACTCCCATCCCTCGGGAGCGGGACCTGCGGCTGATCTTTCGGCTCCGGCGTCGTTGCCGGCGCGCGGAGCGGTGGCAGATTCATCGCGTCGAGATGTACGCCGATCGGGCGCTGCTCATCCCACGTGGACGCCCGGCAGCCAGGCGCAAGCTGAACTTCGTGCGGATCGAAATCGCCCGGTTCTCTCCCCGGGCGCGGCGTTTTTCTCAGGACGACCCCGTCGGCACCCAGCAATGGTTCGGCAATCTGCCCGTTTCCCCATTGATCCACCCAGACGTCGGCGAAATCCTGGGAAGCCGACTTCCCTCGTTCCCGTTCCGCGCGCAGGAATACGCTGATCTCGGGCGTATAGCCACAGCGATTTTCGAGCCACGTGAATCGCTGCTGCTCGAGCAGGCGGCCTTCGTAAGCCATCAGCGTCGGCAACGTGGACTGCGACCCGAACCGCAAGCGCGGAGCGAATACGCACCGGTCGGCATACATCGTCAGGCGAGAATTTCCCGCCCCCGCCGATTTGCCCGCGCGCAACTGGAAGAAATGATCGGCGGCCGAGAGCGTGCAGTAGCTCAAATCGACGACCCCGCCTAATTGTGGATCGGAATTGCCGAGATTCACCGCAAAAAGATCGTCTCGCGAAACGACGACGCAGTTCTTGCAGGCGAGGACGCGGCGGCGCATGTCGGCTTCAATAATTGTCCCGGAACCCGACAGGCAGCACGAGTCGAACCAGGCATAACCGGAATAGCTCCCCTCGAATTGCCGCACCGGAGAACGTCCATGAACCGACCGCCATTGAAACAGCCCCTGCTCGAACGTCGCCCCGGCGGCAGACTCCACGACGCGGCAGCGCCAGAGCGCCATGTCACCGTCGATGACCCGCATGAAGCAACTCGGCAGATCGCGCTGCGTCGAGGTTCCCTGGGTGAATGCGCCGCCCACGATTTCAAGGCCGCCATTGACGACAGTGATGAAACTGTCGTATTTCGACGCCGCCGGACGCGGTACAAGCACCAGCGGATTCTGATCCGTCGATTCGAATTGCAAGCGCACCCAGGCGTTCTCGATGACGATCGGACTGCTCTTCTGCACGCCCGATCCGGAAGCCACGATCAGCGTCCCGTTCTGCAGCCGGCGGCGCTCCAGGAATTTCCCCAGGTCGTCGCGGCCGACGTCGACGTGCAGGGACTCGCGGACGGGCGACTGAAACAGGCCGCGTGGAAGCTGCGGATGCCGGGCCACGACCTGCTCGACGGCCAGCGAATCGAGTTTCGCAAAAGCCGGCAACCGTTCGGTCGGGCAGCCCGGCCAGCCCTCATCGCCCGTGTTGTCGTATTGTCTTTCCAACGACTGCGGGGCCAGTGTCGCCAGGTCGGTCGTAAAGATGTCGTCGATCGGCTGGTCTGGCCAGGGGTCCGAGTCAATCAGCGTGGTGTCGCCGGCACTCTGTTCGCGCCAAGCCGCGCGCCATTGCGACGGGCTCGTGGCCGCGGCCAGGGATCCTGGATTCAGCCCGATCAGACTGGCCCAGCCGGCGTACAGGCTGGCGGTGGATTTCCAGTGAATGGCGCTGCCGCACGCCGATTCCTGCTGGTTCTTGTTCCAGCCGTCCAGACTCAAGAGCGCCGCAGCGCGATGACTGCCGGCAGGCGCAGCCAGCAATGAATGAAAGACCTCGATCGACATGGAAAGCGGGCTCACGGCATTTCCAGCAATCTGCACGGCATCTTGCAGCGAACAGAGCGTCGACGACGCGAGATAGAGATTACGGGCCGATTCTTCGTCGCTGCGACTTGCCGGCCCGAAGCGGAGAGCGGAAGCATGACCGCTCCAGACCATAGTATTCCACAAGGCCAGGTCGACCTGATCGGAATGAATCGTCACCGCCGTCAGGTTGTTGCCGCGAATCACAGTATTTTCAACCAGCACGCGCGGCGCCCGGCCCGATTTCCGGTCCTCGGCAACGACGGCGCCGGAGATTTTCAGTGCCGACATCGGCCCCCTGGGGAAGCCCTTGACCGTCACTTCGCAATGCTGCAGGACCACGTCGCCGGCCACAACCGATACCAGCGCGTCGTCGGGCGCCGCGCTCAGTCCCTGGCTATCCAGCGCTAACTGAAGACTCCGCAATTCGAGCGTCGTATTGGCAACTTCGAGAAAGTTCGATTCCGCCCCGTCCTCCTGCAACAGCAGCACGACGAGGGGGGCGGGGTCGGATGCATTTTGCGGCTCGATCACGATGCGGATCTTGTCGGCAATCTTCGCGGGATAAAGCGGAAAGGGACCGCGACCCGCAAGTTTGATCACGGCGCCGCTCCCGGGCACACGGTCGAGCGCCTGATTCAGCGAGGGATACTGGTCGGTTCCCGATTGTCCCGGCTGAACAATGAGCGTGGGGAGCGACTCGGTGGGACGCGGCAGAGTGGCCCATGCGGGTAGAAATGATCTCTCGCGTTTGAGTCGGGCCTCGAGCTGCGTGGAACCGGGCCGACGATCGTCATTTCCGCCGATTTTGGAACTCCCTCCGCTGATCGTCGCGGATCCGGCAGCGGCATTCGTCAACTCGCCCTTCAGATTCGACGATTTGACGCCCGTGCGACCAGCCCCTGCGGACGGTGGCGAGTTTTCTCCCGACGACCGGGCAGCCTTGCCTGGAACGCGCGGCGCCGGTGATCCCGCGTTCGTGGCAACGGCGTCGCGGTTGGCAAACGGGTTGGCCATGCGTTCATTGTTGACGGAATCGAATGACGTGTTGAAACCTTCAACGAGCCAGATCACCCCCGCGACCACGACGACGACGACCGTCCCGGTCGCGAGATAAAACAGAGACGTCCGATTGGGTTGCGGTTTTTCGTTGACGAGCGGTTGTTCATCGCCGTGACCGCGCGGCCGCTTCGCGATGCGCTGAGGCGGCGTGGGATCGTCGTCGGGCGGTGCCGGAGGGAGAATCGTCCCTGACTTCGGGTTGTGTTTCGTTCTGACAGGCTCTTCAACCGTGTCGTCGAATCCTGTCGTTTGTTCGATGGATTCTGGCGAGTGTATGTCCGGGCGAATTTCGGGCAGGGGGCTCGCCGGCTCGAATTCCGCAGCGGCTGCGGCCGTTGCGACGTCGTTCGCCGCCGCGAGGTCGGCCAGCAGTTGCTTCAGAGTCTGGTGGCGTTTCGACGGTTGCTTCTGAGTCATCCGTCGCAGCACGTCGGCGATGGTTCCCGGGATTTCCGGCTTCAATATTCGGGGATCTGGAATCGGCAATTCGGCATGGGACCGAATGACAGTCGCCCGATTCCCGACAGGAAACGGCGCTTGTCCAGTCAGCATGTAATACCAGGCGCAACCCAGCTCATAGACGGCACTGCGAAAGTCGGCAGCTTGACCTTCGCGCGCCAGTTCCGGCGCTGTGAATTGAACACTCTTTATTGGGCCGGCAGCGCCCGGAATTGACGCTGCCAATGGGGATTCCCGGCTCGTAACCGGAGCCGTGCCGGGGAAGGTCACGCGCCCGTCGGCCCCAACCATCAATTTGGACGGCGTGAGCGAAAAATAGGCGCGACCCTGTTGCAGCGCCTGGTCGAGAGCGATGGCCGCCTGCCGCACAATGGCGAGCGAACGCTGCGGGGACAACGCCCCCTGCTGACTGACCAGCAGGACGATGTCGGTTCGTTCGTCGGACGAGGCCAAATATCACCTCAAACCGTCGTGCCCATTTTCAGAACGCTGATTCATTGTGCCAGCAATCTGAACTCGAAGCAATGACATGGAGCAGGTCT